>JBBQXV010000047.1:0-41609 GCA_038209335.1 Polyangiales bacterium | reverse complement strand
GAAGCTCGTCAAGTACGCGATCGATCCGAAAGGGACGACGTCGATCGACATGCCCGCGCCGAAGGAGCACATCAAGGCCGACACGACGGCCGCGGGCGGATCCCTCGACGTCGATCTGATGAACCTCGCGAGCTCGCGCGGTGAGGTGAAAATTGATCTGTCGACGTTGTCGACCCACACGTTCGACGACAAGGACAAGAACGACTCGCAGACGACGCACGCGCGCACGTGGCTCGAGGTCGTCGTCGACGGCAAGACGAAGGAAGAGAATCGCTGGGCGGTGCTCGCGATCAACAAAGTCGACGGTCTCAGCGCGACTGATGTGACCAAGGTCGCGCCGACGAAGGACGGGAGCGACGACGTTCGCACCGTGACGATGATGGTGCACGGCGACTTTCTCGTGCACGGGCACAAGCTCGCGAAGGACGTGCCGGTGTCGGTGAAGTTTCGTTATCCCTCGGGCGCGGCCGGCGACTCGAAGCCGACGAGCATCGAGGTGAAGTCGACGACGCCGATGCGCATCACGCTCGCCGATCACGACGTGAAGCCGCGCGACGGCTTCGGGGCGGTCGCGAAGGGCGCGCTCGGCTTGCTGGGGACCAAGGTGGCCGATGTGGCAGATGTATCCATCGACCTGAAGGCGACGCCGATGCCCTGAACAAGCCGCCCTGAACAAGCCGGAAGAGCTTGAAAAGGCGAAACCGAAGGGCCCGACCGGGCGTAACGTAGTGGCAATCGCGAAACAGACGATTTTTCGAGGAGAAGCGACGATGCGACCGAATCTTTCGTTCGAGAACCTGGTGGGCACGCTGGCGGCGCTCGGGACGACCGCAATTCTCGCGGGATGCGGCGGAGCGCAGCCGCCCGTGAAGGGGACCGAGGTGGCGCCGTCGACGGCTCCGACGGCGGCCGGTCAGCAGTCGTGCTCGGCCGCGGGATGCGGCGCGAACAAGGGCGCGGCGTCTGCCGCTCCCGCGGTGACGCCGCCCGCGATGCCAGCGCCGACCGACGTCGCCCCTGCGACGACCGCGAGCGCCGCGCCGGCCGCGGTGCCTCCGGCGACGACCGCGAGCGCGAAGCCGCCGGCGCCGCCCGCGGTGCCGAAGAAAGCGCCGCCGCCGCCGCCGAAGGGCACCGGAACCGGACAGCAGAGCTGCGGCCCCGGCACGTGCGGGACCGATCCGAAGAAGAAGTAAGCTCGTTCCCGCGATGAGCGGCGTGAACGGAGTCGGTCTCGGGCTGCGGTGGGAGTTCCTCGACGAGCTCCTGCATCGCTGTCCCCCCGAGATCGATTTCCTCGAGATCTCGCCCGAGAATTACATGCGACGCGGTGGGTATTACCCCGCCGCGCTCGCGTACGCGCGCGAGCGGTATCCGATCGTCACGCACGGTCTGACGATGTCGATCGGCGGGACCGACGCGCTCGACGATGCATACTTGCGCGAGCTCGCTGCGTTCGTGAAGGACGCCGGATCGCCGTGGCACTCGGACCACCTGTGCGTCGGCGCGGCCGCGGGCAAGATGCTCCACGAGCTCTTGCCGATCGCGTTCAAGGAGCGCGCGGTGGGGCGCGTCGCGGATCGGATCAAGCGCGCGCAAGACGCGGTCGGTGTTCCCCTCGCGGTCGAGAACGTGAGCTTCTATTTGCATCCGGGCGCGCGCGAGATGAGCGAGGCGGAGTTCGTGGCGCGCGTGTGCGACGCGGCGGATTGCGGGCTCATGCTCGACGTGAACAACGCGTACGTGAACTCGATCAACTTCGGATTCGACATCGACGAGTGGATGCGCACCGTCCCGCTCGATCGCGTCGTGCAGATGCACGTCGCGGGGCACGAATGGTTCGATGAAGGGGACGCGGGGCGGCTCATCCTCGACACGCACGGCGCGGACGTCGTCGATCCGGTGCTCGCGTTGCTCGAGCGCGTGCTCGCGAAGACGGGGCCGGTGCCGGTGCTCCTCGAGCGCGACAACAACATCCCGACGCTCGACGATCTCGTGGCGGAGGTCGATCGCATCAAACAGATTTGGCTGCGCGCGACGGGCGCCTCGGTCAAGATCGCCGGCTGATTACGCCACACGCGCCGCGCCAAGGAGGACGCCGCGCTCGCCGAGATCCGCGAGGAGGCGCGCGGTGTCGGCGAGGATTTGCTCCGTCGGCGCCGCGCCGAGCGACGCGCACGCGGCGGGGATCGCGCTCCCGAGCGGCTCGCCGTCGAAGAGGCGCGCGAGGATCGCCGACGCGAGCGGCGTGAGATCGAGGAAGCGCACCGTGTTCTCGGGATCGCGGTAGACGAGGAGCGAGATCTCGCGCGAAGCCGGCGGGTCGAAATGATCCTCGGCGGCGGGGAGCTCGTGCACCGCGAACGCGTACCGCGCGAGGCGCTTGGCTTCGACGAAGACGAGCGGGCGATCGAGCGCGACGTCGTCGATCGTCACGCCTTCACGCGCGGCGGGCGCTGCGGCGATCGCGAACGCGACGATCTCGTGCGCGGCGAGATCCGCGAGGTACGCCGGGAGCGATTCGTCCGCGCGCCATCGCGTCGCCGCCCACGCGAGGAGCTCGCTCGGCACGTCGCGGAGGTAGTGGGTGCGCGGACCGACCTCGTCGAGGAACTGATCGAGCGACGCGTCGAACGCGCCGTCCTTCGCGGCGTTCATGCGCGCGCGGGTTCGCGGGAGCATCCGACGGACGACCTCGACCAGGTTGTTGCGAACGAGGCGCCGATAGAGCCCGAGGCGGGGCGGCGACGCGACGATCGCCTCGACGTCCTCGGCGGAGAGTCCGCGACGCTCGAGGTAGCCGCGGAGGTCGGCGGCGATCTCCTCCTCGGCGCCGGCGCGGAGGCATGCGTCGGCGAGCATCTCGTGGACGTGGACGTCGGCATCTTTCATGTAAGGTTCACCTCTTCGTACGATACGCCATGGCTGCCCGTCCGTTCCGCCTCGGTCGCTCTCTCCCGCTCACCGCATCCGCGGGCGAAGCGTCGACCGATCTCGATCTGCCGCCGCATCATTTCGTCACGCACGCGGTCTGCGTCGGAATGACGGGGAGCGGGAAAACAGGCCTCGCCATCGGTCTCGTCGAAGAAGCGCTGCGATCGCGCATTCCCGTGCTGATGATCGACGTGAAGGGCGATCTCGCGAACTTGGGGCTGTTGTTCGACGAGCTCGACGCGCCGAGCTTCGCGCCGTGGGTCGACGCGGACGCAGCGAAGCGCGACGGAAAGTCCACGGATCAAGCCGCGCAAGAGCTTGCGACGAAATGGCGCGACGGCCTCGCGCGATGGAATCTCGGACCGAGCGACGTGCGCGCGCTTCGCGAGTCGTCGGTGCTGCGGCTGATCACGCCGGGTACATCGGCGGGCGAGCCGCTTCATGTGCTCAGCCCGCTCGAGCAGCACAGTAATCTCTGGGAGATCGACGAAGAGGCGGCGCGCGAGTCGCTGAGCGCGGCGATCAGCTTGCTCTTGCGGATGGTCGAGCGCGAAGCGGATCCGACGCGTGGGCGCGAGCACGTCCTCTTGTCGCATCTGGCCGAGCGACGACTCCGCGCGGGGAAGCGCGCGAGCCTCGAGGAGCTTCTCGTCGATCTCCGCGAGCCGCCGATCGATCGCGTGGGCGCGCTCAGCGTCGACGAGTTCCTACCGCCGAAGGAGCGTGCCGAGCTGTCGCAGGATCTCAACGCGCTCGTCGCGTCGCCGACGTTCGCGACGTGGAGGCAAGGCGCGCCGCTCGACGTGGGCGCGTGGATGGCCGGCGACGGAACCGCGCGCACGCCGGCGACGATCGTTTCGGTCGCGCATCTCGAGGACGAAGAGCGGATGCTCGTGCTGTCGCTCGTGCTCGAGCAGGCGCTCGCGTGGGTGCGTGGGCTGTCGGGAACGACCGAGCTTCGCGCGCTCATCGTCTTCGACGAGGTGTTCGGATTTCTCCCGCCGCATCCGGCGAATCCGCCGACGAAGCGTCCGATGCTGGCGCTCCTGAAGCAAGCGCGCGCGTTCGGCGTCGGCTGCGTGCTCGCGACGCAGAACCCGATCGATCTCGATTACAAGGCGCTGTCGAACGCGGGCGTGTGGTTCGTCGGAAGGTTGCAGACGGACGCGGATCGCGAGCGGGTCGTCGAAGGGCTCGTCGGGAGCGACGGCGGCGCGAACCTCGATGCGTCCGAGCTCGCGGGGGTGATAAAATCGCTCCCGCCGCGGACGTTCTTCCTGCGCGACGTGCATGCGACGGAGGCGCGGCTGCTCGAGACGCGGTGGACGTTGTCGTGGCTGCGCGGGCCGATGACGCGGCAGGAGATCAAACGGTGGCAGAAGGCGAGGGGAGCCGCGGCGATCGCGCCGCCGATATCGATCCCGACTTCGGCCCCGCCCCCGACCTCGGCCCCGACCCCGACGTCGACCTCGACTTCGATCCCCGCGGCACCCGAGACGTGGCGCTCCCTCTTCCCCGCGCCGCCGAAAGCCCCGGTCGGCTCCTGGCGCTACGCTCCGCACGCCGCCATTCTCGCGCGCGCCGAGATCGTCGACACGCGCCTCGGCTTTCGCGAGTCGCGTCGCATCGCGATTTGCGCGCCGCTCGACGGCGCCGCGATCAACCTCTCCGCGTCGAGCGCCATCAATGCCGACGATTTCCGTCACGCCCCCGTCGACGGCGCAGAGTTCGTGTCGCTCGGCGACGCGCTTCGCGGAGCGCGCGCGATCAAGGCGATCGAAAAAGCGCTCCGCGAGCACGCGCTCGGGTCGGCGCGCGCGACCGCGTACTCGAACGGGCTCCTCGATCTCGTCTCGACTTCGGGAGAGACCGCGGAAGCGTTTGCTGTGCGCTGCGAGGCCGCTGCTCGCGCGCGCGCCGCGGAGGACGAAGCGTCGCTCGTTCGCAAGCACGATCCGAAGCTCCAGAAGCTCGCGGCGCAGCGCGACGCGGCGCGCGCGGCGTTCGTGCAGGCACAGGGATTGGTGCCGGGCGGGCCTTCGGTGGTCGGCGCGATCTTCGGCTCGCGTCGCTCGGTGGATCGCGCCGAGGCGCAGCGCGATCGCGCGCTCGGCAAGCTCGAGAAGCTCGCGGAGAACGCGCGCGACGCCGACGCCGCGCTCGCCGAAGCGGTCGCCGAGCGCAACGCGAAGATCGCCGCGCGCAAAGCCGAGCTCGCGCAGTTCGGCGTCGCGACGGCCGCGCGCGACGTCGTCGCGAAGAAGGACGGGCTCGTCGTCGAGTGCTTCGCGATCGCGTGGGTCGCGTCGTAGGCGACCGACGAAAACGCGTGCGGCTCACTCGTCGAGCGAGAACCTGTACTTCGCGGTCGCTCCGTCCTGAATCGACAACGTCACGCTGCGAAGTTTTCCCTTCGGCGGCGCGCAGTCGACGCGGTGCGTGCCGGCGGACAACGAGAGGCCCGCGATCGGTGTGTCGCCCTGCTTCACGCCGTCGACCGAGATCGCGCACCACCCCGGGCTCGCCGCGACCGACAGGTGACCGGTCGCTTTCGGCGCGCTCGCCGTCGTCGTGGGGGTCGGCGTCGCCTTGCCGCCCGGCGCCATCGGCAGCTGATCGATGTTGATCGACGGCGGTTCGTTCGACGCGGACGCTGTCGCTGTCGGCACGATCGCGAGCGACGCCGGTCCGATGTTCGCCTGCGCAGTGGCCGAGCCGGCCGCGGCCGCGCGCGGTCCGCTGTCGCGCGTCGCAAGCACGACGATGAGGCCCAGGATCATCATCACTCCGACCGCGCCGCCAGCGCCGAGCACCATGCCGAACCCGCGCCCCCCCGTCGACATCGTCGTCGAAGCGGCGCTCGTGTTGCCGCCGCCCGGAGTTGCCCACGGCGCGCTGAACGCCCCCGCCGGGCTGTTCCCGGAGCGCGGTCCACTCCCCGGGCCGCCCGGGCTCGTCGCGATCATCGACGAGGAGGGCGCCGCCGCAGGCGGACGATCGCTCGGCCGAAGCACCGGGAGCGCGTTCGTCGCGTCCGGATCCGAAGGCGGCCCCGCGCCGTACGCAGACGGCAAGCGCTGCGTCGACCGCTCGAGCTCGGGCAGCGCCGCCGAGAGGCGATCGGCGATGATCTCGAACGACGCGAGGCGCTGATTCTTGTTGGTGACCATGCAGTCGCGCACGAGCGACTTCAGCGACTCGGGCACCTGCGGCGCGACGTCGTCGATGCTCAGCGGCTGCTGCGTCGCGATGGTCACGATGAGCGCGTTGAAGTTGGGAGCGTCGTACGCGCGTTGCCCGGTCAACGCTTCGAACATGATCGATCCGAACGCGAAGATGTCGGTGCGCCCGTCGATGCCGGCCGCGCCCATCGCCTGCTCGGGGCTCATGTAGAGCGGCGATCCGAGGACGGTGCCCGCCACGGTGAGCGCGGTGTTCTTCTCTTCCTCGAGGATCTTGCTCACGCCGAAGTCGAGGACCTTGGCCACGCCGTTCCCGTCGCGATCGCGGTGTACGAAGATGTTCGTCGGCTTGAGATCGCGGTGAACGACGCCGCTCTTGTGAGCCGCGGCGAGCGCCCGCGCGCACTCGTGGAGAATGACGACGAAGTCGCGCACGAGCATCGCCGGCGTCTGCCTTCGGATCGCGACGTCGAGCGACTGCCCGGTGAGGAGCTCCATCACGAGGAAAAGCGAGCCGTCCTCGGCCTGCCCGACGTCGATCACCTCGATGATGTTCGGATGGTTGATGCGCGCCGAGACCTTGGCCTCGAGCAGGAAGCGCCGCGCCGCCTCGGGCGTCCGCGCGAGCTGCGGGAGCATGAATTTGATCGCGAACTCGCGCTCCGTGAAGATGTTGGTCGCGGACCAAACCGACGCCATGCCGCCGGCACCGATGATTCGGTTCAGGCGGTACTTCCCGGCGATCGTCTGCCCAGCTTCCATCACTCTTCGCGTTCCCCCCGGCTGCTCCCCAAGAGCGCGGTCGCGCTCCCCCGGTCGGGAAGCCGCGAACTATACACCTACCTAGGTAATCGTCATCCCTCCGTCGACCACAAGTGTATGACCGGTCAAGAAACTTGCCGCGTCGCTCGCGAGCAGGAGGGCCCCCCCGGCGATCTCGTCCGGCACTCCGGAGCGCCCGAGCGGCGTGCGCGCGCGGACGATGTCCATCAGCGCGTCGTTCGTGATGATGGCGGCGGCGAGCTTGGTCTCGATGAGCCCTGGCGCGATCGCGTTGACGCGGATCTTCGACGGCGCGAGCTCGACGGCGAACGTCTTCGTCATCGAGATGACGGCGGCCTTCGTCATGCCGTACACGCCTTGCATCGGCGCGGCCGAGATCCCCGCGACGCTCGCGACGTTGACGAGCGATCCCGGCGCGTCGCGTCCGCGAAGATGGCGCGCGACTTCGCGGCACATCCAGAAGTACCCCTTGGTGTTCACCTCGAACGTCTTGTCCCAAGCCGGGCCTTCGATGTCGAGCATCGGACCGAAGTACGGGTTCGTCGCGGCGTTGTTGACGAGGATGTCGACCTTGCCGAGCTCGGCCACCGTTCGCCGCACGAGCTCGACGCAGTCCGATTCTTTTCCGGTGTGCGACGCGATCGCAATCGCGCGCGGTCCGTTCGGGAACGGGTGCGCGGCGTTGATCTCGGCCGCGACCGACGCGAGCATGTCCGGCTTTCGCGCCGCGAGCGCCACGCGCGCGCCGTGCGCCGCGAACGTGCGCGCGATCGACTCGCCGATCCCGCGGCTCGCGCCCGTGACGATGGCGACTTTTCCTTCCAGCGTGATGTTCGCGCTCATGAGGCGTGAACTACCACGCCAGCGTAAAAGCCGGAACTTTCAGCGGAGCGTGATGATCCGCTTCGCGACGAGCTCGCCGAGGATGCAGAGCGCTTCGTCGTTGGGCATCGCGCTCACGTCGAGAATCGTCTCGACGTCGGACACGCCGTCGACGTGCGACAGGACGAACCCCGAGCGATGATCGAGCGTCAGCCGCGAGAGCTCGGCGCGCGAGATCGCGAGCGTCGGTACCGCCATCATCACCATCGGCGTGGGACGCGTCGTCGGCGGATCGCTCAGCGGCTCGTCGAGCTCGAGCCCCACTACGCGCCGGCCGACCGGCTGGATGCCGCTCTCGTCGTCGGGCGGTTGCGTCGGCAACCTCGCGCGCATCTTCGACTCGGATTCGCGCGCGTACGCTTCCGGATCGAAGGGCGGGGTAATTGTAGGGCGCTCAGCGGCCAAGCTTCTGTCCTCCCCTCCCGACGCGCGATGGCGCCGAGGGTACACTGCAAGAAGAATAACTCGACTCCGTCCCGAAGTCGAAAGGCCGAAGCGCTTACATCAGGCGAGAAGGGCGCCACCCACGAGGCGCGCAGGGCCAAGCATGCCGCCGCCCAGCACGCGCCTAGGCAAGCATGGCGCCGATCGCGCGAAAGCGGTCGTATCGGTCGGTCATTACCTCCGTGCGGCTCATCGGTTCGAGGTCCCGAAGCGCCTTCCAGAGCGCGGCGTCGACGAGGCGGGCGGCGGCTGCGGGATCCTGATGCGCGCCCCCCGCCGGCTCGTCCACGACGGCGTCCACCACGCCGAGGCGGAGCAGATCCGGCGCGGTGATCTTGAGGCGCGTCGCGGCTTCGTCGGCCTTCGATCCGTCCTTCCAGAGGATCGACGCGCAACCCTCCGGGGAAATCACGCTGTACGTTCCGTACTCGAGGACGTGCACGCGGTTGGCTACGCCGAGCGCGAGTGCGCCGCCGCTCCCGCCTTCACCGATGATCGTCGCGACGATCGGCACCTCTGCGCGCGACATCGCCGCGAGGCACGCGCCGATCGCTTCGCTCTGACCGCGCTCTTCGGCGCCGATGCCGGGGTACGCGCCGGGCGTGTCGATGAACGTGACGATGGGGAGCCCGAAGCGCGAGGCGAGCTCGTAGAGGCGGCGCGCCTTTCGGTAGCCCTCGGGGTGCGGCATGCCGAAGTTGCGCTTGACGTTGTCCTTCGCGCCGCGCCCCTTTTGGTGGCCGAGCACCATGACGCTGCGCCCGCGGTACTTCGCGAAGCCGGCGACGATGGACGCGTCGTCCGCGAACGCGCGATCGCCGTGCAGCTCTTGGAAATCGGTGAACAGCGCCTCGATGTAGTCGAGCGTGTACGGCCGATTGGGATGACGCGACAGCTGCACCTTTTGCCACGGCGAGAGATCCGCGAAGAGCTCGCGCGCGAGGCGCCCCGCCTTCTCTTCGAGGCGCTTCAGCTCGGCTTCGAAATGGCGATCGGCCTGGGCGAGGGCGCGAAGCTCGCGCACGCGCGTCACGAGCTCGACGACCGGTTTCTCGAACGGGAGAACGAACGCTGCCACTTCGGCGCGGACGCTATCACATTCGCGCGCGCTACCTCAGCTCGAACACGGCCTTCGCGTGCATGCTGCGCAGCTGGTTCGTTTGCGTGCTCCCGGGCTCTTCGTCGAAGCCGAGCTCGGTGCGCACCTGCTTGATCGAGCGAACGATTCGCGCGACCGGCGAATCGTCCACCGGCAGCTTCGGCCACACCGGCGCGTGCAACGTCCCGCGCATCGGATCGCGCAGCCCGTCGGTCGTCATCGCGTACGCGCCGCCGTCGGGCGACACGGGCACGGCGCCGAAATACGCGATCGCCAGCGCGCGCATCGCCGCCGCGTCCGCCGCGCGGTCCGGAGCGCCGCGCATCAGCGCTTCGGCGGTCGCGCGGCCGCCGTGCGTCCCGTCGTCGAGCGTCGCCATCTCGAGGAGCCACGTCATCGTCGTCCACATCGCGCCGCCGGCATCGCCGCCGACGTCGAATGTCAGCTGCGATCCGCTCGGGTTTTCGCCGAGCCCCTTGACCCCTTTGCCGTCGAGGCGCTGGTCGATGATCTTTCGCACGACGAGCTCGCTCGGCGAGACGACGAGCGCGCCGCCTGCGATCGAGTAGAAGAGCTCGATCCCTTCGAACGTCGAACCGAAGAAGCTGTCTTCCTTTTGGTTGAAGCCGATCCGCGCGATGCCGACGCCGCGGTGCTTTCCCGCTTCGCTCCACTCGATCATGCCGGGCAGGGTCTCTTCCGCGAACGCCCGCACAGCGGTGATCGCGATCGCGGCGGCGACTGGATTTCGCACGCCGACGGCGACGTAGACCGGCATCTTCGACAGCCCAAACATCTCGTCGCGTCGCCGACCGCCGGTCGCTTCTTTCTTCGGGAGCTGCGGCAGCTCGTCGTCGATCATCGTGATCGTCGCGGTGGCGAGCGTCGCGCGATCGAGCACGCCGACGGCCGCCCAATCGGCGATCCAATCGAACGAGAGATCGCGCTTCCGAAAAAACGACCGTGTGTCCTGGTCGAGCTCCTGCCGAAGCGGCGAATCCTGGCCGATCGCGAACACCGCGCGCATCCCGCTCTCGGGCTTGCCGGGATCGATCCGCGTGTCGCCGACGAAGCCGGCGATCTCTTTGTAGTCCGAGTTGTCTATGAGCGGCAGCTCGCGCACGTCGACGGTGAGGCGCGTCGGATCGCTGGCGATGCGCACGGCGACCGGATCGACGTAGTGCTTCCACGCCGATTGGTACGTCCCGGCGAAGCGCAGGTACGACGCCTTTTCGTTGTCGGTGATCTTGTCGACGGTCGGCAGATCGATGAGCGGAGTCAGCGACGCGACCGTCCCCCACGCCGAGCGCGCCGCGGTCCCGGGCTTCCACGTGATCGCGCCGCCACTTCCGTGCGTGAGCTCCGCGCCGTCGAGCAGCTTGGTTCTCGTGAGATCGCCGACGGCCGCGGGGCTCTTGCCGTACATGCGTCCGTAGAGGAGCGCTGCGAAGCCGGGTGTGGCGAGCTCGGCCAGCGCGATCTGCCGGCGTGCTTCGAGGATTTTCTGCTTCGGTCCGATGACCTCGGAGACGAAGCGATCGCTGAAGAACGCGAGCACGTCGGCGCGGATCGAGGCGTCGCGCGCGAGCATGTACTGGAAATCGAGCTCGTCGGACAGACGCGGGCGTTTCCCTTGCGCGGTGGCGATGACGCGATCGATCGCCGTCGCGCTGTTCGAGACGATCTCGAAGTCGGCGACTGTCGCGCGCTGTTGGCGGACGGCGCCGTCGGCAGAGCGCGCGATCGCGATGTCGACGCCTTCGTGCGTGCGCTTCTCGTGCGTGATGGCTCCGTGATCTTTTTCGTGCGTCGCGAGCGCGCCGGCGAGCGCGGCGTTGAGCAGGTCGCGGCCCACACTAGGGCGAGGTCGGAAGACGAGCGTCACGTCGCTCCCTTCGACCAAATACGGATCGCTGCCGACGATCGCCATGTCGGTGATCGCCGTCGGACCGAGCCGCTCCGTCAGCGGCCCGCGTTTGATTCCGAGCTCGACCTCGTAGCGCGCGAGCACGCCGCGATCCTCGGACGTCGAGCCCAGCACGTTCGCGAGCGGAGTGCCCCACGTCTGAACGTGATCGGTCACGCGCAGCAGCGCAGCGAAATCGTTCGCGCGCGCGAAGTAGAACTCGGCGGGCGTCGCCGTCGCGAGCGGCTCGGCCGGCGCTTGCGATTTCAGCCGCGCGAGCATCGCCTTCCACGGATGCGGCGAGAGCGCCGGCCCCTTCACCGTCGCCACCGACGCCGTCCGCTTCGCGCGCGCGTTCGCGAGGATGAGCGCGCGATCGTGCTGAAGCGCCTCTTGGATCGCCGTCACGCCGGTCGTCGTCGCCATGAGCTCGGCGAGATCGCCCGCGTTCTGATGCGACGGCGGCGAGTACGGCGCGTACATCGTCGGGCCGGACGACGCGGACGGCGCGGCTGCGGTTGCCGTCGGCTTCTTCGGTGCGAGCGAGCGAAGGCGCGACGCCGCGAAAGCGTTCCACGGCCCGCGATGCCATCCGCCCCACTCCGGATCGTCCAAGTGGCGCGCGAACGCTGCGCCGTACTCCGCGGTCACTTTCGGATCGCTCGCCGGCGCGCGCGTGTCGTCGACGGCGAAACGCAAATGCATCCCCGCCTGAAACGTGCGCGCGCCGCTCGTCGGCGAGTAGACGTTCTTTCGGAGCGGCGTGTACACGTCACCGCGCAGCGGCGTTCCCGCCGCGCTCGTCGGGCGGCGCACCCACACGTAGAGCGCCGTCGCGTTCGGCGGATCGTGATCCGCACCGCGGATCGCGAACGAGTACGGCTGCTCGGTACTCGCGTTCGCGCGCGCGATCTGCACGACGATGAGCTTGTCGTAATCGCGCTCGAGCGAGCCGGTCTGCTCGTCGGTGAGCGGCACCTCGACCAAGAGGAGCTCCATGTCGCCGACGTAGCGCGCCGCGACGTGCGACGAGATCGGATCGGGGAAGTCGATCGGCGTGACCGCGCCGGTTCGGAGCGAAGGGATGGGCCCGTCGTCCGGATACACGTAGTCGGGCGCAGCGCTCGCGCTCGCCGGCGGCGCGGTGGACGCGACAGGCACCGGCGCAGGCTTCGCGACGACGCGCGCGTCGCCGCATCCCGCGACGGCACTCCACACGGCCGCGACGGCCGCGCACGAGCCGCGACGGAAACCCATCGAGCGCTCCGGCCGCCTAGCCGGTCTTCGCCACCGCGCTCGGCTTCTCGCGGATGACGTTGAAGCGGCGCATCGGCTTCTCTTTCCCCTTGAGGGACTTCGGCTCGATCTCTTCGACCTCGAAGCGATTGCCGACGCGCGCGAGCGTCTGCTCGCTGAGCACGATTTGCCCCGACAGCGCCGACGAGCAGAGCCTCGCGCTCGTGTTCGCGGTGTCGCCGATGACCGTGTAGCTGAGCGCCTTCGAGCTGCCGACGTACCCGACGACGACCGGCCCCGTGTGGATCCCGATCCCGACGGCGAGCGGCGGCTTGTTCGCTTCGAGGCGCGCGCGGTTGAAGCGCCCGAGGCATTCCATCTGTTCGATGGCGCACTGCACGCTGCGGACCGCGTCGTCGGGATGTGCGACCGGCGCGCCCCAGAACGCCATGATTCCGTCGCCCAGGAATTTGTCGAGCGTACCTTCGTACTTGAACAGCGTGTCGACCATCTGCTCGAAATACTCGTTGAGCATGTCGACGATGACCTCGGCCTGCGTGCCTTCGCTCATCGACGTGAAGCCGCGGATGTCGCTGTTGAAGACCGAGCACTCTTGAATGAGCTGCCCGCCCTTCTTCACCTGCAGCTTGCCGCTCATCATCTGCTCGGCGACGTTCGGCGCGACGAGGCGCGAGAAGCGATCGCGCACGATGATCTCTTGCTCGACCTTCTTCGCGAGGAGTGTGTTCTCGATGAACATCGCGGCCTGCGATCCGACCGCCGTGATGATCTCGAGATCCTTCGGCTGGAACTGCGCGAGCGATTCGGAGTCGAGCCACACCGCGCCGAGCACGTCCTTCTCCTTCTCGTGAAGGAGCGGCACGACCATCGCGCTCGAGATCCGATTCAGGATCATCGATTTGCCCTTGGACGCGGCAAAGTCCATCGACGCATCGTGGGTGAGCACGCTCGCCTTCTCGCGGCGCACGTGCTCGAGGATCGTCGAGCTGATTTGGATCGGCGCGTCGGTGCCGTCGCGACGGCGCGCCGCGCGCGGGTGGAGTGTGCCGTCTTCTTCGCGAAGGAGAATGACGCCGCGATCGGCGTTCACGAACTTGAAGAGCGCGAGGAGGATCTTCTCGAGGAGCTTGTCGAGATCGCGCTCCATGCCGATGTCGCGCGTGAGCTCCCACGTGATGCGCAGGCGCTCGTAGTCGAGGCGCAGCTGCTGCCCGTCGTGCATCACTTGATCGAACGGCGCGAATCCCTTGGTCTGCGCGGCGATCTGCGTGCCGATCGCGCGCGCGGCCTCGAGCACGTCGACGCGCGTCCCGCTGAAGCTCGGCGGGCGATGCCCGATGAGCGACGTCGCCTGCGGCGACTGCATCGGCGACGTCTGCGGATGCGGCGCGCCTAGATGCGCATGCGGCTGAACGTGCGACGGCGGATGCCCTTGGTGCCCCTGCTGCTGCGACGACTGCGGATGCGACGGCACCGGGTTCGAGTACGGATACTGCGCGGGCGTCGGGCGCTGCGCCGACGACACCGGCGATCCGAACTGCTGCTGCGGCATCGGTGGCGGCTGCTGCCAGCCCTGCTGCGGCTGCTGCTGTTGAGGCGGCGGCTGATTCTGAACCGCGCCGGGCCCGATCGCCGGCGGCGGCAGCGGCCCCGATCCATCGTCGTAGCGAGCCCGCGTCGATCCGAGCGCGATCTCGTCGCCGTGACGCAACCCTTGCTCGCCACGCACGCGCTCGCCGTTCACGTACGTGCCGTTCAAGCTCCCGAGATCGCGGAGAATGAATTGCCCGTCGCGCTGCTCGAGGATGCAGTGCTCCTTCGAAACGATCTTGTCGAGCAGCTGGATCGTGTTGTTCGGATGTCGCCCGAGGCTATTGATCGGGCGAAGTTCGATCGCTTGCTGCCCCTCGGCGGTCGCGAGGATCAGGCGTGCCATTTATCTGGGCGATGGTAGCGCGGCTTTGCACGGGCGGACAGAGTCGGGAAGGCGACAGAGACGTTTTTGTGAGAAGGTAGGTAGAGAGAGGGGTCTACCCCTCCGCTCACCCTTCTCGCTCATCGCGTCTCGCCCCATCCATGTCACCGAAAAGGCAAGCCAAAGGCCCGAAGAAGGATCACTCCGTTGCGGCGGGCGCTTCGGGCGCCGAGCCGGAGCGCGCGCGCGCATGGAGCGAGGTTGCGGCCGGGCTCGCCGTTCAGGGGCGCGAGGCGTTTCGCGTGCCGGCGGACGGTTTCGCCATTCACACGGACCCGACGAGCTTGCCGGAGACTCCGCGCGAGAGCTCGGGGCTGTTCGAGCTCGTCGGGCCGATCGCGCGTCGCGCGCTCGATTTGGGCCTCGCCGCGCGCGAGCCGTCGTTCCACGTCTTCGTCGCGGCCGAGCCCGAGGTGATGATCGAGGACGACATCGTCCGCTACGCGCAGCGCTTCGCGAAGGGGCGGCCGGCGCCGAGCGACATCATCTACGTCCACGACTTCAGTCATCCCGAAGCGCCGCGGCCCATCCTGCTGCCGGCTGGCGCGGGCCCCGCGATCGTCAAGGCGATGGACGCGCTCATCGAGCGTTTGCGCGCGGAGATTCCGGCTATCGCCGACGCCGACGAAGTGCGCACGGCGCAGACCGAGCTCGGCGCGGAGCTCGAAGCGCGGAACAAGGCGGTCATCACCGAGCTCGAGACGACCGCGAAGACGCTCGGCTTCGGGATCCGCGCGGTGCCGGGCGGAATGCAGACGTTCCCCGTTCTCCACGGCAAGCCGGTGAGCGCGGAGCAGTTCGGCGTCCTCGACGAGTCGACGAAGCGCGCGCTCGCCGACGCCGAAGCGCGACTCACGCGCGAGGTCGAGAAGGCCGCGGGGATGGTGCGCGCGCAAGGGGCGAAGTTCGCGCAAGCGCGTGAAGAGGCGTTCTCCGAGGTGGCCGAGCAGGTCATCGTCGCCGCGCTGCAAGAGGTGAAGACCGAGTTCGCCGCGTACGACGATCTCTCCGCGTGGCTCGAGACGGTGCATAAGGCGCTCGTCGACGACTGGGACGACTTCGTCGAGCTCGACGAAGAAGAAGGAGACGAGGGGCGCCCCGACGCGCGCGACAGCGATCCCGAGCTCGCGACGCGACTCAATCGCTTCCGCGTGAACCTCCTCGTCGAGCACGTCGCGGATTCACCCGCGCCCGTCGTCTACGACACCAACCCGACCTACCCGAACCTCTTCGGCTACCTCGAGCGACGCGCGCGGTTCGGCGCCCTCGTCACTGACTTCACGCGCATTCGCGCCGGCTCGCTTCACAAAGCGTCGGGCGGCGTGCTCGTCGTGCGCGCGACGGATCTCATGGCCGATCCGATCATCTGGGAGCGCATGAAGCGCGTGCTCCGCGAGCGGCAGTTCGGCGCGGAGGATCCGCTCGGGCCGCTCGGTCTGTACGCGACGTCGCTTCGTCCGGTGCCGGTGCCGATCCGCGTGCGCGTCGTCCTCGTCGGGCGACCGGAGCTCTACGCGGCTCTCCTCGAAGCGGATCCGGATTTCGCGTCGCTCTTCCGCGTGAAGGTCGAGATCGACGCGTCGATCGATCGCACGCCGGAGAACCTGATGGCGCTCGATGCGTACCTAATGGGGATGGCGAAGGAGCGCGATTGGGGGCGTTTCGATCGGACCGCGCGCGCCGAGCTGCTCGATCTCGCGACGCGGTTGTCGGGCGATCGGGAGCGGCTCGCGCTCATCTTGTCGCCGCTCGAAGAGACCGCGGCGTTCGCGAGCGCGCTGGCCGCCGCGAAGGCGAGCGCGCCCGTTTCGAGCGCGCCGGATCACGGGGACTCGCCGCCGTTTCGGGCGTCCATCGCGCCGCCCTCGATGAGCGTCGTCACGAGCGAAGACGTCGAGGTCGCGTGGCGCGAACGCCGCGACCGCGCGGGCTCGGCCGAGCGGCACATCCGCGAGATCACGATCCGCGGCGAGCTCGCGCTCGACACCGCCGGCGCGCGCGTCGGCGTCGTCAACGGCTTGAGCGTCTTCAGCGCCGGCGACGTCGAGTTCGGTCAGCCGATGCGGATCACCGCGGTCGTCGGCATCGGGCGCGAAGGGCTCGTCGACGTCGAACGCGAGGCGCAGCTCGGCGGCGCGATTCACACCAAGGGGGTCGCGATCCTTCGCGGGTACCTCACGCGAATGTTCGGGCAAGAGCGCCCACTCAGTCTGCGCGCCCAGATCGCGTTCGAGCAGAGCTACGGCGAGGTCGACGGCGACAGCGCGTCGTCGAGCGAGCTCTTCGCGGTGTTGAGCGCGCTCGCCGACGTGCCGATCGATCAAGGGATCGCGGTGACCGGCAGCGTGAATCAGCACGGCGAGATGCAAGCGATCGGCGGCGTTTGCGCGAAGATCGAAGGCTTCTTCGAGCTGTGCGAAGCGCGCGGATTGAACGGTCAGCAGGGCGTCCTCTTGCCGCGACCGAATTTGCCGCACCTCGTTCTGCGCGACGACGTGGCGCGCGCGATCGACGAGGGGCGCTTTCATTTGTACTGCGTGCAGAACGTCGCGCAGGCGATCGAGATCCTCACGGGGATCCCGGCGGGCGAGCGCGACGCTTCCGGACGATTGCCGGCGGGGAGCGTCTTCGGGCGGGTCGAGCGGCGGATCATCGAGATCGCGGAGCGGTTGCGCGAAGCGGAAGCGCACGGGGTGCACGAGCCGCGCGAGGCGCTCGACGACGCGAGCTCGCACGACGTGAGCGAAGGCGTGAGCGCGCGGGGAAGGTGACGACGTGTCCGATCGCTTCGCCCCGCTCCTTCGACCCGAGCTCGCCGATCTCGCCGCCTACGTCCCGCACGATACGCCGGGCATTCGCGTCCGCCTCGACGCCAACGAAGCGCCGCCGCACACGTCGCCCGCGATCGCCGACGCCGTCGCGCGTGCCGTTTCACGCACCGCGCTCGAGCGTTATCCGGACGCGCGGATGCGCGAGCTCAAAGCGAGGATCGCCGAGCGGACCGGCGCTCGCGCCGACGATCTGCTCATCGGCACCGGCTCCGACGAGGTCATCTCCCTCATCGCGACGGCGCTCGCGAACCCGCGGGGCAAGGCGCCGCAAGCCATCGTCCTCACGACGACGCCGACGTTCGTCATGTACCGCGTCACGGCGCGCGCGCACGGGCTGAAGCCGATGGAGGTGCCGCTCGACGCGGCGTGGGATCTCGACGTCAAGGCGATGAAACGCGCGATCGAGTTCGCGCAGCCGAACATCGTCTACGTCGCGACACCGAACAACCCGACCGGCAACCGCGTGAGCGAGGCGCGCCTGCGCGAGCTCGTCGCGATCGCGGGCGACGCGCTCGTGGTGATCGACGAGGCGTACATCGACTACTGCGGCGGTTCGCTTCGCGGATGGCGCGCGGAGCATCGAAACGTCGGTATTTTGCGCACGCTCAGCAAGGTCGGACTCGCCGCGCTCCGCGTCGGGTGGCTCGAAGCGGACGAAGGGCTCGTGCGCGAGATCGACAAGGTGCGCCAGCCATTCAACGTGAGCGCGACGAGCCAAGCGGCGGCGGCTGCGGTGCTCGCGGAGGCGTGGGGCGAGGTCGAGGCGCACGTCGCGCGCGTCGTCGCCGAACGCGCGCGCGTGACGATCGAGATCGCGAAGATCGCCGGCTGCGTGGTCACGCCGAGCGATGCGAACTTCGTTTGGGTGAAGACGACGCGCCCGGCCGGCGAGCTCCACGGCGATCTCGCGAAGCGCGGCGTCCTCGTGCGGAGCTTTCACACGATGGGCGGGCGAATGGCGAACCAACTTCGGATCGGCATCGGCACGCCCGACGAGAACGACGCGCTCCTGGAGGCGCTTCGATCGTGCGCGTGATCCGAGTTGCGGGCGTCGCGCTCGTCGGTGTGCTCGCGCTCGGCTGCCCGAGACAAGAAGGGGTGCTGCGCGTCGTCGACGGGCGCGTCGTCGAAGGGGCGTTCGTCGAGCCCGAGGCGTACGCGGCGTTCCTGCGCGGCGCGATCGCGGAGGAGCGTGGTGAGCTTCAAGACGCGCTGAGGGGATACTCCGACGCGGTTCGCTACGATCCGAACGACGCGGAGATCTGGTCGCGGATCGCGCGCGTGCTCTGCGTGATGCGGCCGGGAGATCCGCAGGGCGACGCGGCGTTGTCGCGCGCGTTCGAGATCGACGCGGACTACGCGGAGGCGTGGGCGGTGCGCGCGGAGTGCGCGATGGCGCGCGGCGACACGGCGTCGGCGGAAGCGGCGGCGCGGCGCGCGGTGGAGGCGGATCGCGTCGCGACGGATTTGCAGTTGCTGCTCGCGCGCGCGGCGGGGGGAGCGCGCGGGGACGCGATGCGCGATCGGTTGGTCGCGCTGACACTCGCGCACGCGGGGAGCGTCGCGGCGTGGCGGGCGCTCGCGGCGTGGGCGCGGGCGCACGACGACGTCGCGCTCTACGCGCGCGCGCTGGCGGAGCTCGCGCGACGCACGCCGCTCGATCGCGCGGCCCTCGCGAAGGCGACGACCATCCTCGCGGGCGACGGAGAGATCGTCGCGTCGCGGGTGCTCGCGGCGGCGCTCGTGGACGCGGCGAGCGCGGATGGATTCGGCGCGCCGGTTGCGCGGTCGCAGCCGATCGTCGCGCGACTCGCGGTCGACGAGGCGATCGTCGCGGGCGATCTCGATCGCGTACGCCTCCGCGCGACGCGGACGCACATGGGGCTCGAGGAAGCGGCGGGGCGCGCGGCGCTCCTCGGCGCCGACGCGATCGCGCGTGATCTCGCCGCGCCGGTCGTCGCTGCGGATCCACGCGCGATTGGCGCGAGGATGGTGCTCGCGGCGGTCGCGGGGGGACGCGGCGACGCGGCCTCGCTAGCGGCGGCGTTCGACGGGGTGCGCGGCGTTCGCGCAGACGCGCCGGTTCCTGCGGAGTGCCTCCTCGCATTCGCGCGCACGGTGGCGCGCGCGTCATCCGACGAAGAGGCGGCGCGTGTCGTCGCGTCGACGCCTCACGACGCGCTCTTGCCCGGCGACGCGATCGTCGCGCCAATCGCCGCGGACCTCGCGGCGCGCGGTGTCCTCGCCGAGTCCGAGCTCCCGCTCGACGCCGCCGTCGAGCTCGCCGCACGCCGAATGCAACCGCCGCCCGACGCCGCGCTCGCTGGAACAACCGCCGCGCCCGCGCACCTCGACGCGCGACACGAGCTCCTCGCCTTCGCGCTCGCACGCCCCGATGCGCCGCGCGCCGTCGAGCTCGCGCGCCGCCTCGCACGCGTCCGCGATCGCGACGCGCTCGTCGCCGTCGCATGGGCACGCGTCGATCTCGCCCACGACACGCCGAGCTCCGAAGCGCCCGCCCATCTCCTCGCCCGCGATCCCGGCGATCCCCTCGTCGCCGCGGCCGCGCTCGACATCGCTACGAGGCGAGGGGACACAGCGACCGCTACGCGCGCACGCGCGATTCTCTCGGCCGTCGCACGCACGCCCGCCGAGCGCGCGCGATCGAAGCAGTGATCGGGAGGTCGCCAAGCACGCCAAGCAGCCGCCAAGCACGCCAAGAATGTTTTGAGTTTTCCGTGCGACGACGCGTGTGATCAAGCAAACGCCAACTTGGCGTCGTTGGCTTCTTGGCGCTCGTGGCGACCTCTCCGTTTCTACGGAATCGTCTTCACGCGCGGCCCCGCGTCGATCGTCGGCGCGCCCGCGTCGCGTTTGTCGTAGCGAATGACGAGGTCGACCCTCGTCGTCTTTCCCGCGACGATCTCCACGTCCTTCGCCACCTCGCGCCCGATCACGCGGAGTCGGGTGAAGACCTTGGCCTTGCCGACGGGAACGCCGTCGATGCGGTAGTGGCCGTCGAGCGCGGTCGCCGTGTGAAACGGATGGAGGAGCACGTAGACGTCCGCGGTCAGGTACTCGAGGTCCATCTTGTCCATCAGCGTGAAGTAGCCGGGACGCGGCGGATAGAGCTTCACCGCATCGCCATGCGCCTCGGGCGGCGCGATGAGCAGCGCGGGCGTCGGCGCGCGATCGAGCGCAGGCGCGATGATCGCCTTCGTGTTGTTGATGATCTCGATCCGCTGCCCGAACGTCATCGTGATCGTGCGCGGTGTGTACGCGCAGTCGTCGATCGAGACCTTCACCGCGAGGCGTCGCTCCGGGACGAAGAAGCCGGGTGCAAAATCGGTTACGCCGACGACGGCGTCGCCGAGCGGGCGCGCGCCACTCGCGAGCGGCGGTCCTTCGCGGAAGAGCTTGTCGTAAACCTTCGCTCCCGCCGGACACTTCGAGAAGTCGAGGCCAGGGACGGCCGGCGCTTTGTCGCCTTCGATCGTGATTGTCCCCTCGATGCTGCCGAGCGGCCCTTCGTACGTCGGGAGGCCGCGCGGGTTCACCGCCGCCGCCACGCTCGCCGACGGGATGGGGAGCGCGTTCGCCGGGCCGCTGCTCGACGCGGACGCGCTCGCGGAGGTGGAGGAGATTGGCGACGACGAGGCCGCTGCCGCGACCGCGGCGTCGCTCATCGTTTCGCGCGGCGTGTCGCGACAGGCAACGATCGGCACGACGACGCCAACCACGGTGACGAAAAGGGCGGGGGAGAGGCGCATCGGAAGGCAGCGTATCAACATCCGTACCCGCCCCATGGCCGCGCGCGCGCCGAAGCGTCACGACGTCGCACGTCGCGGCGTCGCGTTCGCTCAGCCGCCGAGGAAGCTCGCCGCGCTCAGCGCGATGTCGAGCGATTTGCCCGGGTTGAGACCGAGCACGAGGACGAGCACCGCGCTGACGAGGAGCGCCGTCGTCACGTAGCCCGAGCGCATCGGCACCGCGATCGGCGCGCCGGCAGCGGGCTCGCGCATGTACATGTAGACGATGACGCGGAGGTAGTAATACGCGCCGATGACGCTGTTCACGAACGCGATGATCGTGAGCCAGTAGAAGCCGCCGTCCATCGCCGCCTTGAAGATGAACCACTTGCCGAAGAATCCGGCCGTCGGCGGGACGCCCGCGAGCGAGATGAGGAAGAGCCCGAACGCGAGCGCGGCCGGTGGATGGCGGCGACCGATGCCGGCGAGATCCTCGTAGCTCACCGCCTCGGCGCCGCGGCTGCCGCAGAGAATGAGCGCGCCGAACGCGCCCGCCGTCGAGACCGTGTACGTGAGCAGATAGAAGAGGACGCTCGCGACCGCGGTGCCCGGGACGCGCATCGTCGCGACGACGCCGATGAGCAGGTAACCGGCGTGCGCGATGCTCGAGTACGCGAGCATGCGCTTCACCGACTCTTGCCGACCCGCGATGAGGTTCGCGACCGTCATCGTCAGCACCGCGATCATCGCGAGCACCGGCGGCCAACCTGCTGACCACGACATCGACTGCGCATCGCCGAACGACGTGAGAAGCACGCGCAGCATCATCGCGAACGCGCCGCTCTTCACGGCGACCGCCATGTACGTCGTCGCCGGCGTCGGGGCGCCTTCGTACGCATCGGGTGTCCAAGCGTGGAACGGGACGCCGCTCACCTTGAAAACGAGACCCGTGAGGACGAGCACGAGCGCGCAGATGACCATGGGGTTCTTCGCGCCGCCCGCCTTGAGCGCGACGCCGATGCCCACGAGGTCCGTGTGTCCCGTCGCTCCGTAGAGGAGCGCGAAGCCGTACAGGAGGATCGCCGCGCCGAAGGAGCCGAGGAGGAAGTACTTGAGCGCTGCTTCCGCCGATCGTGGCGACGCGCGACGGAACGCGGTCATCGCGTACGCGCCGATCGACATCGTCTCGAGGCCGAGGAAGAGCGTCAGCGCATCGCCCGACGCGGCGAGCATCATCGCGCCGAACGTCGCGAAGAGAATGAGCGAGTAGAACTCGCCGCGATCGATCTTGTGCTCGGGGAGATAACCGCCCGCGAGGAGCGCAGCGAGCCCGCCGCCGAGGCACAAGAGCGCCTCGAAGAAGAGCGTGAACTTGTCGAGGATGAGCCAAGGCGCGAGCGTCTCGATCCCTTCGATGTTCTCGACGCCCTTCAGCCAAACCGCGGCCGAGAACACCGCGCCGGCGAAGAGGATGATCGCCGCGCCGAGCGCGAGCCCGCCGCGTCGCCGAGAGAACGCCTCGGCCATCATCAGCAGCATCGCACCGATGCCGACGATGAGGAGAGGTGACAGTGCGAAGATCAAAGCCATGTGGATTGTCCCTCAGTGCCCATGACCGTGATCGCCCGGCGGAGCCGCCGCGGCGGCTGCCGGCGCGTCGCCCTTTGGTGCCGCGGGAGGCGCGTACACCTTGGTGGCCTCGGGCCGCCGCGACAGGAGCCGCACCGGACCTTGGTAGAACGCGGGCGCGGGGTTCATCTCGAGGCGCGCCTGCAAATCGTCGCGAACGCGCAGTGACGCGTCCTTGATCTGAACGAGGAAGATGTTCGGGAAGAGCCCGATGACGAAGATCAGCATGACGAGCGGCGCGAGCGCGATGAGCTCGCGTCCGTTGATGTCCTTGACCTCGGCGTTCTCTTTCTTCGTGATCGGACCGAAGAACATCTTCTGTACGACGCTCAGCATGTAGAGCGCGCCCAAGATGACGCCGATCGCCGCGCCGACGGCTTGCACGCCGTTGAAGTGGCCGAGCTTGTTCGACGCGAACGTTCCGGTGATGACCATGAACTCGCCGATGAAGCCGTTGGTCCCCGGGAGGCCGACGCTCGCGAGCGTCACGATGATGAAGAGCGTCGCGTAGACGGGCATCGACTTGGCGAGGCCGCCGAACTCGTCGGCCATGCGCGTGTGACGGCGATCGTAGATCACGCCGACCAAGAGGAAGAGCGCGCCGGTCGCGATGCCGTGGTTCACCATCTGGAGAACCGCGCCTTCCATCGCAGCGGGCGTGGCCGCGAAGAGACCGAGCATCACGTAGCCGAGGTGCGCGACCGACGAGTACGCGACGAGTCGCTTCACGTCGTCTTGCTTCCAAGCACAGAGCGCGCCGTAGAGCACGCCGCCGAGGACCGCGACGCCCGCGAGGTTCGCTGCGAGCTCGCCGCTCGCCTCGGGGAAGAGCCCCATCGAGAAGCGCATGTAGCCGTACGTCCCGAGCTTGAGCATGACGGCCGCAAGGATCACGGAGCCGCCCGTTGGCGCTTCGGTGTGCGCGTCGGGCAGCCACGTGTGCACCGGGAACATCGGGACTTTGATCACGAACGACAGCGTGAACGCGCCCCACAGCCACATCTGCACGTTGCGCGGCAAGAGCACGCGCTGCAGCTCGAAGTAATCGAAGCTCATCTGGCCGCCCGATACCTTCGAGTACTGGTACGCGAGGTACAGGATCGCGGCGAGCATGAGCACGCTGCCGAACATCGTATAGAGGAAGAATTTGATCGCCGCCTTGATGCGATCCTTGCCGCCCCATACGCCGATCATGACGTACATGGGGATGAGCATCAGCTCCCAGAAGATGTAGAAGAGGAACAAGTCGAGCGCGAGGAACGCGCCGAGCATCGCCCCTTCGAGCATCAAGAGGGCGAAGCACCAGTCCTTGATGCGCGTCGTGATCGATCCGAACGAAGCGAACGCGGCGATCGGCGTGATGATCACCGTGAGGATGATCAGCCAGAGCGAGATGCCGTCGATCGCGACGTGGTAGTGGATGCCGAAGCGCGAGAGCCAGACGAACTCTTCGTTGAAGTGGAAGCCGCGACCCATCGGAACGCGAAGCAGCGGGATCGACGCAGCGAGCGTCGCGAACATGAGCCCGAGCGTCATCCACTTGAGCGTCCGCGTCGCTTGGCGCGGCGTGAAGAGGATCGCGATCGCGCCGACGATCGGCATGCCGATGATCCACGAGAGTAGCGAGCCGGCCTCGGAGGGCGGCGCCGCGATGTCGGCGACGTCGGTCGACGGCCAGAGGCGCACGACGAAGAGCGCGAGCAAGCCGGCGATGATGCCGATGGGTGCGCGCACCGCCCAGCCGTGCTTTCGCGGAGTGAGCGCCGCGACGAACCCGGCGATGATCACCGGGAGCGCGTTGTCGACGAAGCGTGCGGCGACGACGGCGCCGAGGGCGAGGAGAACGAGCGCGACGATCTGCGCGGGACGGGGCGCGCGCGGCGCCTCGACCTGATCGTCCACCGTCACGTGGGTGTCGTTCGACATCAGAGCTGCCCCAGTTGGTCCTGCGTCATCGCCTTTTCGGGGCGCGTCAGGGTGATCGTCTTCGTCTTCTTGAAGCCGAACGCGTTGGTCACTTCGAGCTTTACGTTTCGCGTCTTGCCCGAGTCGACCCTCACGCTCTTCACGAGGGGATCCTTACCCGCGGGCGGATCGTCCTTCGCTTCGCCGTCGGCTTCCCATTTGTACGAGTAGCCCATGCCCGGTCCCGCCGAGACCGTGTACATGCCGTTCGTCTCGCTGATCGTCGCGTCTGCGTGAGGCGCGATGAAGAACCAGCCGATGAACGCCATGCCAACGACCATGAGCGCGGCGTAGAGATGGACGACGCCGTTCTGGAACGCGCGGAGCACCGTGCCCGCCGCGCTGACGATGAGCGCCGTCATCTTCGCGAGGATGCCGTCGACGATCCATTTGTCGAACGACGCGCTGGTCTCGGCGAGCGAGTCGACGGCGGCGACGACCGTCGCGTCGTAGAGCTCGTCGATGCGCCACTTGTCGAGCAGAAGCCGGTACAGCCCCGGCTGCGCTTCGGCGAGTTGCTTCGCCGGCGCGCCCTTGTTCGTGACGTACATCCAGTACGCGATGGCCGTTCCGACGAGGAACGCGCCAACACCACCAAGCGCGAGGGTGAGCTCGAGGCGCTCCGCCCCTTCGGCGACCTTCACCGACGACTCCACCGTCGAGGCGAAGACCGGATGGAGCCAGTGCTCCATCGGAGGCTCTTGCTTGAAGAGCGTCTGGAAAATGTGGAAGCCCGGGTTGAGCACACCGGCTAGCACCGAGAACGCTGCGAGGATGATGAGCGGCACCGTCATCTGCCACGGCGACTCGTGCGGTGGGCGGCCCGGCGTGGTGAGATCGTCGTGGTGGTGATCGTCACCTGCGTGACTGTCGCGCTCACTCTTCGCCAGCATCGACGGCCGTCCGATGGTCCATCCGCGGAAGTCGCCGAGGAACGTCAGGATGAACATGCGACACATGTAGAATGCAGTCATCGTCGCGGCGACGACCGCCGCCGCGTAGAGCGCCGTCCCGAGCCACGCCGGCGGGTGGAAGTACGCCGCGTTGACTGCGTGCTCGAGCGCGTCGCCGCTCTCGTGCGTGCGCGCCTTCACCTGCTGCGTGATCGCCGCGAGCGCGGGCGCCGGCATCACCGAGTGATTCGTGAACGCCTTGAAGAGGATCTCGTCCTTGGAGAAGAACCCGCTCGTCAGCGGCATGCCGATGATCGCGAGCGTCGCCGCTGCCATCGTGGCGAACGTGAGCGGCATGTGCTTTCGCAAGCCGCCCATGAAGCGGATGTCTTGCGACTTGTCCTGATCGTGAATCCTCGCGTGCATCGCGTGGATGACGCTGCCGGCTCCGAGGAAGAGGCAGGCCTTGAAGAAGGCGTGCGTGAAGACGTGGAAGAACCCGGCCGTGAACGCGCCGACGCCGACACCGAGGAACATGAAGCCGAGCTGGCTCACGGTGGAGTAGGCGAGGATCTTCTTGATGTCGTTTTGTACGAGCGCGATCGTCGCCGCGAACACCGCGGTCGCCGCGCCGATGCACGCGATGAGCATCATCACGAACGGCGAGAGCGCGAAGACGAACGACATGCGGCAGACGAGGTACACGCCGGCCGTGACCATCGTCGCCGCGTGGATGAGCGCGGACACCGGCGTGGGGCCCGCCATCGCGTCGGGGAGCCAGACATAGAGCGGGATCTGCGCGCTCTTGCCCGTGCACCCGAGAAGCAGCGCGACGCCGACCGCAGTCGCCGCCGAGATCGTGACGGGGCTCTTCGGCTGGAGGAACGAGAGGATGCCCTGGTACTGCCCGCCGCCGATCGGCCAGACGTGGATCTGTTGACCCTCGGGACCGCCGACCAAGTTGAGCGCGTTGTTCGAGATCCCGGTCCAGTCGAGCGAGCCGCAGTACTGAGCGATGAGGAACATCGCGCAGATGAGCCCGAAGTCGCCGATGCGGTTCGCGATGAACGCCTTCTTGCCAGCGTCTGCGTTCGCCTTCGAGTCGTACCAAAACCCGATGAGGAGATACGAGCAGAGGCCGACGCCTTCCCAGCCGACGAACAGGATCGGCAGGTTGTCGCCCAGGATGAGGACGAGCATCGAGAAGATGAAGAGGTTCAGGTACGCGAAGAAGCGCCAGTAGGCCTTGTCCTTGTCCATGTACGACGTCGCGTACAAATGGATGAGGAAGCCGACGCCCGTGACGACGAGCATCATGACGCCGCTGAGCGCGTCGATGCTGAACTTCACGTCGATCGGGATGTTGCTCTCGCGCGAGCCGCTGGTGTGCATCCACTCCCAGGCGTTCCACACCAGCTTCACGTGCGCGTGCTGGGCGGCGCCTTGGCTGTTCGCCTCGACGTGCTGGTGGAGCGCGATGAACGCGAACACCGACGCGATGAAGCTGATGCCGACGGCGGCGAGCGCCATCATGCGCACGGCTTCTTTGCCGAGCCGGCGACCCCACACGCCGTTGACGAACGCGCCGAGCAGCGGCATCCCGAGGATGACCGCGATCAGCGAGAATTCGTTCGGCGGGAACAGCGCCATCAAACCGGCAGATCCAACGGGTTGCATGGTCATCCCGATCAGTTCTTCAAGAGGTCGGCTTCGTCGCTCCGCACGGAGCGCTTGAGCCGGTAGAGAGCGAGGACGATGGCGAGGCCGACGGCGACCTCGGCCGCCTCGGCGGCGATGATGAAAAACGCGAACATCTGCCCGCCGTGACCTTCGGGCCGGGCGCGGTTGAACGCGACCAGCGCGAGGTTCACCGCGTTGAGCATGATCTCGATGCTCATCAAGTTGATGAGGACGTTGCGGCGAACGAGAAAGCCGATGCCGCCGATCGAGAAGAGGATCGCGCTGAGGATGACGTAGTGCTCGTGCGGGATCATTTCATTCCTCGCCTTGTTCGGTGGGCGACGTGGCAGGCGATGCGGTGATCGCGTTGGCGGCGGTGCCGGTCTTGTCGATCTGCTTTCCGCGCGCGACCGCGACGGCGCCGATGACGGCGATCATCAGGAGCGCGCTCGAGAGCTCGAACGGGACGATGCCGTCGGAGAAGAGGACGCGACCGAAGGCGTCGATGCCGCCGAAGTCGTGGCCCGGGTTGGGCAGCGCCGCGAGACGCCCGCCGCGCACGACGAGGAAGAGCGCGCTGGCCGCGGAGATCGCGAAGAGGCCGCCGCCGAAGATGCGCGTGTAGAGCCCGCGCTGATCGCGAGGTGCGACCGCGCTGGGCCCGAGCAGCATGATGACGAACAAGAAGAGGACGACGATCGCGCCCGCGTAGACGATGAGCTGAATGACCGCGAGGAACTGCGCGTGCAGCGCGAGGAAGAGCCCCGCGATGCTGAGGATCATCAACAGGAGCCCCATCGCCGCGCGGATTGGGTTCCTCGCCCAGATCGTCGTGACCGCACCGAACACGGCGAGCGCCGCGCACGCATAGAAGTAAGCGAGACCGATCGGGTTCATCGTGCTCCTACCGATCCCCAGACGTCGTCCGCGAGCGTGAGCCGCGCGTCTTTGCGCTTCTTCTCGCCGGTGACGTACGCCTCGAGCTCTTTGCGAAACTTTTGGATGAACGCGAGCGCCGGCATCGCCGTGCCTTCGCCGAACGCGCAGATCGTGTTGCCCATGATGTTGTTCGCGATGTCGTGGAGCGATCCGACGTCGGCCATCGTGCCGTGCCCGTCGAGGATCTTCGTGACCGTGCGATCGAGCCACGCCGAGCCTTCGCGGCATGGGGTGCACTGACCGCACGACTCGTGATGGTAGAAGTACATGAGGTTCTGCAGCGCCATCACCGGGTCGGTCCCGTCGGCGAGCACCGTGATGCAGCACGTGCCGAGCATCGTCCCGCAGCCGCGCATCGTGTCGACGCCGAGCGGAACGTCGAAGACGCTCTTGCCGTGCCACGCATGCATCGGGCTCTTCTCGTCGGGCGCGTTGACGGTCTCGCTCGGACGAAGAATCGGCGTCGACGATCCGCCCGGGATGACGCACATGACGCCGCGTCCGCCGAGGACGCCGCCGCCGACGTCGTTGATGAGCTCGTTGATCGTCGGCCCGCATGCGAGCTCGACGACGCACGGCTTGTTGACGTGGCCGTTCAGTCCGTAGAGGCGCACGCCGCCGTCGTTCATGTGATGGAGCGCCGACAGCTTCGAGAACTCTTCGCATCCCATCTCGAACGCGACCGGGCACGCGGCCACCGTCTCGAGGTTGTTCACCGTCGTCGGGCAACCGAACGCGCCTGCCTGCGCCGGGAACGGCGGCTTCATCCGAGGCTCGCCGCGCTTGCCCTCGAGCGAGTTGAGCATCGAGGTCTCTTCGCCGCAGATGTACGCGCCCGCGCCGGAGTGAACGACGACCTCGACGGCGTAGTCGGTGCCGAACGGATTCTTGCCGAGGTAGCCCTTGGCGTGCGCTTCGTTGATCGCGTCGTTGAGGCGCTGCTTCGACAAGTGGAGCTCGTCGCGAACGTAGATGTACGCGATGTGCGCGCCGATCCCGAAGCACGCGATGATGCATCCTTCGATGCACGCGTGCGGGTTCTGCTCCATCAGCGTGCGATCCTTGTGCGTGCCGGGCTCGCCTTCGTCGGCGTTGACGACGAGGTACGCGGGCTTCGTCGGGTGGGGCTTCATGAAGCTCCACTTCACGCCCATCGGAAATCCGGCTCCGCCGCGCCCACGGATGTTCGCCTTCTTCGCTTCGGCGACGCACTGCTCGGTCGTCATCGACGTGAGCACGCGCTTCGCGCTGCGGTATCCCGTCGCGTGCTGCTCGTACGCCGCGAGCGACCAACCGTTCGGAACGCCGTACACCTTCGTCAGCAAGTCGGTGTGCTTCAGCATCGTCAGGACCTCTGAAGCTTCTGGAGGATCTCGTCGACCGACTTGGGCGTGAGATTCTCGAAGTACTCTTTGTCGACTTGCATCATGGGCGCGGTGCCGCAGCTGGCGAGGCACTCGGCGGTGCGGAGCGTGATCTTTCCGTCGCTCGTCGTCTCGCCGCACTTGATGCCGAGCTTCTTCTCGCAGTGCTCGATGACGTCGTACGCGCCGCGAAGCGCGCACGGGAGCGTGCGGCACACCCAGACCTGGTGCTTGCCGACCGGCTTCTGGTTGTAGAGCGTGTAGAACGTGACGACGCCCTTCACGTGCGCGGACGACAGATCGAGCCGCTGTGCGACGAACGCGATCACGTCCTCGCTGACGTAGCCGTTCTGATCTTGGGCCAAGTGAAGCAACGGAAGACAGAGCGCCATCTTCGTCGGGTAACGAGATTGAAGCTCTTGGAACGCGGTCTCGCGTTCGGGGGTAAGGGCGAAGGGCATTCGGCGCCAGTCCTGCCAGTCTTGCTTGGTGGAGCGTGCGCGCCGTCCGCAAGGCCATCTTCAGCGATGAGGAGCAGGCGCGCGCGGCGGAAAATACGCGGTGAAGCTCGCGCTAACCGCGGCGAAACCTAGTGGCGAGGGGCTCGGAGTGTCAAGCGATGGATCGGGCGACGCGACCGGAGAATCCCCTTGAGTAACGAGATCCCCTCCCGCTATGCTCCCCGCGGGCAAAGAGGCCCAAATCGCCGGGGGCCGTTCACGTTTCGGACGTCCGTGACGTTCGCAACCCCGCTGGCGCAGCAGTCGACACTCGGATGAGGTGACGCTCGTGTTCTGCCCGAACTGTGGCACGCAAAACCCTGAGACCGCGCCTACCTGCAGCAAGTGCAACTTCCACTTGAAGGGGGCGGCTGCGCCGAAATTCAAGGGGACGATGCTGATGATGAATCAGGCGGGCGCTGCAGCTCCGCCCGCCCCTCCGGGTGCTCAGGCCGCGCCAGTGCCGACGCCGGCTCCTGGCGCCGCGCCTGCGTTCGGTGCTCCGCGACCTGCGACGGGCGCCGTTCCGTCCGCGGGGCCGAGCAAGTTGAAAGGAACGATGGTCGGCGTTGCGCCGCCGGTGCCGATGCCGGGTGCTCCGGCTCCCGTCGCGCCGCCGCCGTTCGCGGCGCCCGCGCCTGCTCCCGCCGCGTTCGGTGCGCCCGCGTTCGGTGCGCCCGCAGCGCCCGAGCCCGCCGCGTTCAATCCGACCGGACAGCAAGTGAACCCGCTGGGCGGGACCATGGTCGCCGACAATGCGTCGGGCTACGGCGGCGCGCCCAATCCCGCGATGGCGCAGAGTCCGTACGGTGCTCCGCAGCAGTCGCCGCCCGCGTACGGCGCGCCGCCAGGTCAGGATCCGTACGGCGCTCCTCCTCAGCAGTCGCCGCCCGCCTACGGCGCTCCGCAACAACAAGCGCCCGCGTTCCCCGGCGCTCCTCCGCAAGACCAAGGCTTTGGCGCGCAGATGAACCAAGCCGCGGGTCAGTTCGGTCAGGCCGCGGATCAGTTCGGCCAAGGAATGAACCAAGCGTTTGGCGGCGCACCCGCGCAAGCGCCGTACGGTCAACCGCCGCAGCAACAAGCGCCATACGGTCAACCGCCGCAGCAACAAGCGCCGTACGGTCAACCGCCGCAGGGCGGCTACGGCGATCCCCAACAGCAAGCCTACGGCGCGGGCGCGTCCGTCGGGCAGGGGATGCAGCAGTTCGGCGCGCAGATGAACCAGGGGATGGCCGGCGTCAATCAGGCGTTGGGACCGGCGGGCGGCACGCGACCGACGGTTCGCAATGCGCTCATGACGTTCCTCATGCCGCTCATCATCATGATCGGCGGCTCGATCGTCTTCGGCATTCTCGCGGCGGTCATCCACCCGGCGATCGGCAGCGCCATCGGCCTCTGCTACCTCGCGGGCAGCATCCTCATGCTGATCAGCATCATCAAGATGGCGAACGAGGTGAAGTCGGTGACCAACAACGCGAGCTTCGCGTGGTGGCCCGTCCTCATCCCGGTCTACGGCATTTACTGGATGCTCATCATGGTTCCGGCCGAGGTCACGAAGGCGAAGCAGATGGTCGGCCTCCCGCAGCCTGCGCGCGGGATCGTCCTCTACTTCTTCCTCTTCACGTTCGCGCTCGCCTCCGACATCAACGACATCGCGAAGCGCCAAAGCGGCGCCGCGTAGTCGGGAGAAAAGTAAAACAGGAAGGCGGGGGAAGGCAGGAAGGCGATGAACAAGTCCTTCCCGTCGTCGCGCCTTCCTGCGAATCCGCTCGTCGTTGGCAGCGCGCGCGCGCGTCGACTCGTCGGGCCCGCTCTCTTCGCGTTGGGTGCGGCGGGGCTCGTGCTCGTTCCGGGTCTTCCGCCGCTCTGTCCGATGCGCCTCTTCTTTCACGTGCCGTGTCCCGGGTGCGGGCTCACGCGCGCGGCGTCGCTCGTGCTTCACGGCGACTTCGTCGAGGCCACGCACATGTTCCCGCTGTGGTTCGTCGTGCTCCCGCTCGTTGCGTTCGTGTTCGGCATCGACACGTGGCGCTACGTGCGCACGGGCGAGTGGGGATCGATCCTCGGCGCAGGCCCAGCGAAGTGGATCGGCCTCGCGGTGATGATCGCGCTCGTCGCCATATGGATCGCGCGCTTCTTCGGCGCGTTCGGCGGACCGACCCCGGTCTGACGCGCGTGATCAGACGTTGAAGCGGAAGTGCACGACGTCGCCGTCGCGCATCACGTACTCCTTACCTTCGATCGCGAGCTTGCCGGCGTCGCGGCACTTCGACTCGCCGCCGAGCTTCACGAAATCTTCCCACCAGATGACCTCGGCCTTGATGAACCCCTTCTCGAAGTCGGTGTGGATGACGCCCGCGGCCTGCGGCGCCTTCGCGCCCTTCTTCGTCGTCCACGCGCGCACCTCGACCTTGCCGGCCGTGAAGAACGTGAGCAGATCGAGAAGCTTGTATCCTGCACGAATCACCGAGTTGAGCCCGGGCTCGGTGAGCCCAGCGGCCGCGAGAAAATCCGGACGGTCCGCCGGCTCGAGCTCGGCGATCTGCGCTTCGAGCGCCGCGCAGATCGGGACGATCGGTGCGCCTTCGGAGTCGGCGAGCTTCTTCAGCGCCATGTAGTGAGCGTTCGCTTCGAGGTTGCCGAGCGACTTCTCGTCGACGTTGCCGATGTAGAACGCCGGCTTTGCGGTGAGGAGCTGCATCTCTCGCATGATGATCGCCGCGTCGCTCGCGTCCGGCATCTTGAAGAGGCGCGCGGGCTGTCCGCCGTCGAGGTGCTTCGCGAGCGCTTCGCACATCTCGGTCGCGAGCTTCTCGATCGGCAAGTTCGCCTTCGCCATCTTGCGTGCGCGATCGGCGCGCTTCTGCACCGTGTCGAGATCCTTGAGGCAGAGCTCGGTCGTGACCGTGGCGATGTCGCCGACCGGGTCGACGCGGTTCTCGACGTGGACGATGTTCTCATCCTCGAAGCAGCGCGCGACTTGGACGATCGCGTCGACCTCGCGGATGTGCGAGAGAAACTGGTTGCCGAGCCCTTCGCCCTTGCTTGCGCCGCGCACGAGGCCGGCGATGTCGACGAAATTGAACGCAGTGGGGACGATCTTGTCGGCGTGAACGACGGTATCGAGCGCCTTCATGCGATCGTCCGGCACGATGACGACGCCGACGTTCGGCTCGATCGTGCAAAACGGAAAGTTCGCCGCCTCGGCTTTGGCCGAGCCGAGCGCGTTGAAGAGGGTCGATTTTCCGACGTTCGGGAGGCCGACGATGCCGACGCTGAGGGACATGGAGGGCGGGAGTTAACACATTTGAACGGGAAAGAAAGGTCGGAAGACGCTAAAACCCAAGCGTCGTGAAGCGCATCCTCTTTGCCGCACGCATCGCGATCTTCGTCGCGCTCGGCGGGATCATCGCGTTCGTGCTGATTCCGGCGCCGCCGCGCGAGATCGAGATCCCGCCCGCGACCGCGACGCTCGACGGCAAGCCGCTGCCGCTCGACGGCGACGCGACGCGGGCGCTCGACGCGGCGCGGGCGATCGCGCGCGCGTACCTGACGGCGCCGCTCAAGCTCGCGGTTGCTGGTGGCGACGCACGTGAACGCACGCGCGAAGATCTCGGCGTCGTCGTCGACGGCGAGCGCCTCGCGTCGATCGTGAATCAGCTGAAGAATCCGAAGAGCGCGCTCCGACGGCGGCACGACGCCACGTCGCGCGGAAAGCCGATCGCGTTTCCGCTCCCCGTCACGATCGACGTGGCGCGCGCGACGTTCGCGCTCTTGCAAGTGAAGGACGAGGTCGATCGTCCGCCGATCGAAGCGCGCCTCGATCTCGACAAGAGCACCGTGAGCCCCGACGAGCCTGGGTACCGCGTCGACGTCTTCGCGACGCTCGCGCGACTCGACGACGCGATCGCGCGCGGGACCGACTCGGTCGACGTCGCGGTCGAGACGCTCCGCGCCGATCGCAGCGCGGATCGCCTGAACGGGATCGCGATCGACGAAGTGCTCGGCTGGTTCGAGACGAAGTACGGGCGCGACTCGTCGCACGACGCGCGCACGTTCAACCTGCGGCTCGCGGCGTCGAAGCTCAACGGCTTCGTGCTTCTTCCCGGCGAGACGTTCGACTTCAACACGGTCGTCGGTCCGCGCACCGAGGCGATGGGCTACCGCGTGGCGCCGGTGATCGCGTCGGGCGAGCTCGTCGACGGCGTCGGTGGCGGCACCTGCCAGATCTCCGGGACGCTCCACGCCGCCGCGTTCTTCGCGGGGCTCGAGGTCGTCGAGCGCAAGCCGCACACGCGCCCGAGCTTCTACATCAAGATGGGAATCGACGCGGCGGTCGCGTACCCGACGATCACGCTCAAGCTGCGAAACCCGTATCCGTTCCCCGTCGTTCTTCACGAGACCGTGCAAGGCGGGATCGTCCGCGCCGAGATCCTCGGACCGAAGCGGACGCGCGACGTCACGTTCGTCCGCAAGATCACCGAGGTCACACCGTTCGCGGAAAAAGAAATCACGGATCCGAAGCTCCCACGTGGAACGCGTCAGCTGAAGCAGCGCGGCATTCCGGGCTTCAAGTTGATGCGCTACCGGATCATCCGCGACGGATCGGTCAGCATCCGCGAGAGGACCGGCGACGCGTACCCGCCGACGATGCAGATTTGGCAGGTCGGCACCGGAGGAGCAGCGGATCCGGATTTCAAAGCGAAAGACGACGGTCACCCCGAGTACGTCGTCGACGAGTACTTCACGCTCGAGCAAGGGCCGGAGATCCACACGCCGAAGGTGACGCGCGTCGAGCGCGGCGGCGGGATGATCGAGACGCACGTCGCGGGACGGACCGGGTACTACGGCTGGACGATTCGCGAAGGATTCACCAAAGAGGCGTACGGCACCGGGAACAAGCCTCCGGAGAAATGCGTGAAGGGCGACGAGAAGTGCGAAGGGAAGCCGGGCGTCGATTGATTTCGAGATGCGCTACAACTCAAGTGACGTGAGAGCCAGCCACCCCGACATCACGATGCCCAACGCCTTGCTCGGCGGACGCACGATCGCGCTGTGCGTGACCGGGAGCATCGCGGCGTACAAGGCGGTCGAGGTCGCGCGGCTCTGCATCAAGGCGGGCGCGCGCGTCGTGCCGGTGATGACGCGGTCGGCGTCGCAGTTCATCGGCCCGGTGACGCTCGCGGGGATCTGTGGCGAAGCCGTCGTGAGTGACATGTGGGATCCGTCGTACGCGGGGGAGCTGCACGTGAGCCTCGCGGAGCGCGCGGATCTCGTCGCGATCGTCCCCGCGACGGCCGATGTTCTCGCGCGGCTCGCGCACGGGCGCGCCGATGATCTCGTGACGGCGCTCGCGCTGTGCGCGAAGGGGCCGGTGCTCGCCGCGCCCGCGATGCACCCGCGAATGTGGGAGCACCCGGCGACGCAGCGAAACGTCGCGGAGCTCGCGCAGCAAAAGCGCGTGACGCTCGTCGGGCCGGTGAGCGGCGAGGTCGCGTCGGGCGACGTCGGGTATGGGCGCATGGTCGAGCCGGCGACGATCTACGCGGCGATCGTATGCGCGTTTGCGCCGCGCGATCTCGTCGGGCTGCGCCTCGTCGTGACGGCGGGGCCGACGATCGAGGATCTCGATCCCGTGCGGTTCCTCGGAAATCGATCGACCGGAAAGATGGGCTTCGCGATCGCGGAGCGCGCGGCGTCGCGCGGCGCGGAGGTCACGCTGATTTCCGGGCCGACGGCGTTGTCGACGCCGCATGGCGTGAAGCGCGTCGACGTGCGCGGCGCGGTCGCGATGCGCGGCGCGCTCTGGCAAGCGACGGGGCTCGATCTCGGTCGGATCGACGCGCTCGTGATGTCTGCCGCGGTCGCGGACTATCGTCCCGCCGAGATGAGCGCGACGAAGATCAAAAAGCAGGGGAACGAGGCGTCGATCACGCTGGTACGGAACCCGGACCTGCTCGCAGAGATCGGCGCGGCGCGCGTCGGCGCGAAGCCCGTGCTCGTCGGGTTCGCGGTGGAGACGGAGCAGGGCGCGGGCCTCGTCGCGTACGCGCGTCAGAAGCTGACGGCGAAAAAGGTCGATCTCGTCGTGGCGAACGACGCGAGCGCCGCCTTCGGAGGCGACGACAACCGCGCCACGCTCGTCAGCGACGCGGCCGTCGAGTCGCTCCCAACGATGTCGAAGCACGCGCTCGCCGACGTCATCCTCGATCGCGTCCGCTCCCGCGTCAGCTGAGTCACGCCGTCGCGAGCTCGGCGATCACATCCGCGAGATCGCTTCGTCGCGCGCGCGTCACCGTCGCATCGGCGCCGACGTTCGCGAACGATGCGCATTTCGCCGCGCTCGGAACGTCGAACACGACGACGCGGGGCTGCGCCGCGAACGGCGTGTCGCGAAGCGCGCGAATCGTCCGCTCCGCGAAGAGCCCCGGCGTCTTCGCATCGAGCGCGACGACTGCCGGCGGATCGAACACCGCAGCGACGATCCCGCGCACCGGATCGTCGCGTTGCTCGAGCCGCACACCCGTTCCTCGGAGCGCCGCCTTCAGCGATCGCCCGAGCGCCTCGGTCCCGCCGATGACGACGACCCGACGCGCATGACGTTGGAGAAAATCGGGGAGCGGCATCTGCTCCCGCTCGCAGAAGGCCCGCACGTCGGCGACACGAACGCGAAAATGATTCCCGGGCGTTCGCACCGCCGCGAGGCGCCCCGCGCGAATGAAATCCTGCACCGTCTTCGGGTGCAGCTCCCAGAATCGCGCGAGCTCGGAAGGGCGAAGGAGCGGCGGATCGCTCATCGTGCCGTTTTACGCGCGCTTCACGGACGCGGCCAGAGATCGACGCCGCCGATGAATCCGCCGGTGAGCATGAACGGGTTCGACATGAGCTTCGTCGATTTGCCGTCGGCGATGCGAACCGACACGACGTCGATCGACGCCACGACGCCCCCATCGCCGTAGATCGTCGTCAGCCCGAGCAGGTTGCCGTTGCCGTCGTAGACGAACGAGTCGGGCGCGTTCGGGATCGCCGGTCCGAGCGTCGGGAGCGCCGGATCCCAGACGTACGTCTCGTACCCGGTGAAATCGAATTGGACGATCGCGCGGTGCGCGTCGATGAAGACGAAGCCGCTCGGGAAGCCCTGCGTGTTCGCGTCGAGCAAGGTTCGCGTCGCGCCGGTGAAGAGCGAGATCTCCTCGATGCGTCGCCCGGTCATCGCGCCCACGCCGCCGTCGCCCGCGGGTTGGTTGCATCCTGCATGCATCACGAGGAGGCGATCGCTCGCGGCGTCGTAGACGATCCCGCCGCCGAAGAGCGGGTTGTAGCCGCCGAGGACGAGCGCGCCGGTCGCGTCGCCGCCGGCGAGCTTGACGAGCTTGTCGGTCGCGACGTCGATCGCGACGACGGTCGCCTTCGTCTGCGAGCAGAGGAGCGTGTAGCCGTCGGACGAGACGTTCTTCTTGTTGATGTTCCCGAGGAGAACATAGACGAGATGCTTCTGCGGCACGTACACCGCGGCCGTCTGCTCGACCGTGCCGTCGGCGTCGTTCGACTGCACGAGGCTCGAGAGATCGATCGTTCCAATCGGCGCGCCCGCGTCCGCGGTCTGCGACGTGTCGAGGACCGCGATCTGGTTTCGCGTGAAGCGAAGGACGTACGCTTTGTTTCCTGCGCCGACGACGACGCCATCGGGATCCGAGTACGACGAGCCGCCATCGGGTTTGTCCGCGAGCTTCACGCTCCACGACGAGCGAACGATCCACGGCTGCGCGCGATCGAGCTTCGCGACGACGTCGTTCGACTGCTCGAGCAAATACGGATCGGGCGCCTGCGTCGCGGTCGTGCCGATGAATCCAGGGTACGTGTATCGCCCGTCGACGTGCGCGGTCCCGACGTTCAGCGCGACGAGCTCGCTCGTCGACGTCGCGTTGTACGAGAGGAGCAAGCGCGCCGGAGCGGACGCGTCGTTCGTGCTTCCTTCGTTCGCCGAGTCGGTCGCGCCGTCGGTCGATCCGCCGTCGCCCGTCGCACCGTCACCGCTCGTCCCGTCGGCCCCGCCGTCGCGCGCGCCCGCGTCCGACAGGTACGCCGAGTCGTCGTACGCATCGGTACACGCCGCGCCCGTCAACATGATCGCCGCCGCGCTCAGGCCGAGCGCGAGCCCACACACCATCGACTTCTTCATCGCAACACCTCGCCACGCAGACCCGCGCGGCGCCAACTGACTGAGGTTTCGACTCGCTGGTCCGGTCTCCGGACTCTCGGATCATCCTCCCTCGGGCCCTTCCCAGAGCGAATGCTCCAGTGGATCTGCCCGAGTTCGTCCCCGAATACCGTGGCGGGTGCCGTGCCGGCGTTTCACCGGCTTCCCTACGACCAAGCGAGTGCGACGAGCCCGGGTGCAAACGCGCACCCGCACCGTCACGAGAGCGCGTGTACTCGATGCGCGGACGGCGCGTCAATGCGAGCGTTTAGTAGACGGGCGGCAGCACCGTGATCGCGAGCGGCGTCTTCGACTGCGCGAAGGCGTTGTCGAGCTCGCCGTCGACGACGCGCATCGGATCGTACCCGCGCTCGCCCCACGAGAAATCGAGACGCATTCCACTCAAGAGATCGAAGTACGTCTTCTGCGTTCCGTCGATGAGACCGGTGAGAAATCGCCCCATCGCGACGCCGCCATCGAGCACGTACGACGGAAGCCCGTTCACCACCATGTCGAGGTTCTTCGTCCCGCCCGGCTTCATCGAGAGAAAATCCTGGTGGTAGTAGTTGTACGAGATGCAGCTGTTGACGAGCATCACCTGGTAACGATCGTTGAAGTTCTGCGCGCCGTACATCGTTGGCTCGAGCGGACCGTGACCGAAGTGCGAGTGGCCGTTGTAGAGGAAGACGTCGCCGTACCAGAACGCTTCGAGGTACCGCCACTGCGCGTGCTGGCGCGCGTCGGCCGAGCCGTCCTCGTAGCCGTAGAAGCTTCGCACTTGGACGGTGACGTTCTTCGGGTTGCCGTTCGCGTCCTTCACCGAGAGCGGGAGATCCCAGTAGATCCACCGCTCGACGAACTTGGACAGCGCTTGCCGTCGGAGCGCGTCGATTTTCGCCGCGTCGGTACCGACCTCGGCCGGGTAGCCGCTCTTGTCGACGATCCACTGGAACACTTGCGCGTACGTCACGCCGTCGAGCTTCTTTCCGTCGACGTAGAGATCGAGGAGCATCGCTTGCGGCTCGGTCTTCGTCGGGCGGAAATTCGGCTGCGCCGCGAGCATCGTGCGCATGAACTTCATCGCCTCTTGCGCGAGCAGATCGTCGGGGTTGTTCTCGTCGGTGTCGACGCCGAAGAATGCGTAGACGACGAGCTGCGATTTGTCGGTGCCGACTCCGTAGAGGCGATCGTACTCGGGCGAGAAGCGCACGGTCGGGCGCTTCGGTGCGTCGAGCTTCGCCGTCACGGGCATGAACCAGCGCGCCGCTTCGCTCGGGCCGATCGCGTCGACGCCCGCGAGCGCCGACGTCTCTTTTTGAATCGCGGCGAGCTCGGCCTTGATCCGCGTCTGGCACGCCGAGCCTTGCGGCGAGTAGTGATACCAAAGCGAATCGGTGTCGGTCGTCGTGTCGTCGCTGCAGTCGTGCTTCAGCGGATCGGCGTGCCCGGCGTAGTCGTCGGCGAGCATCGTGAAGTCGATCGCGCTGCGTGACGCGAGCGAATCGGTGACGACGGCGCGATCGTCGTACGGAAACGTGACGCGGAGGATCTGGCGTGACGTGGCGCCGCGGTTCGCCGGATCGACCACCGACACGACTCGGCGCGTCCACTTCGCGGGATCGACGTTCGACTGCGCGGCGCGATCGTCGAGCGAGACCTTGGGCGTGCGAAGCGCGCCGATGGCGGTCTTCACCTGACGTGCGATCGCGATCTTGATCGCGTCGTCGGACGCATCGATGGGGACGTAGACGTAGCTCTGGAAATGGATTCCGCGCTCGGCGCTCGTGACGCCGGTGAGGCCTTCATCGGAGCTCGCTGCATCGGAGCGCGCGTCGATCGCGCAGCCCGCAGCGAACGCGACGGCGAGGGCGGTGACGAGGGAGAGCTTGAGCGAGACGGCGCGAGACATTCGTTACAACCTCCGAGGTGCACCTACATTGGTGTGCGGAGTTAGTAACTCAGAGATGAGTGACGTGCAACCACGCGAGCGACATTGTTGCGCATCACGCGGGAAAAACAGGCGCGCGAGGCCCTATTTGCGCGAGAGCCAGGTTGCGAGATCGGCGTTCGGATCGAGCGCGACGAGCATCGCGTCGACGCCGATGGCGTTGACGGTCGTGCCGTACGGCGCGACGCGAACGCCGTCCGGGCCGCGCCACACGACGACGCGGACGGCTTGCGAATGACGAAGCGCCGGATCGGCTGCGAATCGCGAATCCGGCTCGGGAGGATCGATGGGCGCCATCTGCGCGCTCGCCTGGTACGCGAGCTCGCCGACGCGGGTCTGTTCGTCGTTGCCCGCCTCGAAGTCGTCGCCCGTGAGCGACTGCGTCGGCCATGCGTCCATTTCGTCCGTCGTCGCGGACACCGGCGCGTGCACGACCTGACGCGCGACCTCTTCGTGCGCCGGCCTGCTCGCGCGCGATCCCTTCGCGCGGCGCGACTCGGGCGTCGTCTGGATCTGCTGTGTGATTTCGTCGGGGACGACATCGGGAGCTTGCGTGATCGTGACTTCGCCGGTCGGGTTGTCATGCGGCGGCGGCATCGGACGCGGATCGCCCTCGGCGAGCATCGCAGCGGCGAGCCTCGCTTCGTCGTCGAGCTTGGCTTGCGATCGTCGGCTGCGCGTCGTGGGTTTTGCCGGAACTCCGGCCGCGGGACGAATCGCGGGCATCGGTACTTTCGCGCCTGCCGCGGTCGTCGCAGGACGCGGCTGTGCCGGCGAGATGAGGCGCGGTTGCGCCGGCGCGCGAGGCGCGGTCGGTGACGTGAGCGGCGCAGCTTGCTTCGGGAGCGCGCGCGCGGCGGCGGGTGGCGCGGGGCGCGACGATGGCGGCGGAGGCGGAGGCGCGGAGCGCATCGGCGGAGGCGGAGGACGCGGAGGCGGCGTCGACGGCTTCGCGGCGACCGGCGGCGGCGGCGGCGCGGAGGCTTTCGCAACGACGGGTGGCGGCGGCTGTGTCTGCGGGATTGGACCCACGAGCGTCGCGAGATCGGCCGCGGCCTTCGCGAGCTCGAGCGCGCGATCGTCGTCTTGACCCTCGGACGCGGACTCGACGGCGCGCCGCAGCCATTTCACGGCCTCGATGCGATCGCCGCGGCCCCACATGGCCTCGGCGGTCGAGAGCGCCCAAGAGACGTCTTCGGAGTCGTCCTTGTTTGCCGGCGGGATGGGGCGTGACGTGGTCTTGTCGGCCATTTTCCTCGCTTACCGTCGCGCGAACGCGCTCGCCTTGGCAAGGTTTTACGGTACTTGCGCGTCGAGCGAGACGAGCGACGCGATCGGCGCACCTTTCGCGAGGCGCCCTTCGGCGCGTTCCGGGCGTCCACCGCCGCGTCCACCGTGCTTTGCGGCGGCGGCTTTCAGCCACGCGCCGCAGTCGATGGTGACGTT
>JBBQXV010000046.1:0-41845 GCA_038209335.1 Polyangiales bacterium | reverse complement strand
GATCCGCGGACGCGCCAACCGGTCGACGCGCTCTACGAGGCGCTCGACACGCTCGAGCCGAGCCTGCGCGTGCCGTGGTCACTTCATTTCATCGAAGGGGAGACGCTGCCCGAGGTCGCGAAGATGTGCGACGTTTCGCTGGCGACGGCGAAGCGGCGCATCGCAGAGGCAGCGGCGTGGATCGAACGGAGGCTCCAATGAACGCCGAAGATCTCGCGCGCAAAGCGAAGCGCGACGTGCCGTGGGACGATCTGCGGGAGCAGCGCGTGCTCTCGCGCGTGCTCGCGGAGCGGACGCAGCCGGCGCCGCGGCGTCGCTACGCGGCGGGTGCGATGGCGGTCGCGGCGATGGTCGCGGTCGCGGCGATCGTCTTCTTCGTCGTGCGCGCGAGGACGATGGCAGCGCCGATCGCGACCGCGCCGGCCGAGCAGACGATGGCGCTCGCCGACGGATCGCAGGCGGTGCTTCTGCGCGAAGCGGGCGTGCAGATCGAAGAGCAGTCGTCGGATCGCGTGCGCATCGCGCAGTCGCGCGGCGCCGTCAGATACGAGGTACGTCCGGATCCGTCGCGCGAGTTCACGGTGCGCGCGGCGGGCGCGACGATTCGCGTGCGCGGGACCGTGTTCGTCGTCGACATCAAGGGGGACTCGGTCGAGGTGCGCGTCGATCGCGGGCGCGTCGAGGTCGACGACGGAATGCGCACGCGCGACATCGTCGCCGGCGAAGTGCTGCGCGTCCCCGCCCGCGCCGAGCCCGCGCCGAGCGCGCCGCCCGACACCGACATCGCACCGTCGGCGAGCGCGCGCACGCAACCGAGCGCCGCGCCGATCGCGCCGACCGCCGCCGAGCTGCAATCGAAAGCGGACGCCGCGCGTCTCTCCGGAAATCTCGGCGAGGCAGCGACCACACTCGAGACGCTCATCGCGCGCTATCCGCGCGACGGTCGCGTTCCGTCGGCGCTCTTCTCGCTCGGTCGCGTCGAGCGCGCGCGCGGTCGGCACGCGGCGTCGGCGCAAGCGTTCGAGCGGTGCGCGCGCGGAGGTGGTGCGCTCGCGCCGGACGCGCTCGCCGAGGCGGCCGCATCGTGGACCGCCGCCGGCGCGACGGACGCCGCGCGGGCCGATGCGGCGCAGTACCTCGCGCGTTACCCGAACGGCCCGCAAGCAGCGCGCATGAAGGCGATCGCCGGACCGTGAAGAGACGCGCCGTCGCCGTCGCCGTCGCCGCCAGCCTCGCGGCCTTGCCTGCGCGCGCCGAGACGGGCTTCTCCGTCACGACCGAAGGATGCCCCGGGCTTCGCGGGGCGGAGATCGCGCGTCTGATCGGCATCGAGCTCGCGACCGTCTCTCGTCGCATGCAAGGCGAGCCGCTTCGCGTCGAGCTGTGGTGCTCGGGGGCGCGCCTTCGCATCGTGGCGATCGATCCACTGACGGACAAGCGCCTCACGCGCGAAATCGATTTGCCGGAAGGCGCGCCCGAGCGCGATCGCACCGTGGCGATCCTCGTGTCGCAGCTCTTCCTGACGTCGTGGACCGAGCTGCTCTTGCTTCCGCCGCGTGATCCGCCCCCGTCGCTGCCGCCGCCGCCCGTCGTCTCGCCCGACATCGCAGAAGCCGCGCGAGCCGAAGCGCGCGACGCGATCGCGCCGTCGTGGGTGCGCGCGTCGTTCGCGCTCGCGTTCGGTGCGCGCGCGCGTTCGCTCGGATCGCCGATCCTCGGAACGCGCTTCGGCGCGCGACCGTCGCTCCTCCTCGGCGACCATGCGCGGCTGTGGATCGATCTCGGCTACGAGCGCGGCTCGGTCGATCGCGCGTCGGGCGCGGTCGGCTACTCGCTCGCGTCGGCGTCGCTCGGCGCGGCGTGGCGATCGTCGCGCATCGGTCCGCTCGTCTTCGAGGTCGGCGCGCTCGCCGGTGCGGCGTACGTCGACGTTCGCGGTGAGCCGTCGTCGCAGGCGACGGGGAGCTCCGCGTCGGGCGCGGTCGCGGAGCTCGCGCTCGTCGCGGGGCCGCATTTCTCGGTAGGCGCGCTGCGCTTCGGCCTCGAGCTCGGCGCGGGCTTCACGCTTCCGCGCGTCGTCGGTCGCGTCGAGCACGACACCGACGTGACGCTCGGCGGTCCGTTCGTCGGCGCGAGCTTCGTCGTCGGCGCCGAACCTGGAGGCCGATGAGGCGCGCGCCGTTCCTTGCGACCGCGTGGGCATCGATCGTCGCGATCGGCGCGTGCGGCGTCGACGCGCTCGTCTTGCGCGATCTGCCGGGCGCGGACGACGGCGGCGCGGACGCATCGTCGCTCCTCGACGGCGGCGCACGCGGCCAAGCGTTCGGCGCGTTCGCCGGACAGACGTTCTCGTGCGCGCTCGCGCAAGGCACGGGCTTCTGCTGGGGAAACAACGTCCAAGGCGCCCTCGGATCGGGCGATCGCCAGAGCTCGCTCGTCGCCGTACCCATCGTCGGCGGCGCGGCGTTCGACGAGCTCGCGCTCGGCGAAGCGCACTCGTGCGGTCTCGAGCACACGAGCGGACGCGTCATGTGCTGGGGATACGACGCGAACGGCCAGCTCGGTCTCGGTGACACCGCGTCGCGCGCGATGCCCGTCGTCGTCGCGCTCCCCGGACCCGCGTCGCACGTCACCGTCGGCTACGTCCACTCGTGCGCGGTGCTCCGCGATGGCGCGCTCTACTGTTGGGGCGCGACCGACGAAGGCGAGCTCGGGCTCGACGACATGGTCGGCGCGCGCGACGCGCTCTCGCCGACGCGCGTCGGACAAGCGAACGACTGGAAGTACGTCTCGGCGGGGCAGGGGCACACCTGCGGCATACGCGGCAAAGGGAGCGTCTACTGTTGGGGCCGCAACACCGAAGGCGAGCTCGGCGTCGGCGGTGGCATGCCGATCCAACTGCGCGCACCGGCGCGCGCCGGAACGTTCGACGACTTCACGACGCTCGATCTCGGACAAGACGACTCGTGCGGTCTACGCGCGGACGGCTCGCTCTGGTGCTGGGGCAGCCCGGGCAACGGCAAGCTCACCGGATCGCCCAACGGTCCGTCGCTCGAGGCGCCGACGCAGATCGGAAGCGACACCGATTGGATCGCGGTCAGCACCGACGTCTTCACGACGTGCGCGATCAAGCGAAGCCTCGCGCTGTATTGCTGGGGTCGAAACGTCGAAGGACAGCTCGGCGTCGGCGACACGAACGATCGCGCGACGCCGACTCCGACGGGCGACGGACGCGCGTGGGCGTCGGTCGGCGTGGGGCGCTTTCACGTCTGCGCGCAGACGACGGACCACGCGGTGTATTGCGCGGGCGCCGACGAGAGCGGACAGCTCGGACAGAACGACCTCCTGCGGCGGAGTCGCTTCAGCCCGGTGGTATTGCCCGGCGTGCGTTGATTCGTGAGCCGATCGCGCAAGGTCGAGGCCTCTGTCTTGGTGGAGGCATCGCGTGCGCGCTCTCATCGCCGTCTTCGTCGCGTTCGCGACGCTGTGTTTCGCCCCCCGCGCCGATGCGCTCGAGCGCCGCGTCGCCGTATGGGTCGAGGGGATCGATCGCGATGCGATCCGCGCCGAGATCGAACGCGCGGTCTCGAGCGATCATGCGATCACCGAGACGCGCGCGTTCCTGGCAGCGCTCGGGCGAGCGGGGCAACGCGGTCCGATCGCGCCGGGGCTCGGCGACGCGGCGAAGCGTACGGCGACGATCGATCGCGTCGTTCGCGCGGCGCGCGATGTGGGGGCCGACGAGCTCGTCGTCGTCGGAGCGACGCGCGGACCGAAGGGGACGACGCACGTGCGCGTGTTCGTGATCGACGTCGCGACCGGCACGGTGCGCGACGAAGAGATCGATGCGCGACGAGCCGATGGAAGCGTCGGCGCGCTCGCGCGCAACCAGCTCGCATCGACCTCGACCTCGACCTCGACCTCGACCTCGACCCCGACCCCGACCCCGACCTCGACCCCGACCCCGACCCCGAGTTCGACCTTCGCTCCGACCGATCGTGACGCCCCCGCCACCCCTCCCATCGGCGCCCGCCATGGCTACGAGCTCGCCGCCGTCGCCGTCGGCATCGAAGCCGGCGGCCGTCGCCTCCGCTACGTCGACTCCCTCACCCCCGGTCTCCGCGACTACTCCGTCGCCGCCGCGCCGCTCGCGACGATCCGCGCCGCGATCTACCCGTTCGCCCATGCGAGCCGAGTCGTCGACGTCGGAGTCGTCGGCGGCTACGCGCGCGCGTTCGGTCTCGCGTCTTCGGCGTCCGGCGCGGGCAACGTCGAAACGCGTTGGTGGCGCTTCCATGCCGGCGGCGCCGTCCGACTTCGCACGCCGAGCGTCGTCGTCATCGCGAGCGGCGCGTACGCAGGTGAGACGTTCGACTTCGGCGCGTCGCCCATCGACACGCAGACCCCCGCCGTCGACTACCGCTTCGTCCGCATGGCCACCGACGTTCGCGTCCCGCTCGGGAGCTTCGCGATCCTCGCGGGCGTCGCGTACGACGCCGTCCTCTCCGCAGGCGCCGTCGCCGATCGCTTTCCGCGAGCGAAGGTCGGCGGCGTCGAAGCGACGCTCGGCGTCTCGTACCGACTCACGCGCGCGATCGAGCTCGTCGCCGGCGCATCGTACCGCCGCTTCTTCTACGCGATGCAACCCGTCCCCGGCGACGCGATGGTCGCAGGCGGCGCGCTCGACGAGCTCTACGGTCTGCAAGGAGGAGTCGCCTATGCGTTCTGACTCGATCGCGCGCCTCTTCGTTCTCGCGTGCGGGCTCGCGACGTTCGCGTGCGCCGGCACGCTCGACGATCCGAGCGCGTTCACGCACGCGAGCGCGACGACGTCCGACGCGGGCGCGTGCGGCGACGTCGAGGCGCTCGTCGCGATGCGATGCGCGACGAGCGGCTGCCACACGTCGACGAGCTCCGCCGCGTCGCTCGATCTCGCGTCGCCCAACGTCCTCACGCGCCTCGCCGGAAAACCCGCGAGCGGCGGCGGCGTCCTCGTCACGCCCGGCGATCCGATGCACAGCGTCCTCTACACGAAGCTCACCGCGAAGCCTCCGTTCGGCGCGCGCATGCCCTACGGATCGTCGCTCGACGAAGCGAGCATCGCGTGCGTGAGCGCCTGGATCGCCGCGGACCACTAGCTCAGCGAATCACCTCGCGAAAAAACGTGAGCCGATCCGCGCGCCACCGGTCCTCTCATGGCTGGACCGCACGGAGGATTCGATGAGACGCAAGCTCGACGCAGCTCTGGCGCTCGCCGTAGCGATCGCCGCCACCGGCGCGTGCACCGGCTCGATCGGCGACGGATCATCGCCCGCGTCGCCCACGCCCGACGCCGACGCCGGCGCGCCCGGACCGAGCGACGCGCCGACGTCGTTCACGTGCGATCCGACGCGCAAGCCCCCTGTCGATCAGCTGCGCCTACTCACCGCGACGCAATACACGAACACGCTCACCGATCTCCTCGCGTGGATGCTCGGCGATCCGAACGGCGGCACGAGCGTGCTCATGGGAATCGGCGCGACGCTCGGCTCGCTGCAACCGAACATCCCGATCGTCCCGCAGACCGATCCGGTGATGGCCGTCCTCTTCCCCGACGGCGGTTACCTCCGCGCGGATCAGGATCAGCAGTACCTGCGCGTGCAGGCGTACTACGACATCGGCGTCGCCGTCGGCGCCGCGCTCACCGCGCCGGCGCGCATCGCGAAGGTGGTCGGCGCGTGCGCGACCGACACGAACGCGGCGAACGACGCCGCGTGCATCGACGCGTTCATCAAGAAAATCGGCCCGCGTGCGCTGCGTCGCCCGCTCGGCGCCGACGACGTCGCGTTCTACACGAGCGTCTACGGCGCCGATCCCAAAGCCGATCCGCTCGCGTACGCCGACGTCATCGCGGCGATGCTCAACGCGCCCGACTTCGTCTACTTCGTCGAGCACGGCGACAAGCCCGTCGCGAACATGACCGGCGTCTACGCGCTCAGCGCGCACGAGCTCGCGTCGCGCCTCTCGTATCAAATTTGGGACACGATGCCGGACGACGCGCTGTGGAGCGCTGCCGAAGACGGCAGTCTCCTCGGCGACGCCGCCTACGCAAAACAGGTCGACCGTCTCTTCACCGATCCGCGCGCGCAGAAGGCGATCGATCGCTTTTTCGTCGACTACCTCCAAGTGAACGCGACCGGCGGCGCGCGCGGCAAAGGCGGGCTCAACTACCACAACCTCGCCGCGTACAACGCCGACCCGGTTTTCAAAGCGTTCGCGGGGAGCGATCTCCCTTCGCCGACGCTGTCGCAGAGCATGGTCGACGAGTCGATCGCGATGCTCGACTACTTCGTCTTCACGAAGCCGGGCACCGTCGGAGATCTCCTCGAGAGCAACGCGTCGTTCGCGAAGAGCGCCGACCTCGCGAAGATCTACGGCGTCGCGCCGTGGGACGGCACGTCCGCGCCGCCCACGCTCCCGACCGGACAACGTCCCGGTCTCTTCACGCGCGCCGCCGTCGTCGCGGCCGGCGTGAACACGTCGCCGATCCTCAAAGGCGTCTACCTCCGTCGCTACGTCCTCTGCGACGACGTCGGAAAACCGCCGGCCGCCGCCGCGAACGCGATGGTCGTCCTCAGCACCAACGCGACGACCCGCCAAGTCGTCACCGAGCTCACGAAGAACGCGCCGTGCAGCGGCTGCCATCCGACGCTCATCAATCCGCTCGGCTTCGCGACCGAGAGCTTCGACGGGCTCGGGCGCGTTCGCACGACGCAGACGCTCTTCAACCCGGACGGCACCGTCGCCGGCGCGCTCCCCGTCGACACCACCGGCGTGCCGCGCGTGAAGATGGACGACGACAAGACGAACGTGCAAGGCGCCGCCGATCTCATGCACGTCATCGCGACGAGCGGGAAGCTCGAGGCGTGCCTCGCGCGAAACTACTTCCGCCACACGTTCGCGCGCTTCGAGAACATCGAGCTCGACGGATGCACGCTCGAGAGCATGCGCCAGAAGCTCGATCGCGCGAAGGGGCCGGGGCTCGTCGTCGATCTCTTGAAGCAAGTCGTCTTCACGCCGGCGTTCAAGCAACGCACGTTCGAGTGAAAGGACCGCCATGTCGAACCGTGACTCGAAGCTTGCCCTCAGCCGTCGCATGCTCCTCCGCGGCGTCGGCGGGTTCGCGCTCGCGCTGCCGTTCTTGCCGTCGCTCGCCGAGAAGCGCGCCGAAGCGGCACCGACCGGCGCGCGCCCGCGTCTCTTCTGGCTCGGGACGGATCACGGCGGCGCGTTCGACGCGAACATGTTCCCGTCCGATTCGCTCCTGACGAACCACGCGGCCGCGGTCGCGGGCCACACCGTCTCGTCGGGTCGTCTCGCGGCGACGGTGAACGGGAGCACGTCGAGCCTCTCGCCGATCTTGAGCGCGTCGTCGTCGGCGCTCACGCCGCGCCTCGTCGGCAAGATGAACGTCATCCGCGGCCTCGATGTCCCGTTCTACATCGCGCACAACACCGGCCTTCACCTCGGCAACTTCGCGCGCAACGACAACAACGGCAACGACGGCGCCGCCGTCACCGCGATGGGGATGCGCCCGACGATCGATCAGATCATGGCGAGCTCGAGCTCGTTCTACACGCCGACGGATCTCGCGGGGACGAAGCTCCGCGCGATGGTCGTCAATCCGGGACGGCAGCTCTCGTGGGCGTTCGCGAACCCGCAGGCCGGCGTGTCGAGCCCCGTGCAAAGCGTGCAAGGTGCAACGAGCTCGCTGCAGATCTTCAACACGATCTTCGGCGGCTCGGCGACGCACACGCGCCCGCCCGTCGCCGACAAAGTTCTGCAGAGCTACAACTCGCTCCGTCAGAGCAACACGCGACTCTCGGCGGCAGATCGCATTCGGCTCGACAGCCACATCGCGATGATCGCGCAGCTCCAAGGATCGCTCAACGCGCACCTCGCGTGCTCGAAGCCCGCGACGCCGACCGACGATGCCGGTCACCACCAAGGGCTCTCGAAGAGCGACGGCGCGATCATGGGGCACCTCTGGGCCGACGTGTTCGCCGCGTCGTTCGCGTGCGACGCGAGCCGGATCGCCGTCTACGGGTGGGGCGACACGTCGTCGTTCTCGGATTACCTCGGCAACGATTGGCATCAAGACGTCGCGCACCAATGGTCGGCGTCGCAGCCGCAGGCGTGGCTCAAGCAGTCGTACCAAGCGATCTTCGAGAACGTCTTCGTCTACCTCGCGCAGAAGCTCGATCAGCTCGACGAGGGGAACGGCACGTCGGTCCTCGACAACACGCTGATGGTCTGGTCGCAAGAGTGCGGCATGGCGACGCACGACTCGTATTCGATCCCGATCGTGACGTTCGGGAGCGCGGCGGGGTACTTCAACACGGGGCTCTACGTCGACTATCGAAAAGTCGGAGAGAGCGGCGCGGCGATCACCAACGGCGTCCCGGGTTACTCGTCCAACTGCGGACTCTTGTACAGCCAGTGGCTCGCGAACGTGCTGCAGGCGATGGGGGTCACGCGCGCCGAGTTCGAGCTGTGGAAGGACTCGCAAGGACAGACGGCGCATGGCTACGGCACGCCGTACCTCACGGCCGAGAGCTGGGAGCCGCCGTACGTGAAGCACTACGGATCGTCCACGTCGCCGTACTTCAAGATGGCGAGCGACGCGCTCCCGTTCCTCGTCGCTTGAGGTGACCATCATGAACCGTGAATCATCGTTCATCGGGATCGCGTCGATCACGTTCGTGTGGTTCATCGCCGCGTGCTCGAGCGAGGACGGCGCGCAGACGAGCGCGACCGACGGCGGCGCCGTGCTCGCCGACGCGGGCTCCGATTCTCCGGTCGTCGTCGCGGACGCGTCGAACGCTGTGGATTCCTCGTCGAGCGCAGACGCGTCGCGCGATGTCGGCGTCGATGCGAAGTCGGACGCGCCGCACGCCGGATGGATGCCGTCGATCGTCGCCGTCGGTTACGGCGGGCTGCGCGTCGTCTCGCGCGACAACGGCGTCACGTGGAAAAACCGCGCCGAGCTCGCGATGAGCGGCCTCGACGACAACAACTTGCTCCGCGGGATCGCGTACGGCAACGGCACGTGGGTCACCGTCGGTTGGCGCGTCTTCACCTCGTCGGACGGCGCGATCACCTGGAACGAGAAGACGCCCGCGAGCGGCTGCGGCCTCATGGAGGGGGTCGCGTTCGGCGCGGGGCACTTCATCGGCACGTGCGGCACCGATGCGTTCGAGTCGATCGACGGCGCGAGCTGGACGCACGTCGGCCCGGTCGGCAGCACCGGCGGCCACACGTACGTCTTCTTCGTGAACGGCCACTTCTACTCGTCGGGTGACAGCAAAAAATCGTACTCGTCCGTCGACGGTCACGCGTGGAGCGAGATGATCGGCGTGAGCGCGGTCGCGTTCTGCGACGGCGCGCTGAAGACGCGCGCGACGTGCCCCGGCTTTTGGAACAGCGGGATGTACTTGAGCTCGGAGTGGGAATCGAAAATCACGCGCTCGACCGACGGCACGCACTTCGCGATCGTGTTCGACGATCCGGGGAACAACGCGCCGTACACCGAGTACGCATTCGCGAACGGCGAATCACCGCCGTGATTTCGAAGGCGGCGCGCTCGGAGGTGCGACCGTCGCGGCGCCGCCATCCGAGAGCGACGAGTACATCGGGAGAAAGAAGAGCTTCATCCAGACTGCCGAGAGCACCGCGAGAGCGAAGATGCGCGCCGACGTCTTCAGCCAGAAGATCGGCGCGAGGGGCGCGGGGGCAGCGACGCGCATGAGGCGCGTGCACACGTAGCCGTCGTCGCGGCGCTCGATGAACGCGAGCAGGCGATCGGCGCGTAGCGGCGGCATCGTGGCGAGCGGATGAATCAAGTCGCATACGACGCGCACCGGGAGCGCGCGTTCGCCGCTCGCGACGATCGCGTCGCCGCCGCGAAGCTCGACGCTCGCGTCGATCCATCCGTTGACGTCGATGGCTTCGAACGTCGTCACGGGCGGCAAGACGGCGCGCGGCGCCAAACGCGGGACGAGTGGAAGGACTGCGAGGCGTCCCGTCCCGCCGATGCCGGCGCCGGTCGCGTGGACGATCCCCGCGGCGAACATGCCGATCGACGCGAGCCCGCCCGAGAACATCCCGAGCGTGAGCCCGCCCGCAGCGAACTGCCCGATCGCGACGAAGCCGACCGCGAACTGCCCGAACGCGATGACGCCGACCGCGAACTGCCCGACGGCGAACACGCCGACTGCGTTCGGGCCGACATCGAAGAGACGCGCCATCGCCTGTGATCGTACCATCGTCGCGTGATGACGAGCGACGGCAGCTACTGGATGGCGGTGCGTTGCCAGTTCACATGCCGATCATGCGGCCACATGTCGCCGCTCGATCACCTCGACGTCGACGGATCGATCGAGTGCATGCGGTGCGGGCTCGATCAGGCGTTCGAGAGCGACGGGTGGTCGATGCCGCTCGCGCACGCGCACGACGTCGGCGATCTCGCCGGGAGCGCCGAAGGGCGGCAGCCGCACCGATCGATCAGCATTCGCCGCAGCAACCCGCTCGCCGAGATCAACGCGCAGAAGTGGTCGTCCGCCGCGAGCAACGGCAACCGCATGCGCCTCGACTGCGGTCCTGGCGCGCCGACGTGCGCCCGCTGTCACGTCGCGCTCGAGACGAGCATCGACGGCGTGCGCACCGCGACGCGCTGTCCGAAGTGCGGCGATCGCGCGACGTACGATCTCCCCGAGCGAGCGGGTCAGCTGTGCCGCGGGCTCGTCGGCATCGTCGCCGACGACAACCGGAGCGATCAGCCGCAGGTGCAGCTGCAGCGCGCGCCGGGCGGCGGCGCGATCGCGATCCTCTGCGCGAGCTGCTCTGCGCCGCTCCAAGCCGCAGGCAGCGAGCGCATCGTGACCTGCCGCTTTTGCAACACGGTGTGCCGCATTCCGAGCCGCGCGATGGTGCGTTCGGTCGGCGACGCGCCGGCTCCGCACACGTGGTTCCTCGCGTTCCGTGGATCGTCGCCGATGCGCGAGAGGCTCGAGCAAGGCGTGGCACCAGTGACGCCGCGTCCGATCGAGAAGCCGTTGGAGCTCCCTGCGCCGTTCGGGCTGAGGTTCGCGATCGGCTTGGGCGTGCCGCTGGTCGTGCTCGCGATCGTGGGCGCGGTGGTCGCGCTCATCGATTAGCGGTGTTCAAGCGGCGAGCGCGGGTCGCAGCAAGCGCGCGTCGATCGCGGCGACGAGCGGACGGGGATCGAACGGGAACACCGGATCGATCTCCATCCGCGTCGCTGCACGCCGCGCATCCGCGAGCGCGCACCGTTCTTCGTCGAGCGCGCGCGCGTCCAAGTGCTCCAAGAAATGAGCGCGCAAATCCCACGCGAGCGCCGCGTGCGCGATCTCGTCGTGCGCGATCGCATGCAGCGTAGCGCGCACCTCCGCGTCCGGGCATTCGCACGCTCGCGCGAACAAGAGGAGCGCGCCGAGCGTCTCGCCGACGCATCCTTCGCGCGCGTTCTCGATCGCCATCTCGCGGAGAGATCGCGGCGCCGCAGCGACGATGCGCGCCCGCACGCGCTCACCTCCGAACCGCCGGGCGAGCTGCCGCGTGAGCCGCGCGTGCCGCTTCTCGTCGCGCGCCGCGCGTTCGGCGCGACGCACGAGCGCGCGCGGAGCTCCGTGTCGCGCGAGATCCGCCGCGAGCCGTCGAAACGAGACCACCGACGCCGACTCGAGCGCCGCCGCGCGTGCGAAGTAATCGCCGAGCGTCGTCGCGCACCGCGGATCGAGCGCGAGCCCGTCCGGAAGTCGCCCGCTCCCCCAACCGCTCGGACACCCGTTCTCGCGGTACGCGAAGCAAACGACGTGGGCGTTCGCCGGGAACGCCGGCTCGACGATCGTCGCGAGCTCGCACGCATCGCCGTCACCGCCGCATAGCTTCTGGCAGACCTTCTTGTCGATCGGCGCGCTCATCGCCGCGACGCCCGCGCGTAGGTCCTCCGGAATCTCACGCACCGTCTTCACGTAGTAGGGCGCGCCCCACTGGCCGTTCAAGCACCAGTGAAAAACCGACTCGCATCCGACGATCGACGACGCGCTCCCCGCGACGACCGCGCTCGCGGAGATCGCGCGGAGCAGCCTCGCGACGTCGCGCCCGTTCAACGGAGGCTGCACACCACCACCTCGCTCCCTTGCCGAACCACGAACGGCATCGCAGCCTGCGCCGCCACCGGATCGGCGCCCGCGCGTCGTCCGTCGTCGCCGCAGAACATCGATCGCTGGATGTTGTCCTCGCCATTTTGCGGGCACGACGATCCTTCGCAGCCGATCTTCACGTCCGAGCGAGCGTGGAAGCACGACACGATGACGTCGCCGGGCTGCATGGCGCGTCGACACAGCGCGCGGCATGCGTCGAGATCGGGATCGCCGTTCGGGAGGATCAGCGCGGAGCGCATGCGCTTCTCGATCTCGGTCGGCGTGCGAGGCGACTCGGCGTCGCCGCGGGATGGATCGCACGACGAGGGCGCGCTCACCGCGGCGGGCACGACGCGCGTGCGTCCGCCGAGCGGAGGAAGCGACGCTCCGCCGCACGCGACGAGCGTCGACGCGAGGACGACTCGTGAGCCGCGACCGAGCATCGAGCCAGCGTAGCAGTGCGCGTGTACCGTTGCGCGCCCGCCCATGCGTCACCTCCGCGTGCTCCCGTTCGCCGCGCTCTTCGCCTGCACGCCCGTGACGACGCCGACGACATCGGCACCGACGAAGCGTCCACCCGCGGCTGATTGCGCGGACGCTGAGGCCGTGGACGTGGTCGATCATGCGATCGATCTCGCGCTCGCGTTCGAGCCGCCTTCGCTCGCGGGCCACGGCGTCGTCCGCGTTCGCGCGCGTCGCGACGTCCGCGCCGTCGTGCTCGATGCGCGCGGGCTCCGCGTCTCGCAGATCGCGAGCGACGCGGGTGCGCTCCGTTTCACGCACACGGATGGTCGGCTGTGTGTCGATCTTCCTCAGGGGATCGCCGCGGGCGGCGAGGTGTCACTTCGCATCGAGTGGAGCGTACCGGTCGATCGAAAGTCGCCGCATTTCTCCGGCATGCAAGCGTGGGCCGGCTACGACGCATCGTCGTGGATGCCGACGCGGCAAGATCCCGCGCAGCGCGCGACGCTCGCGTTGCGATTGACGACGCCGTCGGAGGCGAAGGTCGCCGCATCGGGCCGATTCGTCTCGCGCGCGAACCGCGGCGACGGCACGACGACACACTCGTTCGCGCTCGATCGACCGTCGCCTCCGTTTCTCTACGCCTTCGCCGCCGGCCGCTTCGCCGAAGCCGAGCTCGATGTCGACGGCGTCAAGCTGCGCGCGCTCGGACCGGCGCACGCCGATCTCGCGGGCGCGCTCGCGATCACTGCGCCGATGCTCCGATTCCTCCGCGCGCACGCCGGACCACCGCCGGCGAATGAGTACACGCAAGTCTTCGTGAAGGGCGACGCCGCGCAAGAAGCCGCGGGCCTCGCGCTCCTCTCCGAGGACGCGCTCGAAGACGTTCGTCGCGATCCCACCGAAGACTGGATCTTCTCGCACGAGCTCGCGCATCAGTGGTTCGCGTGGCTCGTGCCGTGCGCGGACTTCTCCGACTTCTGGCTCAACGAGGGCTTCGCGACGTTCATGACCGCCGCGATCAAAGAAGAGCGATGGTCACGCGCCGCGTACGATCGCGAGCTACGCCTCTGGTCGAAGCGCTCCGCGAAGGTGCACGCCGACGGACGCGACGCGCCGCTCTCGCTGTGGTCGCCGACCGCACCTCCGCACCGCGCGCCGCGCGAGTCCGAGCTGCAGCCGCGCGGCATCACGTACGCACGCGGCGCGCTCGTCCTCGACAAGCTTCGCGGCGAGCTCGGCGACGCGGCGTTCTGGGACGGCGTGCGTCGTTACGTTCGCGATCGTCGCGAGAAGGGAGCACGCAGCGAAGATCTACGTCGCGCGTTCGAAGCCGCGACCGGTCGTGACCTTCGCGCCTTCTTCGATCGATGGGTCTATTCGGCGGCGTCGGATCTCGGCATCGATGTGCGACACTCCGACGGTCTCCCATGAACATCCTCATCGTCGGCGCCGGCGCGGTCGGCCAGGTCTACGCGCACTACCTCGCGCTCGGCGGCGCGAAGATCTCGTTTCTGGTTCGCCCTGCGCACGCGGGTGAGCACGACGATGGCTTCACGCTCTATCCACTTCACTCGAAGGGGCACTACCGTCCGGTGCGTCTTCGCCCCGAGCGCATCTACACGTCGCTCGACGACGCAACGAAGCAGACTTGGGATCAAGTGTGGATCTGCGTGCCGACGACCGCGCTCGTCAAACCGTGGGTCGACGACATCGCGCGCGCGACCGGCGATGCGACGCTCGTCTTCTTTCCCGCCGGCATTCGCGTCATCGAGCGGCTCGGTCTCCCCGTCGATCGATGCGTCAGCGGTCTCATCTCGATGATGAGCTACTTCGCGCCGATGGAAGGCGATCCGAGCGATCTCGCGCCGGGCGTCGCGTTCTGGTTCCCGCCGCTGTCGCCGACGATGTTCGGCGGACCCGACGAACGCCGAGACGCCGTCATCGACGCGTTGAAGCGTGGAGGTTGCCCCGCCGCGAGCGGCAAGGTGACGGAAGCCGGCGCGTTCGGCTCCGCGGTGCTCATGCCGCACATCGTCGGTCTCGAAGGCGCCGGCTGGTCGTACGACGAGCTCGCGCGCAGCGATTGGCTTCGTGACTCGGTGGCGGCGACGCACGAAGCGCTCAGCGCGGCGGCCGCGCATCTCCAGATCGCGCGTCCGTTCCTGTTCGCGCTGCTCCGTCCGTGGACCGTGCGCCTCATCTTGGCCGTCGTGCGCTTCCTCGCGCCGCTCGACGTCGCGACGTTCTTCAAGACGCACTTCACGAAGGTGCGGACGCAGACCGAGATGCAGATGGCGCAGTACATCGCGCTGGCGACGAAGGCGGGCGAATCGTCGACGGCGTTGACGAAGCTCGGCACGAACGTGTTCGGCGAAGGGTGGAAGGCCAGGGCGGAGCAGCGGATGCTGCCGCCGCCGCCGTAGAGTCGCTTCGATGCGCCTCGTGCTCGACACCAACGTCCTCGTCTCCGCGCTGCTGAGCCCGGGGCGCACGCCCGATCGCGCGCTCGCGGCCGTGCGCGAACGCGGCGACGTCGTGCTGTACGACGAGCGGATCATCCTCGAGTACCGCGAAGTACTCTCACGCGAGAAGTTTCGCTCGATCGATCCGGCGCGCACCGAGGCGCTGGTCGCGCGCTTGATCGCGCGCGGCGAGCGCGTGATCGTCACCAAGGTCTACGCCGAGGCGATGATCGACGACGGCGACCGCATGTTCATCGAGGTCGCGCTCTCGGGCCGCGCGGACGCGCTTGCGACCGGCAACGTGCGCCACTACCCGACGAACCTCGGCTTCGACGTGCTCCCACCCGCCGCACTCTTGGCGCGGATCGGGCTCACGTAGCAGGCGTCTTCGGCTCCGATTGCCCCAGCACGATCTGTCGCACGAACGCGTCGTAGGCTTCCTTCATCGGGAGCTCGCGATCGATGACGAGCTTGCGTCCGTCCCAATACGCGCCGATGCCCCGCCGTTGCCACATCGGCAGATCGTTGAAGTTGATCCCGTTCTGAAAGAGCAGCTCGTTGCGTCCGGCGGCCGAGACGCCCGAGAGCTTCTGCGTCGCCGCGTGATCGTCGAGCCCTTGGCGCCTTAGCAGCCAGTACGAATGACCGTTGAGCGCGTTGCGATGCGCGTCCTCGTGGCGCCACCGAAAATAGTCGACGACCTCGTCGACGCCGGGGAGCTGCGAGATCCGGCAATCGAACGCCGCGGGCGAGCCGAGGAGTAGGGAGAACTTCGCGCTCGCCTCGCCGGCCAGGATCGAATCGAACTTCCGTAGCTTGCGCGCGAACGTCGATTCGTCGCGCCGAAAGAGCAAGTTGATCTCGTCGCTCTGCGTGTAGCCGTAGAGCACCGAGAAGCCGCACCCCATCAGGTGCTCGAGCGTCGCGACCATGTAGTCGCGAAAGCGCTCGTCGTACGGCGCGTCGAAGCGTTGCGCGACGCGCGTGAGATGCGAGAAGGAGCGGCCGTCGATCCGCGCGGCCATGTGCACGCCGGGGAGCACGCAGTGATCGTGCGCCGTCTCGTAGATCCGCATTCGCCGGTCGAGCTGCTCGAACTTCATGACGCCCGTGGACGGTACCACGCGGTCGCAGTCCGTCCGGGCCGCCTGACCGGGCCTCCAGCTCGAGGTCGCCGCGCCTCTTCTGCGGCTCCAAGTGCCACTGCTCCGCGTCTTCTGCACGCGCGATATATTCCCGAAACCACTACGTAATCCTCTCGTCGTACTCCGCGGCAGAGCTTGCGCCCTCGCGATCTCGACCCATGCTCTCCGGATGAATAACGCAGCGCAGCATCACGAGCTCCTCACGCCGCCGCCCCAAGCCGTCAGCCGCGAGGTCCACCTCGATCAGTGGGTCGCGCCGAGCATTGCCGACGAGCGTGGCGAGCTTCGCGCGGGGATCGTCCTCGAGTGGATGGATGTCGTCGGCGTCCTCGCGGCCACGCGCCACTCGCGTCGCCCCGTCGTCACTGTGTCGGTCGACGCGATGGAGCTTCGCGAGCCGATTCATGTCGGCGAGCGCGTGACGATGACCGCGACCGTCGGCTTCACGAGCGAGAAGAGCCTCGGCATCTGCGTGTCGATGACCGCCGGCTTCGCGCGCGATCGCGATCCGCGTCGCTTCGACGGCTACATGACATTCGTCGCGCTCGGCGCCGACGAGCGACCCGCGCGCGTGCCGCAGCTCTCGCCGGAGACGCCGACGGAGGTCGCGCGATTTCGCGAAGGACAGATCCGGCGCGAGTTCCGGAAGAAGCTCGAAGCGGGGCAGCTCCCGACCGCGACGTCGCTCGCCGCGGTCTCCGACACCGATCGCCCGTTCGCGATCCGCGAGCTCCTCAAAGCGCTCCCGTCGTTCCGCATGCCGTGGGAGCCCGACGCGCTGAAGCCGCGCCGTCGTCTCGCGTCGTACATGCACTCGATCGAGCTCGCGCGCGGCGGGCACTTGAACTTCCACGGAACGCTCTACGGCGGCACGCTCATGCGATGGCTCGAGAACACCGCGGGCCTCTCCGCGCGCGCGCACGTCGGCGGCGCGGCGGTGCGCTTGTCGGATCTGCACGGCCTCAACTTCATTCGCCCCGTGCCCGCGAACTGCTTCGTGCACGTGCGCTCCGCCGTCGTGCACGCGACGGGTCGATCGATGACCGTGCTCGTCAACGTCAACGCCGAGGATCCGATGACCGGGACCTTCGTCGAGACGGTGCGTGCATTCCTCACGTATTCGCCGGCGGACCGATCCGACGCGACTGTGCCGCCGCTCGAAGAGACGAGCGATGAGGATCGCGAGCTCCGCGCCGAGGTCGAGAACCGCCTCGCCCTCCAGCGCCTCGTCGCGGCGACGGAGGTCGTGCGCTCGTGAGTACCGCGCGCGCGTTCGGGTATCATCGGTCATCCATGCCGACCGTCCTCGACGATCTCGTCCAGCTCCTCGCCCTCGAGAAGATCGAAGAGAACCTCTTTCGCGGAGAGAGCCAGGACCTCGGTTGGGGGACGGTGTTCGGCGGGCAAGTGCTCGGGCAGGCGCTCTCGGCGGCGACGCAGACCGTGCCGGTCGATCGCGTCGCGCACTCGCTCAACGCGTACTTCCTTCGTCCCGGCGACGTGTCGAAGCCGATCGTCTACGACGTCGATCGCATTCGCGATGGTGGATCGTTCACGACGCGAAGGGTCGTCGCGATTCAATCGGGCCACGCGATCTTCAACATGGCCGTCTCGTTTCAAAAGGCCGAAGACGGCTTCGAGCACCAAGACGCGATGCCCGAGACGCCGCCACCCGAGTCGGTGCCGACGGAGCAAGAGCGCATCAAGGCCGCGGGCCAGCTGCTCCCGAAGGAGTTTCACGATCGCTTCACGAAGGAGCAACCGTTCGAGGTGCGCCCCGTCGAGTCGATCGATCATCCATTCACGCCCACGCCGATGGCGGCGCAGCGTCGCGTGTGGCTTCGCACGATCGCGCGGCTTCCCGATGCGCAGCCGATTCATCAGGCGATGCTCGCGTACGCATCGGATCACGGTTTTCTCGCCACCGCGCTCTTCCCGCACGGGATCACGTTCTTCGGAAGCAAGGTCCAGGTCGCGAGCCTCGATCACGTGATGTGGTTCCACGCGCCGTTTCGCGCGGACGAGTGGTTGCTGCACGTGATGGATAGTCCCGCGGCGCGTGGAGGTCGCGGGCTCGTGCGGGGGCGTGTGTTCACGCAGGACGGGAGGCTGGTCGCGTCGACCGCGCAGGAGGGGTTGATTCGGCGGAGGACGGAGAAGCGGTAGCGACGCGATCACTCGATCGGGATGTGGCACGTCGTGCAGTTCGGATCGAAGCCGACGTTGACGTAGCCGTACGGCGCCATACCGATTTGGCAGTGCGTGCTCATGCCCGAAGTCCGTGAGTAGTAGGGATACGCGTACGCATACGCGGCGACGAGGTTCGTGACCGTGGAGTTGTTCGGGCAGGTGGTGCTGAGCCAAAAGAGTCCGTTGCCGGCCTCGCCGTACGACTTCGCGTAGCCGCAGCCCGCTGCGATGAGCTGCGACTCGAACGTGTCGTTCCCGTCGAGGGCGCGACCGCCGTAATTCGCGCAGTACCCGTGGTTCGTGCAGCTGCCCGGCACGTCGGGATCGCACTTCGGCAACGCTTCCTGCGAGCTCTCGTCGTGCTCCGTGCCCACCGCGGCGCTGCAGCCGGTACCCAGCGTGAGCAATGCACCGACCGTCGACACGGCGAGGAATCCGAGGGCGCCACGACCGATAGAGCGGAAATTCATTTGTGCATTCCTCCGTGGGCTCGGGTCCATCCCGAGGCGACAGGACATCCGTTTGCAGCGAGTGTGCCGGGCCTCGAGGACGCCAACCCTCCATATGGTTCCATGCAGTTGCGGAGCGTCGAGATCCGCGCCGTGCAGGTTGTGCAAAATGAAATGCACAACCTGGCCGGCGCACCCTTTACAATCTGTGCAATCGCCGCTGAGGGGAGTGTGTCGTGCCGCTTGGCCCCGGAGATACTGCCGGCAAGTTCGTGATCGTCAGCCTGCTCGGCAAAGGTGGGATGGGCGAGGTGTACCTCGCGCGCGATCCGCAGCTTCAGCGGAGCGTCGCGCTCAAGGTGCTCTACGGCAAAGATGCTGCGGGGACGTCTGCCACGTCGACGGATGGCGCAGCGCGGATGCTTCGCGAAGCACGCGCTGCCGCGGCGCTCGATCACCCGAACGTCGTTTCGATCTTCGAGGTCGGCGAAGTCGTGATTGACGGCGAGCGCTCTGCGTTCCTTGCGATGGAGCTCGTGCGCGGGCATCCCCTGCGCGCGTTCGTCGGAGAAGAGGACATCGCGCTGCCGACGCGCGTGCGCTGGCTCGCGGACACGGCCCGCGCCCTGGCCGCCGCGCATCGGATCGGGCTCGTCCATCGCGACGTCAAGCCGGAGAATGTGATGATTCGCGACGACGGCGTCGTCAAAGTCTTGGACTTCGGTATCGCGAAGCGATCGCCCGTCGGGAACAAGGACGTGTCGGGAACGTCGTCGACGGAGGCGCAGATTCTCCCGAGCTTCACGACGTCGGGCATGGCCGTTGGGACGCCGTACTACATGGCGCCCGAGCAAATGCGCAACGAGCAGCTCGACGGTCGCGCCGATCAGTTCGCGTGGGGCGTCGTCGCGTACGAGCTCTTGTCGGGGAAGCCGCCGTGGGGAAAAATCGTCGACGCGCTCGAGCTCGTATCGAACATCCTTTCGAAGGATCCGACGCCGATCGGCGACGTCGTGCCGGGGCTCCCGACATCGGTCGCGACCTCCGTCATGCGTGCGCTCAGCAAGCGTCGCGACGATCGCTTCGTGACGATGGATGACGTCGTACGCGGTCTCGAGGGTCACGCGGAAGCGCTTGCCCGCACGGATCCGCACATCCCGTTGGCGACCGCGAGATCGCGCGCCGCCAACGCGCCGACGGAGGCGCTGCGTGTTGCCGAGCTGCAGAAGGCGAAGCCATCGAGCCGGCCGCCGCCGCCGCTTCCCATCGCGCGAAAATCGTCGCGTCGCGCGCTCTATGCGGTGGCCAGCGTCGCGGTCGTCGGCCTCGGCGTCGCGGGCGTTGCCAAGCTCAGGGCGTCGTCGGCTACGAACGCGGCCGGACCGTCGATCGTCGCGTCGTCGTCGGCGCCTGCGCAAGCGAACGAGTGCACGACGAACGCGGAGTGTGTTCGCGCGAAGGGCGGCGCCGCGTCGGTGTGTCGGAAGACTCACTGCGTCCCGCTCGCATCCGAGGACTGCCGCGTGCTCTCCGAGAAAGAGGATCTCCTCGACGACCGCACGATCTGGGTGGGCGCGATGTTTCCGCTCACTGGCGAGGACGCCGACCGGCACGGGACGTCGAACTTGAACGCCGTCGAGCTCGCGCGTCGCGATTTCGCGTCCACGTTGGCGAGCGTCCGCCGTGCCCCCGGCGGCCCGAGGCCGATCGCGATCGTCGCGTGCGACGACGCGACAGACGCGCGGCGTGCGGCGCGTCATCTCGTCGACGACGTCGATGTACCCGCGGTGATCGGCTTCCAGACGAGCGCGGAGGTGGTCGACCTCGCGAACTCGCTGTTCGTTCCGCGCGGGATCATGACCATCGCCGCGCTCAACATGAGCCCGATCATCACGAGCATCCCGCACGCCGCCGACCAGCCGCGGCTCGTGTGGCGCACCACGTACAGCACCTCGCAAACGGCGCAGGCGCTCGCGACGTTCGTGCCCGGGGTTCTCGCGGCGCAGCGCAACACCGCAGGTGCGACCGCGCCGATGCGCGTGGCGACCGTTCGCCCGAAGGACGCCACGGGAGTCGGCTTCTCGGAGCAGCTCTTTCGGGTCCTCGAGTTCAACGGCCGGTCTGCCGTCCTCAACGGAGCCGCGTACCACGAGATCGCGTACGCGGAGCTCGAAGGGAGTGCGGGCGACGCGGCGTACGCGGCGATCGTCGACGAGCTACTTCGTTTCCGGCCGCACGTCATCATTCACCTCCTGGCGCCGACGTTCGTCACCAAGGTGATCGCGCCGCTCGAGGCGCGCTGGCCGCGCTCCGAGCCGCGGCCGCGCTACGCGTCGATCGCGACCTTCAACGAGCCGCTCCTCAAGCTCATCGGCAACGACGCAGACCGGCGCCACCGATTCTTCGGAATGACCACGGTGTCGAGCACCGCCAACAATGCGCGCTTCGTCGTGCACTACAACGAGACGTTCGACGACAAGATCACGCGAACGCAGTCGCCCAACTCGTCCTACGACGCGTTCTACCTCGTCGCGTACGCGTCGTTGGCGCTCGACGCGGAGGCAGTGAGCGGCGCGGCGCTCTCCCGCGCTGTGAAGCGTCTCGTCCCTCCAGGCCGACCCACGGACGTCGGCGCGACCAGCATCCTCGACGGCTTCAGCGTGCTCCGCCGCGGGCAGTCGATCGATCTCGTCGGCGCGACCGGCGGTCTGGACTTCGATCTCACCACCGGCGAGGCGCCCGTCGACCAAGCGATCGTCTGCGCGCACTCCGACGAGCGCGGATACGCGGACGACAGCATGGAGTCTGGCCTGGTCTTCAACAGCACGAAGCGAGCGCTCGAAGGGAGCCTGCGATGTCCTTGATCGTTCTCCTCGCCGTCCTCGGGTGGCACTCGTGAACGACGATGACGCGGTCACGGAGGCGCGGATCGCGGCAGCGCCGGCCCGCGAGGCGTCGCGCAGTGGGCGCATGTCTCTGCTCGTCATGAGCCAGTCGGGGATGTCGACGGTGGCGTTGCCCGAGGCCGGCGAGGTCGTCATCGGTCGCTCCGATGACTGCGACGTGCGCGTCGACGACGGCAAGCTCTCGCGCCGTCACGTGAAGCTCGTCATCGGTGCGAAGATCGACCTCGTCGATCTCGGCAGCCTGAACGGCACCACGGTGCGCGACAAGCGCGTGCCGCCGCACGATTCGGTCGAGATCACCGAAGGCGACATGATCAACATCGGCTCGACCGCGCTGATGCTCCAGACGAGCGCGCAGATGAGCGTGCGGCCGCGCCACATCTGGAGCCACGGGTACTTCGAGGCGCGCATCGAAGAGGAGTGCTCGCGCGCGGCGCAGGGCTCATCGCCGTTCGCGATCACGCGTCTGCGGCTTCACGACGCGTCGCGCGCCGCGCGCGCCGAAGAGATGCTCGGCGGATGGCTCCGCCCGACCGACATCTTCGCGTCGTATGCGCCGGGTGAGTACGAGATCCTCCACATCAAGACGCCTCCCGTCGAAGCCGACGGGCTCGCGCTCGATCTCAAAGCGATGCTCGTCGCGTGCGGCGCGTCGGCGGACATCGGCGTCGCGAGCTACCCCCGTGACGGACGCACGCCGGAGTCGCTCGTCGCGCGCGCGGGCGCGTTGCTGCGCGGGAGCCCGAGCGAGTCGTCCGTGAGCACCAGCTCGATCGTCACGTCCGGTGCGATGGCGCGCCTCGATCCGATCATCAAGCGCGTCGCCATGGGAGTCATCAACGTCCTCGTCCTGGGCGAGACCGGCGTCGGCAAGGAGATCCTCGCGCGCGCGATTCATGATCGCTCGCAGCGCGCGAAGAAGCCGATGCTGTGCATCAACTGCGCGGCGCTGTCCGAGTCTCTCCTCGAGAGCGAGCTCTTCGGTCACGAGAAGGGCGCGTTCACCGGCGCCGTACAGGCGAAGCAGGGGCTGCTCGAGTCGGCGGAAGGCGGCACCGTGTTCCTCGACGAGATCGGCGAGATGCCGCTCTCGATCCAGGCGAAGCTCTTGCGCGTGCTCGAGCAGCGCGAGGTGACGCGCGTCGGTGCGCTTCGACCGAAGGCGATCGATGTTCGCTTCGTCGCAGCCACGAACCGCGATCTCGAAGTCGAGATCGCCGAGCGGCGCTTCCGGAGTGATCTGTACTTTCGGCTGAACGGGATCGCGGTGTCGCTCCCGCCGCTGCGCGAGCGCGTCGACGAGATCGAACCTCTCGTTCGCGCGTTCGTCGTCGATGCTTGCAAGCGCGTCGGCCGAGCTCCCAACATCGACATCGATCCGCCAGCGATGGCGCTCCTCAAGACCTACCAATGGCCGGGCAACATTCGCGAGCTGCGAAACGTCGTCGAGCGCGCGGTGCTTCTGTGCAGCGGCGGAATGATTTCGGTCGTGCATCTCCCCGCAGAGAAGATGGGGCCGCTCCTTCCGTCGGTCTCGAAGCGCACGCCGGGGCTCGCGTTCTCGGTTCCGTCGGCGCCTCTCCCGTCGTCGCGCGGATCGTCGCCGACGTTGCCGCCGTCCTCCGACGGCTCGGGCGCGTGGGACGCGGTGACCGAGTCGACGAGCATCGCGTCGCTCGGTCTCACGCCCGACGAGCAGGAGCGCATGCGCGTCGTCTCGGCGCTCGAACGCTGCGCCGGGAATCAATCGCAAGCGGCGAAGATGCTCGGCGTGTCGCGACGAACGCTTATCAACCGGATCGAGCAGTTCAACTTGCCGCGACCGCGGAAGCGCGACGACGCCGACGAAGGCTGATGCCCGCGCGCGACCACGGCGCATCTATCTCCCGGGTCCGCCGACAACGGCGCGACGACCTCCGCGTAGCGTGCCGCCAGCGCCGGCGAGCATGTGACCAGCTCTTGGGACGACCCCACCAGGTCCGCGGACGACCCCACCAGCTCGGGCGAGCATGCCATCAGCTCGGCGGAGCATGCGTCCAAGTCCGCGGAGCATACGTCCAAGTCCGCGGAGCATACCGCCAGCTCCGCGGAGCTGGTTTCGCCGGCATTTTCCCGAGCCTCTCGAGAAAAATCAGAAATCGACAGACCGCCACCGTAAATCGCCCCCGCTCGCCAGCTTCTATCTATGTACGCGGAGAACGGCAGCGAGCCCTGCAAGCCTCGCTCTCCCATGATGGCAATCCCGCCGTCGTGGGCAATCGAGGCCCGCCGCGACAGAAAGGTAAAAGTCTAAAATGGGCCAGCCTAAGAAAGTCGGGAATTTCCCAATCACTCAGGCGCAGATCGCGGCGGCGATGTCATTCGTCGCGAAGGCCTCGCAGCAACTCGTAAACGCAACTCCACTCAACATGGAAGAGCGTAAGCGCGTTGTGAAGCTCTGGAGCGGATCGCAGACCGTGGTTCCCACGATCGCAGCGCTCCTCTCGAAGTACGAGCTTCAGTCGCGTCACGTGTCGATGGACGATTCGTCGTCTCTCTTCGCCTACGCGGTCTCGCTGCGAGCTCTTCTTGGACCCGTCACGCTTCTTCAGCAAAGCCTCAAGGACGAGATTCTTCGTTCCGAGGGCCTCGCGTGGAAGCGCACGACGGTCTCCTACGGGATGCTGCAAAAGGTCGCGGCCGGCGTTCCGGCGCTCGCGATCGAGCTGGCAGGAGTGGAGAAGTGGTTTCGTCGGGGAGCCGCGCGCAGCAAAGCGCGTGCGGCCGCCGCCGTGACTGCGACGCCGCCTGCGGCTTCGGTGAATCCGCCTCCCCAGGCGTGATTCGGTGTGACTCTCGGCGCGTGCGGCGAAATTATCGTCGGCCGCACGCGCCGGGCCGTCGCACCCGCGAATCAGTGACGCGCGACGCAAGCGTGCAGTACTCGCCCGGCTTTCCCCAGCCGTCGTTCGGAAGGCAGTTGTGCGGATTGCCGTTTGCCATGTCGCATCGTCCCGACGCGCAGTTTTGATTCGTCGTGCACGCATGAGCGTAGACTTCGTACGACGGGAGGCGGCGATGCGTACACGAATCATTTCTACCGCGGTGCTCGGTCTCGCGAGCGTGGTCGGCGTGTTCGTCAGCTGCGGAGGCTCGACGTTCGTGGCGGACGAGAAGGACGCGGCGAGCGATTCCTCCGGCGGCGGCGATGGCTCCGCCGACTCGGGCGGCCACAGCGACGGCGGAGCGGGCGACGCGGGCGGCGACAGCAACGTCGCCTGCAGCCCCGCGTGCGGCTTCGGTCGTCAGTGCTGCAACGGCGTGTGCAAGAACGTCGACAACGATCCCACGAACTGCGGCGGATGCGGCATGCGCTGCAGCGGCAGCACTCCCTACTGCGACGGCACATGCAAAGCGATCCCATGCGGACGCGACGGCGGCACATGCTCCAATGGATCGTGCTGCGGCTCGGACTGCTGCGCGCCCGGCCAACTCTGCTGCAAGAGCGAAGGACCGCAGAGCGGACCGCCCGCATGCCACACGCCGACCGCGCAGGATCCGACGTGCCCGCAAGGATGCGCTCCGCAATGCGTGAGCGATCGCGATCAGAAGCGCGACGTCGTTCCGGTTGAAGGACAGCGCGTCCTCGACGCGCTCGCGCGGGTGCCGATGTCGACGTGGTCGTACAGATCGGACGATCCATCTGTGAGGCACCTCGGACCGATGGCGCAGGATCTTCACGCCGAATTCGGACTCGGCGGCACCGACAAATCGTACGACCCGATCGACGCGCACGGCCTCGCGTTCACGTCGATCCAAGCGCTCTACGCGATGATGAAAGAACAGAACGCGCGCATCGAGCGACTCGAGAGAGAGAACGCGCGCCTTCGCAGCGGCGGCGCTCCCAGCGTCTGCAAGTAGCGAAACGCCGGCATTCCCCGCCTTTGACAGGGTGCGTACCGGCGACTAAGAGCCGGGAACCACATCCACCTCAAAGGTAGGGTTCCTATGTCCAATACGATTCATACGGCAGCTTTTCTCGCTCTCTCCTTCTTCGCGCTCAGCGCATCGGGCTGCGCGCTCGACGGCACGCACGACGACACCACGTCCACGTCGCAAGACGAGCTCGGCAAGACGAAGCACCACTACGAGCCCTCGGTCCAAGCGGTCACGTGGGCCATCGGCTGCGGCGTCGTCCGCCCCGATCAGGTCTGCAAGTCGGGCCTCTACATGACGTACACGAAGAACTACATCGATCTTCAAACGACGATCGCGACGCACGTCGACAACACGCACGGCGTCCTCACGATCGATCTCGATACGTGGTCGCACAACACGGTCCACCCGTTGGTGATGGTGCGCCCCGAGGAGATTCACCTCTCGCCGGACAACCTGCAGATGGGCCGCGCGTACCACGTGGTCGTCCGCGACCGCTCGCACCACGAGCTCTTCGCGACCGACATCTCGACGTTCCTCGCGTACTGAGCGCGGCGCCCGCGTCTCGCGGCGGCATCACATGACACACATGCCGCGTGATTTGCCGGCGCGTTCGCGCGTTGCCGGCGGCACGCGGTGTGCTCTTCGCGTCGCTCATGCAGTGGATGCGACGCTTCGGACGCCGGTCGGGATGGCGCGTTCTCGTCGCGCTCGCGGCGTGCGCGTGGCTCGTCGGGATGTCGCGCTTTCTTTCGGCGAGCGGGCTCGTCGTCGTGACGTTGCCGCGGCAAGCGTCGCCGCCAGACGCGGAGCACAACCTCGCGTCGTGGAGGTTCGGTCCGACGGTGCGCGCGAGCTCGTACTTCCGCGATCCGTTGTCGCAACATCACCCGCTCTTTCTCGTCGACGAGCGGAGCGATCCGAGCGCCCTCGAGAAGTGGGCGTCGGCGCCGCTCGACCGCCATCCGTGGGTCTCGATCCTGTGGCGCGAACCGCGCGAGCTCTCGCGGATCGTCGTGCGTCACGCAGGCGCGATCGAGCTCCCCGAGTACACGCTCGCGCGCTACACGCTGACGTGCGTGCGCGACGAGGGACCCGGTCCGTCGGTGGTCGTCGTCGACAACCACGACGCCGTGACCGCGCACGATCTCCCATGCTCGCGCGCGCGCGGCGTGAGGCTCGACGTCGAGATCGTCGGCGACGACATTGCCAGGCTCTTCGAGATCGAGGCGTGGGGACGGTGACCGATCGCGGCGTGCGGCGCGCGCTCATTCTGATCTTCGTGCTCGGTGCGGTGGCGCGCGTCGTGGCGTGGAGGCTCGTGGGCGGTCTTCATCCGGACGAGTTCTTCCAGACGCTCGAGCCGGCGTGGTGGCGCTTGAACGGCGTGGGGCTGACGTCGTGGGAGTGGCGCGACGGCGTGAGATCGTGGGGACTGCCCGCGTACAACGGCGGCTGGATGGCGCTGATGATGAGCCTCGGCGTTCGTCGCGGCGACGTGCTCGGATCGATCATGCAGCTTCACTGGGCGCTCGTGAGCTTGGTGCTGGTGGCGGCGGGATACCGCGGCGGCGCGTTCGTCACGCGGCGAATCCAAGCGCGTGCGACGACCACGCCCGTGATCGTCCGCGCCGGTGACGCGCCGGCGGGTTGGCAAGGTGGCCTGCTCGCGGCGGCGCTCTGCGCGCTCTTCCCGATCATCGTTTGGTTTTCGCCGCACACGCTGTCCGAGCTCCCGTCGATGCTCTGCCTCGTGCTCGCGCTGACGCTGACGACGGAGATGACCGAGAAGGACGCGGTCTCACGGAAGCGCGTCGTCCTCGTCGGCTTCCTCCTTTCGCTCGGCGTGTGCATTCGGATCGCCAACGCACCGCTCGCGCTCGTCGCGCCGATCGTCCTCTTGGTGCGACGCCGCTTCGCGCACGTCGGATGGATGACGCTCGGCGGCGCCGCTCCGATTCTAATCTTCGGAGTCATCGATCTCGTCACGTGGGGAAAGTTCCTCGGCTCGTTCGTCGGGTACCTCGACTTCAACCTCATCCGAGGTCGCGCCGCGGAGTTCGGCAGCGCGCCTTGGTACGGGTACGTCGCCGATCTGTGGCATCGCGCGCCGATCGCGTTGGTGCTCCTGGTGGCGCCGCTCTTGATTCGGTGGCGCGCGACCTGGCCGTTCGCGGTCTCGGCGATCGGGCTCGTCGCGATCCTCAGCACGCAACCTCACAAAGAAGAGCGCTTCGTCATCGCGTTCTGGCCGTTCGTCATCATCGGCGCTGCCGGGGCTGCGGGGGCGTGGCTCGCGGACGCGACGACGCGATCGCGACTGCGATGGCGTGTGACGCGAGCCGTCTGCGCGATCGCCGCGAGCATCGCCGTCCTCGACGGCGCGCTCCACCTCGCGGGCGGCGACAACACCTTCGCGCGCGCGAAGCTCGATGGTCAGGTCGTCGCAGGCGGCGACGCGAACGTGACCGGTCTCTTGGTCGACAACACGTTCTACACCGGTGGCTCGCTCTGGTTTGGCCGCGCCGTCCCGCAGCTCGAGTTCGAAGCTTCGCTCCTCGGCAACTCGATGATCAGCCACGCGCTCGTCGTCGAAGGATCGGACAACGAACGACTCGCGCTCGACGCCGGGTTTTCTCCGATCTTCGCCCGCGATCACTTCGTCGTGTTGCGACGCCGGTGACGATTCGCGCTCACCCCGGCCGCATCATCTGAATCCGCTGCACCGCCATCTTGCAATGCGGGCACCCGAAGGTCTGCGCGTTCTCGTCCGGCACGAGCGACGCGCCGCACCCCGCGCACGGAAGCTTGCCGCCCGCGGCGTCGAGCTTGTGACCGCAGTGCTCGCAGATCATTCGCTTCGCTCCCTGGAGCACGACCGTCGGCGCGCCGCACGATCCGCAGTCCGCCGCGTCGCCCGTCGCCGGCTCGATCTCTTGGTACTCGCCTTTCAATCGCGTCGCCGCGAGGAGCTTCGCTGCGCTCGCATCGTCGAGCATGGGCAGCCACCCTTGCGCGAACATCGACCAGCCGAGGCGACGCTGCAACTCCGCCGACGCGCCGTCGGGTTGCATCGCGTAGACGCCGCGCGCTTCGTGCAAGCCGGCGACGTAGTGCTGCTGCGCGAACACCGCCGTCGCCATCGCGTCGAACGCGGCGGGGGCGACCTTCATGCCGCCCTTCACTTGCACGAACGCGAGCCCCGCCGTCGCCTGCGCGACCGCCGCCTCGTGCTGCTTCGCCGTCGGATCGAACGCCGTCGCGACCGCGCCCTCCGCCATGTACGCGACGTAGCGCTGGCGGTACGCGGGATCCTTGGTGCGCATCGGCACCGAATTCGGACAGACGGTGACGTACGCATCGAAGAGCTGGATCTGCGCCGCGCGGTACGCGTTCACGTCGCCGCGCGCGAGCGCTGCGTCGAGCTGCGGCTTGAGCTGCGCAGAGAGCTGCTCGTACACGGGACCAGGTCGCTCGAGCGGTTTCTCGCACGCTTTGGCGAAATCGAAATCGCTGAGCGCGCCGCAATAGTCGCAATACACGTAACCGGTCTGGCTCGGCCGCGACTTGGGCGCGCCGCACGTCGGGCACACCGTGCGCTTGAAGCGGACCTTGGCCGGACGCGCGTCGATCATCTGCACGCCGAGATCGAGCGCCCACGGGATCGCGAGCCATGGGCTCTTCGGATCCGTCATCAGCTTTTGAAGCGCGCGCGCCGTCGCGTCGTTCGGTTTGCCTCCGCTCCAGAAGAGGCGACCGAGCTCGTACGCTTGGCCGAAGCTCTGCCACGAGTCGTACGCCTTCTGCGTGCGCGCGGCCGCGACGAGGAGGATTTGCCAAGCGTCGTTCTCGGTCGTGAAGCCCGCCCATGTCCCCCAACCGACGACCGCGACGAGACGCCCGACATCCCACGCCATGAGCCCGGCGCGATCGATCTGCGCGCGGTTCGCTCGCACCAGCGCGCTCTTCGGATCGTCCATGCGCGGATCGGGACCGAGCGCCGTCGCGATCGCGCGCGCCTCGGCGGAGTGTCCTTCGCCGAGGAGCCACTTCACCATGTCGTCGAACGCGGCCTTGTCCTCGATGCCGTAGAAATCGCGGAGCGTGTTCTTGCACCACGGCCCGGTGTGCTCGTTCTTTCCCCAACCGCCGAGGTCGGAGTGAAAGCCGTTGTTCATCTCTGTGAGGACGCCGGAGAGCGCGAGCGCCCATTGTTGACGGAGCGGGTAGGCCATCGGCGTCGGAGTATAGTCCGGTCGTGGCCACACACCTCCTCGTCGGCAATCCGACCGCGCAGTCCGGAAAGAACGCCGATCGCATCGAGCTCGCACGCGCGTGGCTCCGCGACGCCGGCATCGCGTGCGATCTCCTCGCAACGGAGCCCGACGGGAAAACGATCGCGGCCGTCACGCGCGCCGTCGATGCGGGCGCGTTCGCCTGCGTCATCGCGATGGGCGGCGACGGGACGTTTCGCGAGGTCGCGTCCGGAATTCTAGCGAGCACGCGCAAAGACGACGTCGCGATGGCGATGCTCCCGACCGGAACGGCGAACGATCAAGGGAGGAGCTTCGGCCTCGAAGCGGGCGAGGACGCGCTCGAAGCGAACCTCGCGGTGCTCGCGCGCGGCAACGAGACGCGCCTCGACGCGGGGCGGATCGTCAGCGGCGATCGCACGGCGTGGTTCTTCGATTCGGCCGGGTGGGGGATCAGCGCGCGCGTTCTCCGCGAGCGAAACGCCGATCGCGCGCTCGTCGACGAGAAGCTCCCGCTGCTCAAGGCGCTCTACCACGATCACATGGTGTACGCGGGCGCGCTCGTTCGCGTCTTCCTCGAGTCGTACGTCGTCGACGACACGTTCGTCGCGACCATCGACGCCGACGGCGAGCCGCACGTGCTCGAAGGGCTCACCGACCTCGTCGTGAAGAACACGCGCGTGTACGGCGGCGCCTGGGTCTTCGACAAGACGAGTCGCCACGACGACGGGCTCTTCGAAATCGTCCCCTTCAGCGGCAAGCTCGACTGGACGTCGAAGGCGATCGTCGATCTCGAAGGGAATCCGATCACCGAAGAGATGCTCAACGCGATCGGGATCGAGCACTCCAAGCCGTTCCGCGCCGCTCGGATCGAGCTTCGGCTCCGCACCGCCGCTGACGGCCCGGCGCTCGCTGCGCAAATCGACGGCGAAGAGTTCCCCGCGAGCGACCATGTCGTCATCGACGTCGTCCCGCGTGCGCTGCGTCTCGTCGTGCCGTGATCGCGTGCGCGTCTACTTCGTCGTGCGCTCGATGATCCCGCGCTGCTCGAGGTGCTGAAGCGTCGACAAGATGTTGGGCGCCGTCGCGCGCGCCGCGATCTCGGCGACCGAGTTCGTTCCGTCGACGAGCGCGAGGAGATCGCGCGTCTCGTCGTCGAGATCGAACCAGCCGACGTCCTCCGGCGAGACGATGACGCGCGGCACGCTCGCGAGGAGCGCGGCCATGTTCGCGTAGTCGATCGGTGCCGGCGTCGTCGCGACGCTGATCAGGTGCTCGGCTTTGCGGATGCGCGCCTCCGACTCTTTGGCCTCCATGATGGCGTTGGCCTTCCGCTCCGTCGGCGGCTCGTCGTTGTCGTCCGGCACCCCTTCATTGTCGGACGATCGGCGCGCGCGCGCCAGCGGTCACTCGTTCGGTGCGGCTGGCGGCGGCGGCGGCGGTTGCGGCGGTGCTTGCGGCGGCGGTTGCCACTGCGCGCCGGGCGGACCGTAGCCAGGCGGCGCGCCGTAACCGGGGGGCGCGACCGGAGCGGGACGCGGCGGAGGCGGCGGCAGCTTCTTCCAACCGCCCCCTTCGGTGAACGCGCCCCATCCCCATTTGATCCATCGCAGGAGCGCGAGCGCGGCCCACAGCGCCCACGCGAGCATCACCGCGCGATAAGCGAGAATCGGCACGCTGATGATCCACGCATCGGGGAGCGCGGCGCCGCTTCGATCGGTGAACCAATTCAACGAGTGGCTCGACGATCCGTTGCCGCGCACTTGCATGTCGGGCGATCCGAGGAGCCCTTGGTACATCGACACCGCGAGCACGCCGAGCGCGACGAGCGTCCACGTCACGATCGCGATCTGACGAAGATTGAACGCGACCGCGTGCGCCGCCGGAGCGGGTCGCTCCTTGCGCCAACCGAGCACGAGCAACCATCCGACGAAGAACGCGCTCGCGATCACGCCGACCTGCGAGAGACCGATCACGAGGAGCATCCACTGCCACGCGCGAAGCGGCGTCCAGCGAACGCGACCGAGCGCCGCGGCGACCGCGAGGAGCACGAGGAACAAGCTCCAGAAGAGCACCGCAGGTCCGAGCCGCGGTCCGCCCGCGAAGAGCAGCCAGCGCGCCGCGGGTACTTCGATCGCGATCGTGGTGTTCACGCTCGGCGATCCCAGATCGATGCTCGACGACGCGAAACGAAAGTCGATGCCGCGGGGCTCGCGCCACATCAGCGTGATCGTCTGCGCGCCGGGGACGATGCCGATCGTCACGCGACGGCCGTCTTGACGGATTGGTTGTACGGCGCCGTTGACGTTGAGCGACTCGAGCTGCGCGCCTTCGGGGAGCGTGATCGTGTGCTGCGCGCCGCGGCTCGAACGCACCCCGAGTGTGAGCGTCACGTCGGTCGCGCGCACGCCGGGGGTGATCTGCGCGCGGCTGTGATCGATCGTGAGCGTCTGCCCTTCGACGCCCTCGGGGCGCGCGAGCGTCACCGTCGCTTCTTCGCCCGGCCACGGTCGCCACTCGGGGACCTTCACGTCGCCCGTCGACTCGGTGTGCACGAACGGAATCCCCGCGTACGTCGCGTGCCAGATCGGACCCACGTCGGCGCGCCACACTTCGATCCACGCGAGCGACTTGTCGGCGGTGAGCTTCACCGGCGACTTCTGCTCGAGCGTCGAATGCCACGCGGCCTCCGTGACTTGCGGCCCCATGTTGACGAGCACCTTGCCCGCGACGACGCGCACGTCCGCCGTCGTGACCGACTCGCCGGCGAGGAGCGGAACCTCGAGGACGATCGCGCTTCCCGGCGGCGACACGCGAACGATCCGCGTCGATACTTGCCAGTTGAGGCCGATCTCGAGCGTGCGTTCGACGCGCACGAACGGCGGCAACGTGCCCGGCTGCAGCGAGCCCGCCGCGGCGCCTTCGGCTTTCCGAACGCGTGTAAACTGCAAGTCGTTGTCGGCGAGGCCGTCTTCGTGCAGACCCGCGACGGTCCATCCTTCGCTCGTCGCTTCGACGCGGTGAGGCTTCAGGTTGAGAGCGAGCTGCATCGACTCGCGATCCGGCATCGGTCCCGCGAGCGAGATCTGGTGCGGGCCGGGCGCGAGCTCGATCCACAAGACGCCGTCGGCCATGCGCGCGAGCGCGAGCGCGGGTTTTCCGTCGAGGAGAACGTCGGCCGGTGTCCACTGCGTTCCGCCCGGGAGCGGGATCGCGGTGCGCGCCGCAGCGTCGACGTCCAAGCGCGCGCGAAGCACACCGGCGCGCACTTCGATCGCGAGCCGCGAGCTCTGCGCGCACGTCGGCGCGCACGCCGCCTTCTTCGTCAGCCGATCGCGGAGATCGTCGAGCGTCGCGCGATCCGGAATCTGCGCGTGCGCGGCCATCGGCAACACGATCACCGCGATGAGTGACGCCAATGCCGTCGCTGCAGCGGCCGGCGGTCCCGAGCGCGTGCGCGGAAGACGGAGCTTCCACGGCAAGAAGCGGAGGAGCACCGCGATGAGGAGAAGCGCGCGCACGAACGCGAGCGCAAGGTTCTCGGCCGGCGACGAGAAGTAGAGATGCATCCGCTGCGCGCTCGTGACCGGCCCGCTCCACGTGAGGTCGAGCGTCGTCCATCGCCAACGCGGCAAGCCCGGTCCCGTCTGGACCGCCGCGGTCGGATCGTACTCTTGCGCGTTCGAGAATCGCGCGTCGACGCTCCCGCCGCCCTTGGACCAACCGCGTGACGAAGGCCCCGCAGGCGGAGGCGGCGGCGCTTCGACGGGCGGAGGCACCTTCGCATCGGCGCCGAGTTGGTTCTTCGTCTTCTCTTCGTCGAGCTTGCCGCCGACCGGGGCCGTGGGGCTCGCTTGCGGCGACAACGGCTTCGCTGGCGCCGACTTCGGGAGGTCCATCGGTACGTTCGAGATCTCGCCATCGGACTCGGGCGTCGCGGCCACGGTCTGATCGAGATCGACGCGATCCGAATAACCGAACAGGTCGCCGCCCGACGCCGTCGTATGGGACGCGAGCGCGGGGAAGAGTCCTTGCCGAACGTGCTCGACGAGGAACGGCACGGTGACGATCGCGAGCAGCACGACGCCGCCGACGCGCCCCCACGAGAAGACTCTCTTCGCGCGTCCGTCGGGGAGTACGCGCACGAGCGCTTCGAACGCGAGCACGACGAGCCACGTCCACTTCGGCGCGCCCCCTTCGGGCAACGTCAGCGCCAGCATCGCGAGCGAAATCGCGCCCCACTTCACGCCGAAGAGGCGACCGATCGCGATCGCGACGATGAGCGCGAGGAACAGCTCGAGCAGCGACCAATGGTGCACCCACGTCCCCGGCACGGAGTCGACGCCGGTCGCGTGGAGGAGTCGCCATCCCGGCGGAACGTTGAGCGCGCCGCTCACTTGATGAAAATCGTGCGCCCAACCGACCGCGGGCACGTCGCCCGAGCCGCCGGGAATGCGGCTGTCGGCGGTGATCGAGAGGTTGCCTTGCCGGATCTCGACGCCCGTCTGCGCGGCGTCGGTGAGGTGCGTGATGAACTGATCTTTCCCCGCGACCGCGACGCGACCGAGGATCGTCGGCGGTGCCATCGTGAGGCGCCAGTCGCGCGTCATCGTTCCGGTGATCCGATCGGTCGCGGTGTATCCGCCGCCATCGAAGTCGAGCCAAAGCGTGCGACGCAGCGTGAGTTGGTTCGGCGGCGGATCGGCGTCGCCGCGCCGCTTCTCGACGAGACGAAGCGTGTCGCCGATCTTCATCGGGTACGCGGGGAAGCGCTTCCACGCATCGGGGAGCGTCGTCTGCTGCGGATCGATCGATGCGACCCCTTCGACCGTGACGACGCGCAAATCGTTCTTCGCTTCGAAGACCCAGACCTCGTCGCCTTCGCGCCACGGTCCGTCGGGCTTCGGACGCGCGAGCTCGCTCACCGGCGCCGGGCTTCGCGCGACGAGCTCGATCGTGAAGACGCCGGGCCGCGCCTGCACCCGCACGCGACCGTCGGGCTCGACGCGCGCGGGGATCGGGCTGGTGATCGCCATCGGCACGAAGCCGGGAGGGAGCGCGCGTCCGAGGAGGAGCTCGCGGTTCTTTCCGGAGACGTGGATCTCGATGTGCGTCGTGAGGACGAGCGGAATGTCGTCGGTCGCTTTGCGATGCACGACGACGGAGAGGTTGTCGCCCTCTTCGGCGGACGTCGTCTTCTGGAGCCACACCGTGCCTTGCGCGTCGCGGTTCGGTTGCGCGACGACGGCGCCGCGGATCGTGAGCGCGAGGAGCCCCGTCTCGGACGGAATGTGAAGCGACTCGGGGAGCGAGTCCCACAGGAAGATGCCCGCGACCGCGTGATCGCCCGGCTCGATCTCGACGCTCGGGACGCCCGCCTGCGCGATCACGACCGCGCGCTTTCCGTCGAGCTTCACGTCTTGCGGCCAGCGCTTCGCGTCGCCCGGGAGCGGCACCCATCGCTTCGCGTCGACGTGCCACGCCTGCGCGAACTTGCCCCCCTTCTCGTCGAGATCGAGCGTGAGGCGCGACGGCCACACGCAGCGCGCCGTGTTCGCATCCCCTTGGAACGACGCGCAGAGCGTGTCGTCCTTTCCGGCGAGCGCCCACTCGGTCCACGGTTTGAGCGGATCGGGGACGCCCTTCGGATTCAGCGTCTGCGCGTCGCCGCGTGCGGAAGCGGCGAGGATCGCGAGCACGACGAGGACGAACGCGAAGAGACGAGCGGGGAACGCCATCATGCCGAGCACTGTCGGCGAGGCACGCGAGCCGCGCAACCGTCGCCGTCCTTACGTGCGAGGGACTAGCGATCCCGACGCGCGCGCACGCACGCCTGTGTACGCGGCACCGAGGAGGAAGATCTGCGCGGAGTAGTGCACCCAAACCAAGAGCACCACGATCGCCCCCGCGTCGCCCCATCCGCGTGCGACGTCGCGCGCGCCGAGGTACGCGCCGACGAGCGTCGTGCCGACCGTGAAGAGCGCCGCCGTGACGAGCGCGCCGATGACTGCGTCGCGCGTGCCGACCTTCGCCGATGGGAGCGTCCTGAAGAGAAAGAAGAAGAGGAGCGACGTGAGGACGAACGACAGCGCCGCCTCCGCCGCGTGCGAGACGTCCGGCGCGTCGGGGGCCCACGTCGCCGCGATCGCGAGCCCGGTGCGCAGCCCTTGAATCAGCAAGAGGACGATCGCGAGGACGAACACGACGACGAACGCCGCGCCGCGTTTGCGCAGCTGACGCATCGCCTTGTCCTTCATGTCGCCGCCCTTTTCTTCGCGTACTTCCCACATCGCATCGAGCGCGTACTCGAGTGCCGAGAAGAGGCGCGTCGCCGAATAGACGAGCACCACCGCGCCGACCACGCTCGAGATCGTCCCTCCCGACGCCTGCGCGGATCGATCGACGAGCTTGCCGATCGTGTGCGCTCCCGCGGCGCCCACCCAGCGCGCGAGCTCCTTGAGGAGCGTGTCGCGCGCGGTCGCGCTCCGCGTGATGACGCCCGCGATGCGGAGCACGATGAGGAGCATCGGCGCGATCGAGAGCATGGCGTAGAACGCGATGCTCGCGCCGAGCACGCGACCGCGCGCGCGGAAGAAGACCTTCAGTGATTCCTTCGCAGCGTCGAGCGGAGACACGTTTCGTCACGCCCATTGGACGCGATACGAGAGGTTGCCCGCCGCCGCGCGCCGTTCGGTGATGTAGGCCTTCGAGCAGAAGAGCTCGACCAACGCGGTGTGCAAACCTCGAAAGCCGTTCCTGAAATACGGCGAGTCGAGGAGCGGGCATTGCACGACACTCACGTTCGCGTCTTTCGGCCCCACGCGCGCGACGCTCACGCCGCCGCCGTCGAAGCCGCGATCCCAGAAGTGTTGGTAGAGGGCGAACGCCTGCCACGGCGTGAACCCGGAGCCGCGGGTCGCCATGCGAACGGCGGTGCCGAGAAGCGTCCCGCGCGCGCCGTCGAACGTCGCGCGTCCCTTCAGTACTTGCTGCTCCGGCGTGAGCATGAGCGAGTCGCACGCCGCGTAGTGCGCTTGCGCCGCGTCGAGCGGGATCCACGTCGCGGCGACCGCGCCGATCAGCGTCGCCTTGTGCTCGTCGGGCAGCGCGCGCTCGTAGTCGTGGAACAGATCGCCTTGCCGAAGCGTCGCGATCGACGCCAGGATCAGCGTGCTCCGCAAGTGGCGAACCGGAACGATGCGCGTGGGCAACGCGAGCACTACGTCGGGATCGACCTCTGCCACGATCTTCAGGGGAGCAGCGCGCGCGCCACTCCGTCAAGCTCGTTGGGTCGCGCCGCGCTCGGCGCTAGCTCAACCGACGACCCCGAGAAAAACGAGATCCTCCAACGCGCGGAGCGTGCTGACTCGCGGCAGCGTGCTGATGTCGAGGACCTCGGTGAGCGACGTGACGCCGTCGAGGATGCCGATCAAGTAGCCGTGCCGCGGCGTGAGGTCGTAGCGCGAGAGGAGCCCGACTGGAACGTGCACGCGGAGCTCGCGATCGCCGCCGCCGAGCACGCGAAGGAGCGCGTCGTCTTCCGGCTCGTTCGGCAGCGCGCCGACCTCGCGGTTGAGCGTCGGGAACGAAGGACGAATGCCCGACGATGGACCGTTGCCCGCGCCCCACTCCGCCGCGCTCTCTGCTTCGACGCGAGCCGTCTCGCGCGCGTAGGCAGCGATATCGAAGTTCGCCACGACGGTCGGCGAATCGTCCTCGTCGAAGAGGACATAGAGGAGATCCTGCGCCACGGTCGACGTTCTAGACCCATGGAGCGCATAGGTCGAGCGAATGTGCGCCCTCAGGAATTTTCCACGCGCTCTACTTAGCGGTCGTGCTGGCGTCCGTGCAGCAGCGATATCCGATCGCGAATCCCATGTGCCACTGGTTGTGATCGGTCGTCGTCGGTCGGCATCGATTGCGAACCGGTCCCCACCATCCGCCTTTGAGTCCGCTCTTGTACGGCTTCTTGTCGATCTTGCCTTCTTCGTGAACGACCCATTCGTCGGCGTTGCCCGTCATGTCGTGCACGCCGAAGCCGCTCACGCACTGCGTGCGCGCGCCCGACGGCTCGCGTCGATCGAGTCGCTCGATCTCGTCGGCGCGCGCGTACGGATCGTTTATTTTGTCGTTGTCGGGTTTCACGAACGGGCGGTCGATGTTGCACGCCTCGGAGCTGCGCGTGTAGCCGTACGGGTAGGGGAGACGCTCGGGCCCTTCGCACGCGAGCGTCCACTCTTGGTCTTTGCAGAGGCGCTTGCCGACGCGCGCGCATCCGGCGGCGGCTTCCTCCCAGTTGACCGCCGTGACGGGCTTGATCCCTTTGATGTTCGGGAACTCGTACTTGTCGATGCAGAAGCGTTTGTGGACCGAGCGTCCGAGGCAGCGGCTCGTCGCTTGGTATTGCTCGCAGCGATCGCGTTCGATCTGGTTGTCGACGAAGCGCTTGCACGCGTGCTCGACGAAGGCGCAGTAGTCCCCTTCGACGAGGACCATGTTGTCGGCGCACGCGCCGGTCGTCGTCGGCGTGGTCGCGATCGGCGCGGGAGTGATCGGTGCCGGAGCGATCGGCGAATCGGGTCGCGCGGTGCCGAGGCTCGCCGTGGGCGGAGGGGCGCTGTGCGCGCCGAGGACGACCGTCCCCAGCGCTGCGACGAGCGCGCTCCCCAGCACCAAGCGTTGCATCAAGGCTCCCGAATCGGATCGTAGAAAGATGGCGCGTGCGCGGGCACCTTTTCGGCGTTGTGCAGTCGTACGGCCCCCGCATGGTGATCATTCCTCGTTCGGGCGGGGGGCGTCAGTGCACGAACGGGTGACATCGCGCGTCGACGCGGAAATCGATCGGCCTCGCCGAGCGTACAGTCGTCATGCCGAGAACGAACATCGCGTGGAAGATCTCCACCTTCGCCGCGCTGGGCCTCGCCGTCTTCTTTGCCGTGCGGTCGTTTCGCGGCTCGCCGAAGGTGAGCGTGTCGACGACATCGAGCGCGAGCGGGTCGTACGGCGCGCCGCCGGGATTCGCCTTCGTCGGTGAGCCGCTCGTGGCGCCGGATGGGAGTCGTGCGTCGCGCTTGCTCGCGCAGCTCCAAAGCGCGCGCACGGCGGACGCGGCGTGCGAGTTGCTCGGCGAGCTCGCGTACGCGAACGACGCGGCGGCCGCGCAGGCGATCATCGACGCGACTGACAAGCGACGTCGACCGGCGATCCGTGTGTGCGCGATCGAGGCGCTCGGGAAGATCGCGTCGGGCCCGGCGCGGAGCTGGCTCGGTGAGCTCGTGCGGGATCGCGATCCGGCCGTGCGCGACGCGGCGCTGCTCGCGCTCGCGAGTCGCGCGGAAGACGCCGAGGCGCGCGCGATGGTCTTCGCGTTCGCGCGCGGCGACGATGCGGCGGTGCGGCGCGCGGCGCTGCTCGCGCTCGGGGTCGCGCACGTCGCGGAGGCGACCCCGATGCTCGTGCAAGCGCTCGACGAGCGCGGCGGTGCTTCGCAGCTCGAGATCATCGAGGCGCTCGGAGAGACGCATGATCCGGCCGCGCTCCCGGCGCTCGCGAAGATCGCGCGCGAAGGGACGGCCGCTCCGCGCCGCGCGGCCTTCACTGCGCTCGCGCGAATCGGTGGGCCGGACGCGATCGCGATCCTCGAAGCGGCGCTGATGGGCGGAGATCGCGGCGACATGGAAGCGGCGGCGACCGCGCTCGGCGAGATGCCCGACGGCGCAGCGCACGCTGTGCTCGTCGCGGCCGCGGCGGATCCGCGTCGCGCGCCGTTCGCGCTGGCGGCGTTGAAGGACTCCGACGGTGACGACGTACGCGCGCTCATGTTGAAGCGATTGACGGCGGGCGATCCCGCAGCGACCGCCGCCGCCGTCGACTACTTCGCCGCGCATCACGACGACGCGGCGCTTCCGGATCTCGTCGCGCTCGCGCAGCGCGGTGCGCCCGACGCCGCGGCGCGCGCCGTGACGGCCCTCATCGAAATCGGCGGACCTGCCGCGATCGCCGCCGTCGCCGATCTCGCGAAGCGCCCCGGGCCCGGTCGCGAAGCGGCGCTCGGTCAGCTCCTCGCGACGCCCGAAGGCGCCGACGACGCGCGCACCCTCATCGCGAGGATGGCGCGGGACGAGGGCGGAAGCAGGGCGATGACCGCGGTCGGCTTGCTCGGACAAGACGACACGCCGGAAGGTCGCGATGCGCTGGTCGCGCTCGCGCGCGAAGGGGGACCTGTCGCGCATGGCGCGATCGACGCGCTCGGGCAACGAACCGATGCCGAGTCGCTCCGCGTGCTCGCCGATTTCGCGGAGGGTCGCGGGCCCGACGGCACGCAGCTCGAAGCCGTGCGCGCGCTCGGTCAGACCGGCGATCCGCGCGCGCTCCAAACGCTCACGCGCGCGCTCGGATCGAAGGACGATCAGGTTCGTGCGTCCGCAGTTCGTGCGCTCGGATTCATCGAAGGGGCGGACGCGGAGCGGGAGCTGGTCGCGCTGACGTCGAGCAAGGAAGCGTCGGTGCGTCTTCAAGCGGTGCAGGCGCTCGCGCAACGCGAAGGCGCGGCGAACGTTCCGAAGCTCGAGCAGCTCGCGAAGGATCCGGACGCAGGGGTCGCGAATGCCGCGATGCAAGGGCTCGCACGCAGCGCGCCGGACCGCGCGCTTCGCGTCCTCGGCGAAGCGTTGCGCGCGCCCGACGTCGATCGGCGCGTCGACGCGGTGCAAGCGACGACGTCGATCGAAAGCGATGCCGCCACGCCGCTCCTCGTCGAGGCGCTTCGCGATCGCGCGCCCAAGGTCGTCCTCGCGGCCGTCTACATGCTCTCGGCGTTCGGCGGCGTGGATGCGCAGCGCGCGCTCTTCGACACGATGACGCGGTCGTCGTCGTCGCCGGAGGTCGCCGCGGCCTCGGCCGCTGCGCTCGAATCGATCGGCGGCGCTACCGCGCGCACGCAAGCGACGCTCATCGCGCGGTACCGCGCCGCGTACGTACCGAGCAACGACAACGACGGTGAAGGTGAAGGCGAAGGCGAAGCTACGGAGCAGCCGACGGCGAGCGCGCCCACTCCTCCGCCGGACGTCGCCGCTGCGAACGACGGCGAGTGACGCGGGACTCTTCCTCTTCGGTCGGAAGCGAAACCCGCTACGCTGCCCAGCGTGGCGAGCGACCTACCGGCGAAGGGCGGCGGAGACGATCTCTTCGCGCGCTTCTTCCTCGATCCGCTCCGCGCGGGGCTGCAGGTCGCGGGCGCCTCGTTCATCTCGTTGGCGCTCGTCTTCGCGTTCCTCCCGCACACCGGAGACACCGCGGGGTGGGCCTGGATCGCGCTGAGCTTCATCTCGTTGATCGCGATCGCGATGAAGGGTTACCCCACGCCACTGCTCGGTTTCGGATCGTTCGTTGGTCGTGCTCTCGGCGCGGCCGCTTGGGGCGCCGCGATCGTCGCCGGTTTCGTCGCCGCGGTCGTGAGCAAGGCGAGCGGTGTCGACGAGAGCTTGGCGTGGCGCGCCTTCTTCGTCGTCGCGGGCGCGGCGCTCGTCGCGCTCGGGACCTGGCCGCGTCGTCGGGTCACGGTCGTCACATCCGGTGCAGCGGACAAGCCCACGGTCGCGCGCGACGTCGGCGGATCACTCGTGCTCGTCGGGATCGTCGCGGTCGTCGCGCTCACGATCGCGGCCGACACCCAAGGCGTCACCATGGCGTTCCGCTTCGCGCGTCGCGCGCCAGACGACGTCGCGCTCGTGCTCGGCGGCGCGGCCGGCTTCGCGCTCGCCGTCTTCGTCGCGCAGGTCGCGTGGATGCTCCGTCGCCGCTCGTCGCGTCCGTGGGCGCTCGCGCTTCTCCCCGCGAGCATCGTCGCGGCGGTCGG
>JBBQXV010000045.1:0-43171 GCA_038209335.1 Polyangiales bacterium | reverse complement strand
GCCGCGTTCCACCCGCAAATCGTCCTCGACATGACGAACGGTTACTACGCCGTCGGCGCGATCGAGCGTCTGATCGTCGCGGCCAAGCCCACGTACCTCCTCGCAGCCGCGCTCGACCATCCAAACATCGCCGAGCGCGTCAAGACGACGCCGGAGCTTCGCACGCGACTGTTCGGCGTCGAGACGATCGCGAGCACGTCGGCCGTCGCGAAGTTCATGCTCCGTTACAACGAAGCGTTCCCGGCACGCCCGACCGGGCTCGTCGCGGGCGCGCCCTACGATGCGTTCTATCTCTTGGCGTACGCGATCACCGCCGTCGGTGATCAGCCGATCACCGGCGCGAGCCTCGCACGCGCGCTGTCGCGGCTAGGCCCGCCCGGCGCGCGCGTCGACGTCGGCCCCGGATCGATTTACCGCGCGTTCGATTTGATCGGCCGCGGGGAGAGCGTCGATCTCGCGGGGACGATCACCACGCTCGATTTCGATCCGAAGACCGGCGATCCGACGATCGATCTCGCGATCTACTGCCTGAAGAGCGACAAGGGCGAGCTCGCGCCGTTCGAATCGGGAATGTACTGGCGCGGAAGCGACCGAAAGCTGTCGGGCGAGCTCAAGTGCCCGTGAGGCATTCGATGACGCCTGATTTCGAAGGCTCGCCCGACACGAGCGCGCTCAGTTCAGGTTCGAGATCGTGCAGGTGTCGAAGATGAAGTTGTGGATTTGGGGGTGGGCGACGCGGATGTCGACCCACGTGGTGACGCTCGGCGCGGCGAAAGCGATCGCCATGCCGCGGCCACCGGTGATCGGGATGCTCGACACCTTTTGCTCGGGGATGGACGGACTCGCAGGGCTGCCCCCGAGACTCGTCTGAAAGCTCACGTAGAAATTGACCGGCACCTCGGAGACCGGAGTGGTCGTCGTCGGGCTGGGCATTCCTGTGCACTCGAGCACGTACGGGTTCCCCGCCACGAAGTTCTGGGCGAGGATCCGCAGCGCCGTGCCCGACGGCCACGACGTCGGCGTGGGGGCGGGCGCGTCCGCGGTGGGGGTGACCCAACACTCCACCTGGCCGCTCGGCATGAGCGCGAAGTTCGCAGTGGTGACCCACTGGAGCGCGGAGTTCAGCGACATCTTCGCTCCAAACGGAAACGACACCTTCATCAGCTCCGGCGCCGGAGCCGCAGGCGGGGCCTTGCCGACCGCGCGGTACGCGCCGTCGATGAGGCGCTTGTGCGCCTCCGCGGAGATGGTCACCGGTCCGAGGTGCTTTGCCGGCGGCGGGGACGCCGGCGTCGGCGTCGGCGTCCCGACGGGCTTCGCGAAGGTCACCGCCACCTCTCCGGCAGGACGGGCCATGGCCCTCGAAACCTCGGGCGCGGCGACGGCGACACCCGCCCCCACCATACAGACAGCCGAAGTGATCGCGATGAGCGTCGACGTTCGAATCTTGCGCATGGCACACGATAGCATCGCGGAGGCGCAGCATTCGCGCTCACCCGCTTCAAGGGCTGACGTCTGCGCAACATCGGAACCCGACATCGGCAAACGTCTGAAAGACCGCATGCGGGAAGCGGTCTTGGCACTTCTGGAGGAAGTTGTAGTCGAAGGCACCACCGCGCGTGTGCACGCGGCTCGCGGAAGCGTCGGGGCTGTCGACGTAGTCCGTCGCCCAGTCATCCATCTCGGCGACGTTGCCGCTCATGTCGAAGATTTGGCCGAAGCCTGCGCCGATGCCGTGGCAATTGGCGTACGCGCCGGGACTCGCGAGAACGCCACTGGGGCCGCCGTCGTCGAGGATGTTGCACGTCCCTCGCTGGTAGACGTTGCCGTACGGGTAGCTGTCATCGAGCTGGCCATTGACGCACGCATAGACCCACTCGTTCGTGATCAAATCGTCGTCGGCGGCGTGACCAGCGTCGGCATGGCCAATCGCACTGCACAGTCGTTTGCCCGCCCACTTGCAATACGACCACGCGTCGCACCACGTGATGTTCGCGACCGGCAAGTTGTCTTTTCCGCTGACCGGTTGGGGCGACGGCACCGTGCCGAGCTTCTCGGCAGTGCAGACGGCCGGCACGTCGAACACGCGATTCGAATCGTTCAGGTACGCGTTGAATTGCCCTTGCGTGACCTCGTACGGATCGATGCAGAACGAGCCTTGGCCGCCCACGTCGAAGCGGGTCATCGCCGGCCAGCCTTTGCTTCCGAGACATCCGCTGTCGGCGATTGGCGCAGCGCTGTCGGCATCGCGAGGAGCGTCGGCGCTCGCATCGGAGGGCGCGCCGCTGTCGCTCTTCGCGGCGCATCCGCCGTCGACGAGCTTGCATTCGTCGCAGCCGGCGCCGGCGCAGTCGCTCGTGTCGATCGTCGCGGAGACGCACGCGCCGCTCACGCAGGTCTCGGTCTCTCCGCACGGAACGCCGCTGCACGCGGCGCGCAGCGCGATCGGCACGGTGAGCGGTGTGTGCGGCGCGTACCGAAGAGCGCGTCGCGCGACGATGCACCCCGCGCCGTACGACGGAACTTCGGACGATGCGTCGAAGCTCGCCGTGCAGTCTTCGGCGAGCGCCGTCTTTCCAAAGCCACCGACGACTTTGATCGCCACGAGATCGGACTTCGAGCCGCTAGGAACGACGACGATCGTTCCCGCGTTGCCTGCCGTGCACGTCGTGCTCACGCTGGTCGGCGGCGACGTTTCGAGCGCGCGACCGAGCGTGCCCACAGTAATGGTGACGTGGTGCAGATCGCTGCAATCGAAGTCGGTCGTGACGACGACCGTGATCTCGGTGGGCGACAGGCACGATGCCACCCCGGTCACGCCGACGATGCCGGCGAGGCCTACCGAAACGGCGACGACGCGGAGCGGGCGCAGCACGTACGGAGCATCCTATCGCTGCAGCGACCGCGGCGGCGAGGAAGCAGAAGGAGCAGGACTGACACGCGTTCAGCTCGGTGAGTCCTTTTGGCGTGTCGCTTTGACGGCCGCCAGGATTCCGAATCCGAGAAGGATGAGTGCACCGACGACGATCCAATGGGTCGGCGCGTGGAGCATTGCGGCTGCGTACACGAGACCGCCGATGACGAGGAGGAGTCCGCCTACGTAGATTCCGAACGACATGCCGCCACGACGTGCACGAAAGGGGCCATGCGAACGCGGATGCGCGACGCCGCGCTCTCCTCACGTCGCCGGACGGAGCATTCCCTCGGCGATCGCGTCCATCAGCGCCGCGAAATGCGCGTCGTCGAATTTCGAGCCGCTCGCGAGCCAATCGTGGTGACGGAGCTCGACGCGCTCCTCGGGCGTCACGTCGTGGTAATGGCCGAGCACGTCGAGGTGGTCTCCGAGGCCCGCCCACACGACGTCCCCCCATAGCTGCGAGCGGAGCGGGACGCACCCGTCGTTGGCGTGAAGATCGGGCGATGTGCCGAAGGCGCGGACCAGCATCGCTCCGCGGCGTTCGTGGAATCGGTTGCGATCGTTCCGGCGATCGCTCCACAGGGATAGCGTTCGTCGAAGCGCGCGGTGATCGCGTGGAGCGTGGTGAAGAGCGCGAGGGAGACCGTCTGCCAGGGATGACTGAGCGAGTGAAGCCACTTCCTCGCCGATGCGCCCGGCGACATCGACACGGTCGATTGGTACGTGACGCCGGGTCGATCCTCGAAGCCGGCGACCATCAGATCCATCGCCTCGGGGCTCAGCTGCAACATCGCGCCTTGATCTTCTTCGATGCCCTTCAGATACGCGCGCACGTCGGGGCTGCGCACGTCGTCCACGAGCGCGAGGAGCGACGCGACGCTTTTGTCGAGAACCGGAATCGCGAACCCGAACGCGCGATCACCGCGACTGATGACGCCGATGAGCACGCTCGCGAGCGCAAGCGGTTGAGCGCCCAGCGAGAGGCCGATGACGGTGAACGCCGACAGGGCGTAGAGCACGCGTTGCCCTTGCGCCGTGGCGAAGAAGCTGGCGAGCGGCGTCCCGTAGTGGGGCGGGTTCATCGTCGTGACGCTGCGAAGCCGCGGCAGCCAGCTCATCGCGTCCGCAGACACCGGAAGCCGCGACGACGGCGACGCGACGAGCCGCGCGTCGAGGCCGCCGGTCGAGTGTCCGAGAAGATGAATCGGTCCTTCCGACGTCGCCGTTCGCGCGACGAGCTCGGCGAGCTTCGCGGCGCGGCCGCGCACGGACGCCGTCGGCAGCACGTCCGAGACGTGCGTCTCCATCGCCTGACCCGCGCGGTCGAAGCGCGTGTGCAGCGCTCGCTCGACGTGCGCGAAATAGTCGTACGACGCGAGCCGCGTGAACCCGAACATGCCGGGCGACAGATAGATGTGGGAAGTCATCTCGCGGCCAGCGACGCGCGTCACGCGCGTTTGATGAGTCGCACGACGATGAGCAGGACGACGGCGCCGACGAACGCAGTGACGATCGACCCGAGGATTCCTGCGCCGGAGAAGACGCCGAGCTTCGCGAACAACCACCCGCCGATCACTCCACCGACGAGGCCCACGATGATGTCGCCGATCATGCCCAATCCGCCGCCGCGCACGACCTTGCTCGCGAGGAACCCCGCGATGAGGCCGACGACGAGGTAGATGAGCAACGTCTCCGTCGAAGCGTTCATCGCGTCCTCACGATCGAAGCCGCGTACTTCTTGCCGATGGCGTCGGTGACGATGCGCGCGAGGGGAGTCAGCTTCATGGTGGTCGACATGCGTGCCGGCTGAGCAGCAAGCGTGCCGGTGGGCGCGACCCGGAAAGGCGCATGAAGCGGCGGTGTCGAGGCCAAGGAGCCGTGGCATTTCAGCCCATGAGACAGAACGCACTACCTGTGTTCACCGCTTCGACAGACTTGCTCGCGCCGTCACAAGAGGGCGCTCCGCCTACCGATCGACACCGCGCGACGTGCGAAGCGCGACGACGTCGTGCGCGTCCTCGCACCGTCTCGCAAGTCGCGCGAATGACTTCCACGCTCACGCTCCGTGACGTCGTCCGCCATTCGCGAGTTTCCAAATCGGAAAGCCAAAGCCCCAGGAACGAGCATTGTGCGAGCGGTCGCCGATAAGTAGATGGAGCCTCCACGAAACGGAGCTCCCCATGCGTCATTCGCTCTTCCTCATTGCGTCCATTTTCACCATCGCCGTCGGCGGCTGCGCGAGCGCTTCCGGCGACGCAGACCCGACCTCTTCGCAAGACCAAGCGGCGCGCCATAGTCGCTCTACGCACTTCCTGATTGCCGATCAGTACAACAATCGGGTCGTCGAGATCGACTCGCAGCACAACGTCGTCTGGTCGTTCGGAGATGGCTCGGTCAACGCAGGGCCGACCTCCGTCGTGGCGCCCAACGACGCGGAGCGCATCGGTGATTTCACGCTCATTGCGGGCACCGGGGCGCCGGCCGGCGCCGAACCGGGCTGCGAGAACGGTTGCGCCGACAACCGCGTCATTCTCGTCGACAAGCGGGGAAGGATTGTCTGGCAGTACGGTCAGGCGGGGGTCACGGGAGCAGGCGCTAATGAGCTCAGTGCGCCCGTGTGCGCCACCTATCTTCCCAACGATCGTGTGCTCATAACCGACCAGGGAAACCAGCGCATCATCGAGGTCGACTCCTACGGCAACATCGAATGGCAATACGGCACCACGGGGGTCAGCGGCGCGGGTGACAATCAGCTGAACAATCCGAATAGCGCGCTCTTGCTCGCGAACGGCCACGTGCTCATTGCCGACGAAAACAACAATCGCGTCATCGAGGTGAATCGACGAAAGGTGATTGTTTGGAGCTACGGCACGCCGTCGGACACGACGACGCTCAACGGCGCGGCATTCGCAAGCCGCCTCGCGAATGGCAATACCCTCATCACCGACGCCAACAACAACCGTATCGTCGAGGTGAACGCCCACGGCACGGTCGTCTTCACGTTCGCGACGAACGCACGTCCGGGCAGCATCGCCGCCCCGAATCCGACGCGCGCCGTTCGATTGCGCAATGGCAACACGCTCATCAGCGATCAGAACAACCATCAGGTCATCGAGATCAATCCGGCGGGGACAATCGTCTTCACGCAGGGCGCGATCGGCGTGGCCGGCACCGGAGCGAATCACCTCAACGGTCCGTACGACGCGAAGGTCATCGGCGATTTCACCGGGCTCACTCCGCCTTCCGGCTTTGCCCACAGCGGCTACTGAGATGAGCGTCGTCACCCGCGCGATCGTGGTGATTTGCGTGTCCGCTGCGTCCGTCCTCGGCGGGTGCAGTGGCGCTGCCGACGAGAACCGCGCCGCGAGCTCCACGCTCAGCCCCGCCGAGAGAGGAGCGGTCGTCGTCGGCGCCAACGAGTGCGCGAGCTGTCACCAGACGAGCAAAGCCGAGGTCACGCTCGCGGGGAACGCTGCGCCTCTCCCCGGCACGAAGGCGTTTCCGGCGAACCTGACTCCGGACCCCGAGACCGGGATTGGCAAGTGGACGGACGCGCAGATCCTCCGCGCCATTCGCGAGGGACTCGACGATCACGGTCAGCCCCTCTGCGGCGTCATGCCGCGGTTCCCACATATTGGCGACGCGGATGGGGCCGCGATCGTGGCGTACCTCCGCTCGCTCCCACCGGTGCGTAACGAGGTCCCACAAACCGAGTGCGCGGCGGACGGCGCAATGTGAGAAGGCCTCATCGCAGGGACGGAGGACACGAGTCCCGTTGCCGATGCCGAGACAAGGGAGCACTCTAGCGCCTCCGTCGATCGGACGAACCAGATGCACGACGCGCTCGCTGACCTGCGATTCAGCGATCTCTCGACGTTCCTTGCGGTGAAGCGGTGCGCGTCCATCACGGGCGCCGCGCGCGAGCTCAACGTGACTCCCTCACAGGTGAGCAAGGCGATCGCACGGCTCGAGCTTCAGCTCGGGATCAAGGTCCTGTCGCGGAGCTCGCGCGGCGTTTCGCTCAGCGACGCCGGTCTGCACATCGTGCCGCACGTCGAAGGGGCGTTCGCGCAGCTCGCGCAGATACGCCGTCCGGACGTGGGGGCCGCACCGGAGCTCACCGTCGCCGCGCCGTCCTATCTGAGCGCGCTGCTCTTGCCCGCGATCGCACAGGCGCAGACGAAGCTGCGCATCCGCAGCATCGAGCTTCCGCCGGCGCTCGTCCGCGCGCTCGTCGGAGAGAATTTCTTCGACGTCACGCTCATCCCCGAGAGCGGCGTCGCGCGGCTGCCGTCGGCATGGGTCAGCGAAGGCATCGGCGCCATGCGCAAGGCGCTCTTCGCCACGCCTGCGCTCGCGAAGAAGCTGGGCACGCAGCCCATTCTGCCCGAGCGCCTCCGGGACGTTCCGTTCGTCCTCCCGATCTACAACTTGAACGGCCAGTTCGTCGCCGCCGACGACGACTGCCCCATCACTCCGAGCGACCGAACCGGCGGCCACCAAGTGACGACCTTCTCCGTCGGTCTCGAATTCGCGGCGCGCACCGATCACTTGATCTTCGGTCCGGTCATCGCCGCTCGACGACACATCGCAAGCGGCGCGCTCGTGGAGGTCCGCGTTCGAGGGTGGAGCGTCACCGAAGACCTCTTCGTCGCTTGCAACGGCGATCGCGTGCTCGCGCGCGTGCGCTCGGCGATTGTCGCGGCGCTCAGCGCGGAGCTCGCGGCGGTCGATCCACCGTGATGGTAGCCGCGACTCTCGAGGTCCCAAGACGTCGTCGCGACGGGCGGTTCGTTGCTTCTGGCTCCCGCGGTCCGGCGTGACGCCACAATGCCTCAGCCGCTCGCCATCGAACGCGTACTCGCTCGAGCCGTGATCCTTTTTCGTCGATCGATCGCACATGATGAACGACGGAACGCGACTTGCTCCTGGCATCGCGCGGTACGCTGAGACACGGACCTCGCTTGGAGACCGCATGAGCTCGCTTCGATTCGTTTCGCTCGTCGCCGTCGTTGCCCTCTTCCTTTTCGGATGTGTGCGCGTGGCGCCGTACGAACGCGGCAACATGGCGCACCCGACCATGACGACGTCGGATCTCGCGGGCGCCGGTGAGATGCACGTTCGCTCCGTACAAGAAGGCGCCGTCGGCGGCGGCTTCGAGGCGGGCGGCGGCTGTGGATGCAACTGACGACGCGACGTCTGCGATGTCTGTCCGTCGTCGCGCTCGTCGTGACGACGCTCGGGACGGCGCACGCGCAACCACCGCCTGATCACGCGAACGCGGCGCCTACGGCTGCGCTTCCGGCCGCCGCGCCGACCGTGTCGAGCCTCGTGTGGCGCGCGTCGAGCGAGGTCGCCGCGTACGCGGACACCGATCACGTCTTCGTCCTGACGCCGACGCTCGGCGTGAACGTCGCGAGCCCGACCGCGGGATGGAGCGTCGGCGCGCGCTACCTCGTCGACGTCGTCTCGGCCGCGTCGGTCGACATCGTGTCGACCGCGTCGCGACGCTGGGAAGAGATCCGTCACGTCGGCTCCGTCGACGCCGTATACAAGCCGGGCCTCTGGGGCGTCGCCGCGCACGGCGCGATCTCGGACGAGCCCGACTACCAGGCGTATTCCGCGGGCGGCGAGGTGACGCGCGACTTCTTGCAGAAGAACGTGACCGCGCTCCTCGGGTACGAGCACGCCCACGACATCGCCGGCCGCACCGGCACGGCGTTCTCGGTCTTCTCGCACCCCTTGAACCGCGACGCGTTCAAGGCCGGGCTCACGGTCCTCGTCGATCGCTCGACGATCGCATCGTTCGTCGCCGACGTCATCGTCGAGAACGGGGATCCGTCGAAGCCGTATCGCTACGTGCCGCTCTTCGCGCCGGGGACAGTCGTGCAACGAGGCGAGTCGATCGACGACGTGACGAGGGCGCGCCTCTCCGCGCGCGTGCTCGAGCAGCTCCCGCTCACGCGCGAGCGGTTCGCGATCGCCGCGCGCATCGCGCATCGCTTTCGCGGCGCCACGCTGCGCGTCGACGAGCGTCTGTACACCGACTCGTGGGGCCTTCACGCGACGACGACCGACGCGCGCTTCCTCGTCGACGCGAGCTCGCGCGTCGAGATCGGACCGCACGCGCGCCTTCATGCGCAGACGTCGGTCGACTTCTGGCAGCGCGGGTACGTGCTGCGTCCGGGCTTCGATTTTCCGGCGCTGCGCACCGGCGATCGCGAGCTCGGTCCGCTCGTCGGGCTGACGGGCGGCGCGCGCATTCGCGTCGGCCTCGGCGGCGAGGAGCACCCGAAGTCGTGGCTCCTGGGCTTCGACCTCAACCTGACGTCGACGCAGTTCCTCGATGACATCTTCACCACGCACCGACTCTCGACGATCGGCGCGCTGACGTTGGAGACGGAGCTATGAACGCCGTTCGCTACGTTTTGGTGACGAGTGTGATCGCGATCGCCGCGGCCGCGATGTCGTGCGATCCGGTTCACAGCGACGCGATCACCGCGCTCGGCGGCGAAGCGCCGGGCGTGGGCACGGGGCCCGAGCACCGCGGCGGACAGCCGTGCCTCCTCTGCCACGACGGATCGCTCGGCAGCCCGGCGCAGTTCAGCATCGCGGGGACGGTCTACGAGATGCCCGCGCCGGAACCCGCGACGCCCGCGCTCGGCGTCACGGTCACGTTCACGAACATCAACGACAAGAAGACGTTCACGGCGACGACGAACCAGGCGGGGAACTTCTACGTCACGCCGTCGCAGTGGGCGCCGAGCTATCCGATCACGGTCTCGGTGAGCCGGAACAACACGGCGGCGTGCATGACAACGCACGTCGGACGCGAAGGATCGTGCGCGGGATGCCACGTCGAGCCGGTGGGACCGGCGTCGCCTGGACGCGTCGTGCTAGCGCCCGTTCCGGTCGACGGGGGAGCCTGTTCGCAATGAACGCGCGTCTCACCCTCATCGTCGTGGCGCTCGGCGCGATCATGATCGGCGGTGCGTGCTCGACGCCCGCCGACTCGCGCGCGATCGCGACGCCGCCCGACGCGGCGTCGTTCGGCCACGTCGCGCAAGCGCTCGTGCGCCACTGCGGTTCGCTCGATTGCCACGGTACGACGAAGCGCAACCTCCGCCTCTACGGCAACGAAGGCCTTCGCCTCGCGGCCGACGCATCGCCGTCTATCGGCGTGCCGACGACCGACGCCGAGGTCTCCGAAGACTATCTGTCGGTCATCGGTCTCGAGCCCGAGATCCTCTCCGCCGTCGTCGCCGAAGGCGGCGCGCGCCCCGAGCGCCTGACGTTCGTGCGCAAAGCCCGCGGGACGGAGAGCCACAAGGGCGACGCGCCGCTGCGCGAGGGGGACGAGACCGACGTGTGCATCACGTCGTGGCTCGCGGGAAAAACCGACGTCGCGAGATGCGATCTCGGCGCGAGGCAGTGACGCACTTCCCGAGTGGGCTTGGAGGAACGCGATCCGTCCCCCGAACGCGCATACTGAGCTTCCGCGTTGGCGTCACCGGCGGCGTCAGACGGGGCTCATCCCGACCGGCAGCGGCGCCGTCATGATCTCGGCCCCTTCGCGCGTGACGATCAAGGTGTGTTCCCATTGTGCGGAAAGGCTGCCGTCGGCGGTCACTACCGTCCACCCGTCTTCGAGAATCTGCACCTCCGGCCTCCCGAGATTGACCATCGGTTCGATCGTGATGCCCATCCCCGCGCGAAGGCGAACACCCGCGCCGCGCGTTCCCCAATGCGGCACATGCGGATCCATGTGCATTCGCCTCCCGATCCCATGGCCGCCGAAGTCTCGCACGACCGAGCAGCCTTCTTTGCGCGCGATCTCGTCGATGGCGGCCCCGACGTCGCCGAGCCGCACGCCGTCACGTACGACAGCGATGCCGGCGTCCCGACAGCGCCGCGCGACATCGGTCACGTGAAGTGCCTCCGCCGGCGCCTGCCCGATCACGAACGTGGCGGACGTGTCGCCGTGATAGCCGTCGAGAAGGGTCGTGACGTCCACGTTGAGGATGTCGCCCTCGCGAAGCACGACGTGGGGGCTGGGCATGCCGTGGCAGACGATCTCGTTCCGACTCGTGCAGACCGCATGCGGAAATCCTTTGTAACCTAGCTGACTGGGCTTTCCGCCGATCGCTCTCGTGTGTTCGCGTACCCAAGCGTCGATCTGCGCCGTGGTGATCCCTGGCCCGACGCGCGTCCCGATCAACGCGAGCGTCTCGGCGGCCGCCGCCCCCGCGCGACGCATTTTGGTTCGTTCGATGCTGGAGAGAAGCTCGATGCCCACCGCGCGAGGGTGCAGTTTTGGATCGCGCCCGTCCAATAGCGTTTTGATCTGGTAGATTTGACGAGTGAGCTTGGCGCAAGTCGAATACTTCGTAGCGGTGGCGCACGCCGGGAATGTCGGGCGTGCTTCTCTCGCGCTGCGGATTGCCCAGCCCGCCGTCAGCCGGCAAATCCGAAATCTCGAGAGCGAGCTCGGGACGGAGCTCTTCGTCCGCACGCGGCGCGGGATGCAGCTCTCGGCGTCCGGCGCGACATTCTTGCGGCACGCAAAAGCGATCCTCTCCGCCGTCGAAGAGGCACGCCTCGCGATCCGTGGAAGCCTGCCGCGTTCGTAAGCGATCCTCTTACGAGAGACGTCGACGACGATCGGTGATGCCGCGACGCCCGAGCCTCATTGGCACTTGAGGCCGTTGTTGTCTTGGCACCGGAGCCCCGCGCAGCACTCGGCGGTCGTCGCGCACGGCGATTGGCGCCGCTTGCAAGTGCTCGCCTCCGCATCCATCCCGGCGTCCATCGTGCGCGCGTCCGCTGCGCCGTCCGCGCCGCCGTCCGCGTGTCCGCCGTCGGTGCCTGCCGCGCCATCGTCCGCGGCCGCGTCCGAGACAGCGAACACGCCGAAGTCGTGCGTGCACGCGCCGAGCGTGACCAGGGCGAGAACGAACGACGCGCCGAACCCCGCGCGTACCCTGCGTGCCCCGAAGAGAAGATGGTCCGCCATGCGTCTCGTAGTCTAGCCGAGCTAGCGGAGGATCTGACAGACACCGAGGCTTTTGCCCGGGGCTGTCGTCTTCGGCCTGCTGTCGAGTTACACCTGACCGATGATGCACGCTCGTGTCGCCATGGTCCTCTTGTCCGCCGCGGTCCTCGTTCCGCACGCGGCGTGCGGCGGCGGCGACGCGTCGCCCGGCGGCGCAACGGCCGACGGCGGTAGCGGTGACGATGGCGGCGCCTCACGCGACGGCTCGATCGCCGGCGACGGCGCGATGCTCGGCGACGGCACCCCGCCGCCGGGCGACGGCGGAAGCGTCACGTCCGGCGCGGCCGGCTGCATGGCGCTCGCGATCGATCCGACGACGGCGGCCGGCACGGCGTCGAAGCGCTTCTCGTTCTACGACGCGCGCTGCAAGCTCCGCACGGCTGCGATCGCGAGCACGACGACAGGTGGCTACCTACGCGAGCTCACGTACGACAACGGCGGCGCGACGCGAACGTGCACCGGCACCGGGTCGAACGGATGGAACGGATGGGGCTACGTCGTGTCGCACTACGCCGGCAGCGCATCGACCTCGAACGGCGCAACGACCACCCAGCGCGCCGTCCTCGCGGGACGTCACCACGCGATCCAGGAAGTGAAGGTTCGCGTGACGCCGGGCGGTCCGGTCGACGCGACGATCCACTGGCTCTTCGCGACGGGACGCGCGCATCCGCTCTACAGCCTCACGCTCGACGCGACGCCCGCCGGATCGAACGTCGTCACCGCCGACTCGCGCGCGCCGTACGGCGACATGTCCTTTGACGGCATCGCGAACAACTCGGGCACCGTCGACGGCGTGGGCTGGGGCGACGCCTACGCGTTCAAGACAACGGGCAGCGGCCCCGTCACGATGGCGACGCCTTGGGACTACACCGCAATGAACACGGTGCCGTACGTCCTCGAGTGGTCGAACGGCGCGGACGCGGAGATGGGCGCCGTGCAGACGCAGTCGTGGGTCAAGGAGGTCGCGGGCGGAGATTACGGCGGCGGCGCCATCACGACCGCGTGCTGGGGGAAGACGAGCGCGAACAAAGGCGCGGCATGCAGCACGAACGGGCAGACGATGCCGACGGATTACCTTTGGCCGTTCCAGCTGAATCAATACGAGCTGCCGTTCGTGACGACGTCGAAGCGCCTCGCGTGGGGGACGACGTTCGGTGCGATAGGGCAAGCGAGCTACACCGCATTCGGCAAAACGCTCCACGGGTATCCGTACCTCAGCTACGCGGTGAACGTCGTTTTCGGGAAGCACACCGACGGCGCGGTGCTCGCGCAAGTCGCGGACATCGAGACGACGATCGGCGCGTCGCTTCGTGCGACCAAGGGCACCGTCGCGACCGACGGGCCCGCCGGCCCCGGACGCGCCGACACGATGACGTACGCGCCGGTCGGATACGACCAGGTCTATGGGACGTGGGCCGTGCGCGCCGACACGAATGCCGCGACGCTCGTGCTCACCGTCGCGTCGGGCAAGCTCGTCAATCCAATGATCCGGATCCTCGATTACACGGCGACGTCTGCGCCCGCGCACGTCGTCGTCGCGGGGCGCGAGCTCGTCGCCGACGTCGACTACTTTGCGACCGTCGACACCGCGGGCAAACAGCTGTGGCTCACGTTGAATGCGTCGCTCGCCGGCGCGGTCGACATCGCGATTCGCTGACGAGCGCGCCGTCGGGCGAATCGTCGGGATCGATCTCCGGACGACGCACACCGTGCGACGGTCCTCGTGACCGCCCGCGGTGAATACGGCGCTGCGAGACGCCTTACGGTCGCTGCGGTCGTCCCGCTCGCAGAGCGGCGTTCTCCGCTTCGAGCGCGGCCAGCCTATCGCGCAGCGGCCGCGTGGCCTCGGCGATCTCGTCTTCCGTGTAGCGAGGGACGATGTGCTGAGGGCAGTTCCAGTCGAAGCCCTCCACCTCCATCACGACCCCGCGCTCGATCGTCGCGCGATAGTTGGGCGGGACGAGCTTCCCGAGAGTCTCGGCGTCGTCGGCCGCGGTGATGACGCGCGCACGAGCGAGGACCTTCAGGCGCGCTTTGTTCGGGTAGTCGACGAAGATCAACGCCACGCGATCGTCCGTCACGAGGTTGCCGACCGAGACGTACTGACGATTCCCGCGAAAGTCGGCAAAGCCAATCGTGTGGGGGCCGAGCACGCGCACGATCCCCTTCGGCCCACCGCGATGTTGGATGTACGGCCATCCCCCTTCGCCGACGGTCGCCATGTAGAAGCTGTCGCGCGCCTCGAGGAACTCGCGCTCGTCGTCACCGATCGCGTCGCGTGATGGCGTGCCCGCTTCCGTCCGCGCGTACGCCGCGCGGCTGCCCATGCTTGCTTGCATTGCCTTCACCGACGGCGTGAAGGCGATCTCTCCGAATCGCCCCATCGTGACCTTCCTCTCTTTCGTGAGCCGGTGCGATCAGAGACCGAGCTGCGTGAGCCCCGGGTGATCGACCGGCCTCGGGCCCGCGGGCCAGTGGAATCGCCGGTCCGCGGCGTCGATGCGCAGATCGTTGATGCTCGCCTCGCGGCGCTGCATCAGCCCGCGCTCGTCGAACTCCCAAAGCTCGTTGCCGTGCGCGCGCCACCACTGCCCGCCTGCGTCGTGAAACTCGTAGACGAAGCGCACGGCCATCCGCGCAATGCGGAAGCCCCACACCTCTTTGATGAGTCGATAGTCTTGCTCTCGAACCCATTTGCCCTCGAGAAACGAGACGATCGCGGCGCGTCCCTGCAAGAACACGTCACGGTTTCGCCAGCGACTGTCCTCCGTATACGCGAGGGCCACGCGGGCGGGGTCGCGGCTGTTCCAGGCATCCTCCGCGAGGCGCGCTTTCTGCGCGGCGGTCTCTTCGGTGAAGGGGGGAAGCGGCGGGCGGGACATGATCACTTCGCGCGCTGGTTGACGACGGGAAAGTCGATATCCGTCTTCGCGACCTCGTTCACGTAGTTGGTCAGCGTGTTGAGGGCGACGTGCAGCACGATCTCGATCACCTCCGCGTCGTCGTACCCTGCGGCCTTCACCGCCTGGACGTCGGCGTCGCTCACGTGGCCCCGCGCGGCCACGACCTTCGACGCGAAACGCAGCGCCGCGTCGGCTTTGGGATCACTCGAGCCGCCTTCGCGGTTCGCCGCCATCTCGGCGTCGTCGAGCTTCGCCAGGTTCTTTCCGAGGTACGAGTGCGCGGAGAGGCAGTAGTCGCAGCCGTTCAGCTCGGCGACGGCGAGGGCGATGCGCTCGCGGGTCTTCGCGTCGAGCTTGCCCTTGCCGAGCGCGCCGTTGAGACCGAGGTAGCCCCCGAGTGCGGCGGGGCTGTTGCCGACGACGCGAAACAGGTTGGGGACGGAGCCGAGTTGCTTTTGCACGGCCTCGAGCAGCGGCTGCGAGGCGGTGGGCGACGTGGCGATCGAGGCGGGGGTGGCGATGCGAGTCATGGCGGTGTGTCTCTTTCCTTTGCGGGGTCGAGAAGGTTCGGCCCGGCGCAGAGACAACCATGCGGCACGCCGACTTCTTCAACAATGGGTGCGCTTGACACTTCACCATTGCAAATGATGCAATAATTAGATGGACCGCTTCGAGGCCATGAGCGTGTTCGTGTCGGTCGCCGACCTGCACGGCTTCGCGCCGGCCGCGCGGCGCCTCGGTCTGTCGCCGTCGGCCGTCACGCGGTTCGTCGCCGCCCTCGAAGAGCACCTCGGGACACGACTTCTGCAACGGACCACGCGCTCGGTGACGCTGACCGACGCGGGCACGCGCTATCTCGAGCGCGCGCGGCGCATCCTCGGCGAGGTGGCGGAGGCCGAGGCGGCCGCGCACGTCGAGCGCACCGTCCCCACCGGTCGCCTCGTGGTGACGGCGCCCTCCGTGTTCGGTCGCCTGCACGTCGCGCCGCTGATGTGCGCGTTCCTCGAAAAATACACTGCGATCACAGGTGAGCTCTCGCTGTCCGATCGCGTGGTGAACCTCGTCGAGGACGGAGTCGATCTCGCAGTGCGCATCGGCGAGCTCGAAGACTCGAGCTACGTCGCCCGGCCGGTAGGCCTCGTCCGCCGCGTCGTCGTCGCGTCGCCGAAGTACCTCGCGCGGCACGCGCGGCCGCGCGCGCCCGCCGACATCGCGCGCCATTCGGTCATCCAGCTCACGCCCCTCAACGCGACCCGCGAGTGGCGGTTGACGGTGGACGGCGCGATCGTGCGAGTGCCGTTCGTGCCACGCTATGTGACCAACAGCGCCGACGCGGCCGTCGCCCACGCCGAACGAGGCGGAGGGCTCGCGATGGTGCTCTCGTACCAGGCGGCCGCGGCGCTGACGGCAGGCCGCCTCGAGGTCGTGCTCGAAGAGCTCGAGCCTGCGCCCCTGCCGATCCAGATCGTCTACCCAACGACGCGGCTGCTCTCCGCCAAGGTGCGCGCGTTCGTCGAGCTGTGCACGAAGACGTGCAAGTGGGACTTCACGTTTCGCGCGAAGTCTTCGCCCGAGGCGAGACCGAAGCGCCGTGCGACGTAGCGCGGTTCGCGTCGATCGTGGAGTCCACCGACGACGCGATCATCGGCAGGACGCGTAGACGTCGTGTCTCGAAACCTAGCGCCGTTCTTGCGCAGCGATCCGCCGTCGGTGCGCGTCGCGCACGGTCTGCTTGCCGTCGAGCCCAGGGCGCGTCTAGTTTCGTCGCATGTGCGACGACGATTCTTTCGATGACCTGCTCGCGTACCGTCTCCGTGACGAGACGCTTTCTCGGCGCGGCTTCGGCGCCATGACGCTCGGAGCGGGGCTGGTCTCGCTGCTTCCGTCGGCCTGCAAACCATCGGACCCGCAGCCACCTCCGGTGATCGCGAGCGGCACGTCGATCTCGACCACGCCGACGACCGAATCGGAGGTCAGCATCGTCACGCCCGACGGTACGTGCGACGCGTACTTCGTCCATCGAACGACCGGCGCCGATCCCGCGGTGCTCATTTGGCCCGACATCTTCGGTCTCCGTCCGGCGTTCCGTCAGATGGGGAAGCGCTTGGCCGAAGCGGGCTATGCGGTCTTGGTGGTGAATCCGTTCTACCGCATCAAGAAAGCGCCCACGTCGGAGCGCACGAGCATGGACGATCCCGCAATCCGAGACGCATTGATGACGATGGCGCGTTCGCTCACGCCGGACACCGCCGCCACCGACGCGAAGGCGTTTACCGGATGGCTCGATCAACAAGCCGCCGTCAACAAGTCGCGCAAGATGGGCACGACCGGATACTGCATGGGCGGACCGCTCGTGATGCGCACGGCGGCGGCGCTCCCGGATCGCGTCGGAGCTGCCGCCTCGTTCCACGGAGGGGGACTCGTCACCGACAAGCCCGACAGTCCCCATCTCTCGATTCCAAAGATGAAGGCGCATTTTCTCATCGCGATTGCGTCGAACGACGACGCGAAGCAGCCCGACGCGAAGGGCGCGTTGAAGGAAGCATTCGCTAAGGCATCGCTCCCCGCGGAAGTGGAGGTGTACGAAGGCGCGCTGCACGGTTGGTGTCCGACGGATTCGCAGGCTTACAACAAAGACGGGGCCGAGAAGGCGTGGGGGCGATTGATCGCGTTGCTCAAGGAGGCTCTCGCGTAGTCGATTCGTTCGCGAGCTCTCGCTACTAGGCGTCGCGCGCCAACGCTTCGAGCACCACCGCGACGGCGACCGCGCCCGGATCCGGCACGCCCCGTAACGCGTCTTCGCGGACGTAGCTCGATCGTCCCGCGCGCGCTTTGATCATCGTCGCCGTGCGATCCGCGCCCGTCCGCGCCGCGCGTGCCGCGCTCGCGAGCGTCTCTCCGCCGGTGAGCGCGTCCACCGCCGGGACGAGCGCGTCGAGCATCGTGCGATCGCCTGGATTCGCCCCGCCGTAAACGCATACGCGCGCGACACCTTCGCGCAGGGCGGCCGCCCAGTCCGGCGGATCGCCCACGCGCGAGCCCATCGCCGCGCAGAAGATCGCGAGCAACACTCCGCTCGATCCGCCCATCACGTTCGACAAACGATCGGCGAGCGCCGCACAGAGCGCGGGAGCCTCTGCGAAGGGCAGGCGGTCGAGATCGCCGAGCACCGAGCGCGCGGCCGCCGCGATCGTCGTCCCGGTGTCGCCATCGCCGACCTTCGCGTCGAGCGCGTCGAGCTCCGCGCGCGCTTCGATCAACGTCGTGCACATGCGCTCGAGGACGCGGCGACGCGCGGCGTTCGCAGACGGCGCGTACGCAGCGAGCTTGACCGCGGTCGGCAACGGGATCGGCGACATCGTGGCCGGCTTCCGCGTGCGCGGCCACTCCGGTGGCGCGACCGGCGACGACAACGCGCGCGAGAGATCGGCGTCGAGCGGCAGCGCCGAGATCGAGAGCCCCTTCATGTCGAGCGACGTCATCAGACGCGCGGGCCCGATGACGAGCGCGATCTCCCGCTTCATCGCGGCGACGATTTCGCGCGTGGCCACCGCCATCTCGATCGGCGGTACGCCGCCGAGATCGTTCACCAGCAGCGCCAGCGGTGCGCTGCTCTTGCGCGCGCCTTCGTCGAGTGCCGCTTCGATGTGCACCGTCATCGTCTTCGCGAGCTCGCGCATCGTCATCATCGGAACCACGCTCGCGCCCGGCTCGCCGTGAATGCCGAGACCGAGCTCGATCTCGTTCGGCCCGAGGCGCTGCTCGGTCTCTTGTCCGGGAATCGTGCACGACGACAGCGACGCGCCGAACGACACCACGCTCGCAGCGACGCGCTCCGCCACCGCTTTCACCGTGCCGAGCGACGCTTCCGCGCGCGCGAGATCCCCCGCGACCTTGTGCACGAAGAGCGTTCCCGCGACTCCGCGCGGGTGAGCGGCGCCTGCGATCGCGACGTCGTCGCCGACGATCACCATCTCGACGCGCAGCCCGAGCGCGCGCGCTCTCTCCGCGGCGAGCCCGAAGTTGAGCCGATCGCCGGTGTAGCTCTTCACGACGAGGAGGCATCCCGGCGTTCCGGTCACCGCGAGGATTCCGGCGAGCACGGCGTCGACGCTCGGCGAGGCGAAGATCTCGCCGCACACCGCCGCCGTCAGCATCCCGTCGCCGACGAACCCGGCGTGCGACGGCTCGTGCCCGGAGCCGCCGCCGGAAACGATCGCGACCCGCGATTTGTCCCAGTCGGTGCGCACGACGACCTTGATCGCCGGGAACCCGTCGAGGCGCGCGAGCCTTCCGTCGCCGAGCAGTACCGCCGCGTCGATGGCGTCAGTCACGACGCTGCTGCGTTCGTTGATGAAGTGTTTCACGCGCGCATGGTGCCATGGATCGATGCGGCGATCGTACGGTCGCGCGCGCGCGGCTCGAGCACGGTCGCGCGACGCGCTAGGGCGGGTCAGTCACGGCATGAGCTGTACCTCCGCTGCGCGCAGCACCCCCGCCGCGCCTTCCTTCGCGAGCGCCTCGCCCGCCGCTCACCCCGCCACCGCCGCGATCCGCTCGAACGGCGAGCGTACGAGCCCCGCCGCGAAGAGATGCTCGAGGGCTTCATGAACGGCGAGCTATCATCGGGTGATGGCGTCGGTCCGCGTCGATCGCAACAAGGTCCTCGAGTTCGAAGATGCGCAGCACCTCTACGTCTGGCTCGGCAAGTATGGGCACGAGGAGCAGGAGCTCTGGATCAAAATCCACAAGGTGCGCTCGGGGCGGGCATCGATCACCCCCAAAGAGGCAATCGACGCGGTGCTCTGCTGGGGTTGGATCGACGGCATTCGCAAAGCCTTCGACGACCAGAGCTTTTTGCAGCGATACACGCCGCGCCGCAAAAAAAGCGTGTGGAGCCAGATCAACGTAGCCAATATCGAGCGGCTGACGAAGGCCGGAAGGATGCAACCGGCCGGCCTCGCGCAGGTTGCGGCAGCCAAGGCGGATGGTCGCTGGCGGAACGCCTACGGCATCACGACGAAGGCACCGAAGGATTTGCTCGACGCGATCCGCGCCGAGCCGAAGGCCATGGCGATGTACGAAGCGCTCTCGTCGCAGAATCGCTTCTCGTTGACGTTTCGCACGCTCGGCATGAAGACCGCGGTCGGACGCAAGAGGAAGATCGCCGCCTTCGTCGAGATGCTGAGGAAGGGCGAGACCATCCATCCGAACGGGAAGGCTCCGCGATGAAGCTCAGCGATTCTCGCCGCCCGTGCGCTCGATGAACGTCCACTTCTCCGTGAGCGTCACGAAGAACTCGATGTCTTTGCGCGCGTCGGCGACGAATCGCCAATTGGCTTCGAGCTTCCTCACGGCGCAGTCGCACGTCTTCGCGTCGAACGTGTCGGAGCGGACCGTCGCCCTCGGCCGATCGCCTTCGCGCTCGGCGTGCATCGTCACGGTGAACACGCCGATCGGACCCGGCTTGAAATCGTTGCCGCCCGAGCAAATGCTGAAGCCCCCGCGCACGTACTCGATCCACATCGCCGCGCGGCTCCAATCGTTGGGCGGAAGATCTCTGCGCGGCTCGAGGCCGACGCTCGCGCCGTAGCCGAGCGACCAGCTCCCGCCGACGACGCATCCGAGCGGCTGACGTCGACGGTCGCAGCCGGGGACGGACGGTTGCGGCGGCGTCGGGCCTGCGCGCTTCGGCGGATCGGGCGTGCGCAGGAGGATGTCGGAGAGCGTGAAGACACGCGGCTGCGTGCGCGGCGGAGCGGACGCGGAAGGCGCTGCGGACGCCGACGACGCGATCGCGGAAGTCTGCGTGCTCGCTTGCGGTGCGCTCGGCGCGGCCATCGGGTCCGCGGACGCCAGCGAGACGACGCGCGCGTCTCCCGACGGCGCCGGAGCCGCGGCGCACGCGCACGTCGAGACGACGACGAGGAGGACGTTCGCGCGCATGTCGCTTCAGCGTATCCGATAGACGGCGCCGTCGATCGCCGTCGAGGAATCGCGCGAGTCGTCGACTCGCTCGACGGAGTCCCCGCGCGAGTGCCCTGCCAGACGCGCGCGCGCATCGGCGCTACGCTCGGTGCATGCGCGTTCTTCCGTCGATCTTGGCGCTCGTTCTCACCGCATGCGCCACGTCCGATCCGCCGCGCGCCGCGCCGCCGCTGGCGACGATCGCGTCGAGTGCGTCCAGCGTCGCGTCGATCGCACCGACCCCGAACGCATCGTCGTCCAGCGCTGCGCCGGCACCGATCGCGAGCGTCGACGCAGCTCCGGCTTCGTCGGCCATGGGCCCCGACGCGCCGCCCGATCCGCGGAGCGCGAAGACACCCGATGACCCGCCGATCCCGAAGACCCTGCTCGCGGGCACCGTCGACGGCCGTCGGTTCGTTCTGGCGTCGGCCCTTGCGGTGACCGATCCCGCTCTGCCAGACAGGCGAGTCCTCTGGATGTTCGATCACCCGGTCCTCTGCGGCGCGCAACGACCGCCGTCCAACGCACGGTCGGTGACCGTGGACGTGCCGTGGCCGATGCCCCAAGAGTTCGGGTCCGTGAGGAAAGCGGCCGGCGGCGTGCATCTCTACTCGATGAGCGGCCGCGCCATCGACATGTCGACGACCCCGGTTCCGCGCGTACGCTTCCTCCTCCGCTATCGCTCGGACACGATCGACGTCGCCGGCGAAGTGCGCGCGACGATCTGTCCGTAGACGCGATGAAACACCAGCTCGGCATAGTGGTCGCATAGCCGAAGCGCCCCAGATCAAATGCTGGCCGATGACGGCGAACGCGATCCCCCAGAGCTAACGAAGATCGGCGAGCGATCGCCGACGAGGTCCATCGTCTGATTAGCAACTTCGGTCAGGCGTCGGTACATCGCAGCGATTAGGTTATCGCTCGTGAGCGAATCCGAACGCGACGCCTACGAAGCGCGACTCCGCCGCGTTCTCGAGCACATCGACGCGCACCTCGACGACGATCTCTCCGTCGACCGCTTGAGCGGCGTCGCCGCGTTCTCGAAGTTCCATTTCCATCGGCAGTTCTCCGCGCTCTACGGCATCGGCGTGTACAGGTACGTGCAGCTCACGCGCCTGAAGCGCGCGTCGTACGAGCTCGCGTTCCGCGGTCGCCCCGTGATCGAGATCGCGCTGGAGAACGGCTACGACGGCCCCGAGGCGTTCGCGCGCGCGTTCAAGAAGGCCGTCGGGCAATCGCCCTCCGACTTTCGTGCCGACCCACGCTGGGACTCATGGCACGCGACGTATCGGCAACTCTCCGACGTGAGGAGCAAGCACATGAAGCAGAGCAATGCGCAGAAGCGAGAAGTGAAGATCGTCGACTTCCAAGAGACGCGCGTCGGCGCGCTCGAGCACCGCGGCGATCCGAGTCGCATCGGCGACACCATTCGCCGTTTCATCGAGTGGCGAAAAGAGAACAAGCTCTCTCCGAAGATGAGCGCGACCTTCAATATCGCGTACGTCGATCCGGCGGAGACTCTGCCCGACGAGTACCGAATGGACATCTGCGCGGCGACGAGCCGCGACGTGACCGACAACGCGCTAGGCGTCGTCGGAAAGACGATTCCGGGTGGACGATGCGCCGTCCTCCGGCACGTCGGCTCCGACGACAACCTCCGCGACAGCGTCGTGTACATGTATGCCGAGTGGCTCCCGGCGAGTGGCGAGGAGCCGCGCGATTTTCCGGTGTTCTTCCAGCGGGTCAGCTTTTTCCCGGACGTCCCGGAGCATCAGGCGACGACCGACATCTTTCTGCCTCTCGCGGCGATTGCGCGCGTCGCGAACACCTTGTCGCCGGGCACCGATCGGATCGACGAGCATGAATAGAACCCCGACCCGCATCGTCACCTCGCGGCGAACGCCGCCGCCACGGCCGTTGCCCAAGCACAGAAGATGCTGGCCGACCTGGGCGACAATTCGGCGTTCGCCGCTGCGGTCGCCGCGATCAAGCAGGACATCGCAACCAACCCGAAGAAGGAAGCGGCCGAACGGGCCGCCGCGAAAGCGGATCGCGACGGCACCGAGCAGCTGGAGAAAAACGCCGCCGCGCTGGAGCAGCAGGCCGGCGCGCTCGAGAAGCCCGTCACTCCCACGCCGGTGATCACAGTCACCAAGCCGAGGCCGGCCTCGAGCGTCGACCCTGGATCCAAGCCGTAGGGTATTCAATCAGGGCACGGTTTTCGTCTGGCCGAGTCTCCGAGCGCGAGCGTGCGAGGCGATGGTCGAAAGCGACCAGGCGTCGAACGTGTTCGACCTCGCACGGCCCGCGTGACCGCCGGCGCCGAGCCAATGCCACGCGGGCTCGCGCCAGGCGTCGCGCTTCTGCCGGGACACGTCGACCCGTCGAAGTTTAGTTCCGAATCAGATCGAGATCGTCGAAGCGCCCCTGCGTCATGCGCGCGCTCGGCATCATCGAGTGAACGAGGTAGACCGCGATGTCGGCGCCGGCGAGCCCGCGCTCGGCCTCTCGTAGATTGAAGAGGTCGCACGCCCGCCACTCGACACCGCCTGCCACGTCCGTCGCCTGCGGCGCTCGCGCGAGCGCGAGGATGTCGTGCGAAGGCGCGAGGGCCTTCACGAGCGAGCGCCCTACGAAGCCGCTGGCCCCCGCGATCGCGACGCGGGCGCGCCGGCCATGGTCGGCGCTCACCACGACGCCCCCCTGCGCGGCGCGCGTCGCCACTCGGCCACCGCATCATCGAGGGAGCTCCACGACGGAATGACGCGCGTCGCTTTGTCATCCACGCGCAGCGCGCCCGCGCCGCCGCCGCCGAGCCAAATGGGGACCTTAGGCGGGAGCGCGCGTCGCATCGACCTCACTGCCTTGCGCGCCTCCTTTCGGTCGGAGGCCGGCGTCACCGTGAGACCGACGACGTCTGCCTCGAGAACGCGCGCAGCCTCGAGGATCTCCTTCGCGGGCGTGGGACCGCCCAAGAGGCGCGCCTTCACGCCGCCGACGACCACATAGAGCGCCACCATCTGCAGCGCGAGCGTGTGCGCCTCGCCGGGCAACGTCGCGAGGACGACGAGAGGACGCGCTTCGATGTCCTGGTAAGTCGCGAGCATGTTGCGGAGCTGCGTGACGAGGCACTCGGTCGCGAGGTGCTCGTGGCGCACCGAGAGCTGCCCCTCGGCCCACGCTTGGCCGACCCTCACAGCGAACGGGTGCGCGAGCTCGGCGACGAAGCGACGCGGGCCCAGCGCTGCCGCCGCGCGGCGCAGCTCGTTCTCGAGCAGCGAGATCCGATCGTGCGCGAGGAGCTCGATGAGCGTTTCGACTGTCGCGGTCGCGTTGGGGGTGGCGCCACGCACCGGCTCGGGTGCGGCGACGACGAGCGCTTCGAGGTCCGGCGCCGACTTGCCGATGACGTCGCCCACGCGGTAGCCGCGCTCGAGCGCGCGTCGGATGACGAGGAGCCGTTCGATGTCGGCGGGCGAGTAGAGCCGGCGGTTGCTGTCGGGGCGTCGCTCGGGCGTGGGGAACCCGTAGCGACGCTCCCACGCCCGAAGCGTCTCCATCGAGAGCCCCGTCTGCATCGACACCACGCGGATCGTGCTGCCGCGCGCGTCGACGCGCTCCGCATCCGCCTTGGGAGGCCGCGCCTTGACCATCTCGAGCCTGAACATTACCTATACAATAACTGTACAAAAACAAAACGCCACCCCGCTCGACACCCCGGCGAAGCGCGCCGCATCGATGAGAGCGTGGCACCCGAGGAGAACGTCATGGCGCAGGAACGCAGCGACGGAGATGCGGCACAGGCGTCCGCGAGAGTGGAGATCGCCAGCGTGGCGCAGCTCCCCTCCCAGTTCGGAGATTTTCGGATCGTCGTCTTCGCGAACAACCGAGACGGCAAGGAGCACCTCGCGATGGTGCATGGCGAGGTGTTCGGCGCGCACGACGTCGTGACGCGCGTTCACTCGGAGTGCCTCACCGGCGACGTGCTCGGCTCGCTTCGCTGCGACTGCCGCGCTCAGCTCGAGCGGTCGCTCCGCACCGTCGGCGCGCTCCCTCGAGGCATCGTCCTCTACATGCGGCAGGAGGGGCGCGGCATCGGCCTCACGAACAAGATCCGCGCGTACGCCCTGCAGGAGCGCGGACTCGACACGGTCGAGGCGAACCTCGCGCTCGGCTTCAAGGACGACCAGCGCGACTACGGCGTCGCCGCCGCGATGCTGCGGACCCTCGGCGTGCGCAGCATTCACCTCATGACGAACAACCCGGACAAGGTGCAGAAGCTCGAGGCCGAAGGGATCCACGTGCGCGAGCGGTTGCCCGTGCTCATCGCGCCGAACCGGCACAACCACCGGTACCTGTCGACCAAGGCGCGCCGCTCGGGCCACATCCTCGACGTATCCCTCCACGACGACGTCGAGAGCGCGTGATGGGAGCCGACGACGCCTGGTTGTTCGAGGTCTTCTACGACGGCGACTGCCCGCTTTGCGTGCGCGAGATCCACATGCTCATGCGGCTCGACCGCGCGCGTCGCATTCGCTTCACCAACATCGCCGCAGCCGAATTCGACGCGCGCGCGACTGGTCTCGATTGGCAGACCCTGATGAACCGAATCAACGGCCGCCTACCGAATGGAAATCTCGTCGAAGGGGTCGAGGTCTTCCGGCAGCTCTACGACGCGGTCGGCTTTCACCGCCTCGTCCGCATCTCGCGCTGGCCGGGCATCTCTCAGCTCCTCGGTGTCGCGTACACGCTCTTCGCGAAAAACCGCCTGAGGCTCACGGGCCGCTGCGACGCCCTCGCGTGCGAGCTCCCCGAGCGAAAGGACGTCGCCGCATGATGAACACCCTCGTACGCCCGCGCGGTGTCGTGAACCGTAGTGACCCCGGAGATCGCCTCATGTTCAACAAAGCCGACTACTTCATTCTCGTCGCCGCCCTCGCGTCCTTCCTCTACTCCGTAGCCCTTTGGTTCGGGATGATGGGGGCGCCAAACAAAGAGGGAGGTCTCTTCGTGGCCGTGTGGGTCCCGTCGATTCTCTCGCTCGGATGCTTCGCCAAGATCGCTACGCGGGTGCGGTCCGATGGTTGACGCGGAGGTTTTCTGGGGCGGCATGTTCGTGTCCCTCTGGGTGGCGATGTTCTTCGTCTTCTCCATCCGCGGCGTCGCGCGGTCGTATCCGAAGCCCCCGTCGGAGCTCGCGCCGGCGAGAGCGAAGGTGCGCGCCCGCGTCTCCAAAGCGTGAGCCCATGCGCAACCCCGCTGCGCATCCTTCGCCTCGCCGGGGCGCGCCGATGAATCCGTTCGGATAGAACGGGCCCGAATGGACCGCTGGTTGAGGCCGAGATCGAGGCCCTGAACACCCCACGGTCCGATCGCGCCGGACCGCGTGACGGCGAGCGATCGCCACCCCTCGTGGAACACGTCGAGCGCGAACGGGAGATCGATCGGCAGCGCCGACTCGGTGCCGAACGACACGATCTGCGCGCCGGCGATGTCGCGGATCGCGCGAGTGTCGCTCGTCTGCGTGTACATTGCAGCGATCGTCGCCGAGACCGTCGAGTCCGGCGTACCGCTCGCGCGAAGCGTGAAGCTCGAGCTGCCGACGTGAGCCCTCCGGACGCGAGCGACGCGCGATGGATCGACAACGGAATCGCCGCCGGCGTCATGGTCGTGTCGTACGACTGCGCGAGACCGATGCTCGCCTCTTGACCGAGGACGAGCGGGAGATCGAAGTTGGGTTGCGGATCGCCTGCGATCCACGACGAGAGCGCAAGCGCCCGCGGACCGTTCGTCGCCATCAACTGCGGCGCGCTCGCCGAGGCGCTCCTCGAGAGCGAGCTCTTCGGGCACGTTCGTGGCGCGTTCACCGGCGCGGAACGCGACGCAGCGGGACTGTTTGCCGTCGCGCACCGAGGCACGCTCCTGCTCGACGAGAGCGGCGAGATGTCACTCGCGATGCAGGCCAAGCTCCTGCGCGTCCTCCAAGAAGGCGAAGTGCGTCCGGTGGGGGGCGGCGAAACACGCCGCGTCGACGTGCGTGTCATCGCAGCGACGCATCGACGCGTTCGAACGTCCGCGCACCGCGCCTCGCCGTGCGCGCGCGGGCGACCCGTTGCCCGCGCGACTCGAAGGCCTCGAAGCATGGGCCATCGAGCGGGCCCTCGCTCGCCATCACGGATCGCGTGCCGGCGCCGCTCGTGAGCTCGGGATCGGGCGCGCGACCCTCTACCGAAAGATCACCGCGCACGGTCTCGCGGTTCGAGCTCCGACGCGTCGCTAGCGCACCTCGCGAGTCGCCGCCGCAAGGCGCGAGCACCATCGGACAGCATCGGCGCCCGTCTCGGCGCAAAACGCACGCGGCGATCGTCCGATCGCCAGCTTGAAGTCGCGCGCGAAGTGCGCCTGATCCGCGTATCCGAGCGACGCGGCGAGCGCGGCGAGCGCGGGTGGGCTCGGGGCTTTGAGCTGCTCGGCGGCTTCGTGGAGGCGGTAGCGTCGGATCACCCATTTCGGGCTGACGCCGACGTACTGACGGAAGCGGCGCTGGAGCGCGCGGACGTCGAGGTCGAGCGTGCCGGCGACGTCCTCGACGCGAAGGAGCGATCGATCGTGCGAGAGCCGCTCGACGATGTCGCGCATGATCACGACGTCTCTTCGCAGCGGAAGATGCGGCGCGAGGAACGCGGTCGCGATCACGATCTGCTCGTCGAGATCGCGCGCCGAGAAAATCGCGCGAGCCCAGTCGTCGCCGTCGCGCCCGAAGATGCGCGCGATCGGAACGACGCGATCCGTGAGGCTCGACATCGGCGCGCGAAGGAGCGATTGGAAGACCGCGGGGCGGAATTTGATTCCGAACGTGCGTCCGCTCCCGACGACACGCAGCGACGCGCGTCGTGTACAGACGCCGGCGATTTCTGCGCGCATCGCGCCGGACTCCTCGACGAAGGCGATCTGCGAGGACGGATGCGTGAGGACTTCGCCGACGAACGGCGTCCGCAGATCCCAACGCGCCGACCAGAAGTGATGCACCAGCGGCGCGAGCGCGTCCGGCGGCAGAATGCGGTGTCGCTCGATAGCACCGTCCGCGACTCCCACGCGCACGACTCCACGCGGAGGCGCGGCGGAGCGGTGCGTGTGGATCGGCATGGGTCGCGAGCGTCGAGGATCTGTCGCGTTTCTTCAAGACGCAGGCCACACGGGCGCGTACTTCGATCGTCATGATCAAAGCGGAGCTCGTCTGCGAAGAGGTGCCGGTGCCGATCGAGTACGCGGCGCTTCGTCCGAACGGGAGCACGGACGACGCGCTTCCGCTGCTCTATGTCCTTCACGGAGGCGGGGGGTCCCGCGACTACCTCGAGCGCGTCGCGCCGGCGCTCGAACGCGCCTGGGCGGAGGGGGCGCTGCCTCCGCTCGTCGCGATTGCGCCGAGCGTGCCCGACCACGCGATGTACATGAACCTCCGCGACGGGAGCGAGCGGTGGGAAGACGCCCTCGTCGGATCGTTTCTTCGTCATGTTCGCGAAGCACACGGCGCCACGCGCGAGCGCCGCCTCACGATGACGTGCGGTCCGTCGATGGGCGGGGCAGGGAGCTTGCGGCTCGCGTTCAAGCATCCCGACGTTTTCGGTGCGGTCGCGGCGCTCGCGCCCGGCGTGCAGGCCGCGCTCGACTTCGAGGGGATCGATCTCCGCGAGATGTTCTGGCGAACCCCCGCTTCGCTCGAGCGCGCGCTCGGTGCGCCGATCGATCACGCGTACTGGCGCGTGAACAACCCAGCGTCCATCGCGCACGACGCTCCGGATCGGCTGCGTGACCTCGCGATCTATTTCGAGTGCGGCGACGAGGACAGCTTCGGCCTCCATCGCGCCGTGGAATTTCTCCATCGCGTTCTCTTCGACAAGGGCATCCTGCACGAGTACCGACTCGTGCGCGGCGCGGATCACGTCGGCGCGACGCTCCCCGGACGATTCCGCGACGCGCTCGCGTTCCTCGCCAAGACGATCGCGCCGCCGCCGATCGATCCCGCGCTCGCGCCCTTGCGCGAGCAGATCGCGCGGATGAAACGCGCGGCAGAGCGTGCGTCCGGTTGATCGCGCCTGTGCGATCAAAAAATGCTGACGATGAACCATCCCGGCGAAGGTCCGTACCAAATCGCGAGCTGGCCAAAGCAGCATTTGCTCGAGCGCCTTGGAGACTACGAAGGCGCCATTCTGCACTACCGACGTGCCGCGGACCGCACCGCGAGCATCGCCGAACGGACCTACTTGCTCATGCAGGCGGCGCAGCTGAGCGATCGCCGCGGAGAGCGCCCGCGCGAGTGAACGCCTGCGATGGCGGCGCGCACGCCCCCGCGGATCCGCGGCGTCGTGAACGGCGAGCTCACGCGTCCCGCACGAACCCTTCGATCTGCTTCGCGATGCGTTGCCGCTCGCCGCGCATCCAGAACGCGCCGGAATCGAGCGGCACCGAATGGCTCTTCCCGACGAGCGTCAACGCCTCGCCCTCGTCGTCGAGCGGCACGACGCGCACCGCCTCGAGCTCCGCGCGCAAGATGCGCCCCAGCGTCTTCTTGCCCCGCCGCACGACGAGCTCCACGCCGTCGTCGGCGATCTCGAGATCGCAGCGTCGCGCGAAGCGGAGGGCCCCGAGACCCATCGCGACGAAGGCGACGCCGATCGCGACGAGCAGCCATACGATTTGCGCTCCCTTGAAGACGCGCCGCCCGCGCTCGTCACTGCGAAGCCAGAGATCGATCGCGCGTGCGAGGTTCTGCGCGTCGCCTTCGGTCTGCACGATCCCCAGATCGAGATCACGGTCGGGCGCCGTGATGCGCACGGAGTACTCGTCGTCCTGGTGAAAGCTCCAGTCGACGCGCGGATTGCTGAGCGACGCGGCGGGGAGCACGCGCCGCTGGCGGAGCAGCGGCCAGCCTTCGACGAGCGTGCACCGCGCGGACGCGACGTCGTCGCGCTCGCAGTCGAGCGTCGTGCTGTGCGTGTTGTGCACGATCAAGAACGCGCCCATCAAGCCGAACAGGACGCAGGCTAGAACGAACAACCACAGAGGCCCGCGGCGCTGCGGGATGACGAGCACGCGCGGCTCGCGCGCAGAGTCCCGGTAGCCGTCGGCGTGCATCACGAGAGAATAGTCGACGCGCCGCGCGTGGTACCGTCGAGTGCGGAGGTGGGGCGATGAATAGAGCGTGGTGGATCGCGGCAGGTCTGGCGCTGCTCTTCGGCATCGCGGCCTGCAAGGAAAACCCCGCGGCCACGGCAGCGTGCAAAGGGAAAGCCGGCAACTCGTCCACTTGCAACAGCTGCTGCCACCTTAACGGCGCGAGCGGTAGCACGTGGGTCGGTGGCCAGTGCGGCTGCGTCGGCGGCAACTGAGCGCGCGCGTTCACGGATCGACGCAATTGGGCGTCGCGCACCGCTTGCAATGACTCGAGACGCACAGCGAGCCCTTCGCGCATCGGGGGCAGTCGAGCGTCCCGCCGCAGCCATCGGAGATCGTCTCGCACGCGCCCGAGCACGACGTGCGCGGCCTGCACTCCGGCAAGAGGCCGTAGATGTGCAGGCGTCCGCTCTGGTGGTCGGGATCGTCCGCGCTCCACCCCGCGACGAACACCTTGCCGTTTGCGATCGTCGGCGGAACGAACTTCGCGAAGATGCCCGGCCGATTGTCGACGCCCGGCCTCGATTGATCGCTCGTCCACAGAACGTTCCTCAGGTCCTCTGCGTCGAAGGCGTAGAGGATCCCTTCGGCGATCGTTTGGTTGGCGTTCGTCTTGGGATAGCTCGCCCAGACGATGCCGGTGCGCGTCGCGCTCCCGTTCGCGGAAATCGAGAGGAACCCGCCAGGCATCGCGCCGTTCTTGTCCGGGATCGTCGTCGGCACGTTCGACGTTTCCGGCGTGCGACCGATCGAGTTGCCGCCGATCGTGAACGCCTTCAGCTGATCGTCCTCACCCCAAATGTACACACGCGCACCGCGTGGGCCGTTCCAGAACACGGGCGAGCCGTGGATGTTGCCGTTGACGGCGCCTGGGAATTCGTCGAGCTTCGCGAGGTTCGTGCGATCGAGCAAGAAGAGCCGACCGTCCTTGCCGCCGCCGAGGATCTGATTCGTCCCCGGCACGAGCAGTGCTCCCGCGGATCCGAGATCGTAGTCGATCTTGTAGAGATCGGCCTGGTTCGCCGGCGTGAACGACGCGACGCGCGCGAGGACGTTCGGAACGGGGAACCCGAGCTTGATGAAGCTGTCGCCGAAGTTCGTAATGCCATTGAAACTGCCGTTTCCGGTCATGACGAACACCGAGCCGGTGGAGTCGGCGGCGGGTCCCTGGCCCGCTTGCCAGATGCCGCCTTCGTCGTCGGGCTGATCGGCGACTTGGTTCGGCGTCGTGAGGAACACGCCGCGCTGCTTGAGCGAGGGCGCGTCGTACGCGAAGAGCCAGCCGTGGTACGGGCCGCGATCGCAGTGCGATCCGAATCCGATGTAGAGGACGCCGTTCGAGAGGAGGAGCCCCGGGCGCTGGTGCTGGTACTTCGCTTGGAACGTGATCGTCTTGCGATGGTCGCGCGGGTTGCTCGAGGCGACCGAGCCGACGCCGTTGCCCATCGCGCTCCCGACGATCTGCACGATGCCTGTGCCGTTTCCGTTTCGGATGTCGTAGGAGATGAGCGCGAACGTGGCGTTGGGCGCGCCGGTCTGCAGCTTCGCGACGACGTACATCGTGTTCGTCGTCGGATCGATGACCGGGGTGCTCGTCATCCCGACGAGCCGTCCGTCGGGTCCGGAGATGTCGTTGCAGCCGTTGAACTTGCTGTCCTTCCCGAGATCGAACGCCTGCCCGAAAGCGGGCGTCGACCAAATCGGGGATGCCAGTGGGCTCGTGTCGTCCGCGTCGAAGGCGTAGACGCTGTTCTTCATCGTGACGAGGTAGACGACGTTGCGCGCGCGCCCGCCGATGTCGACGTTAGCGACGTAGAGCGGCTGGCCGTAGATTTGGCCGTCGAGCTTGCGCGTCGCGATCTTGCCGAAGGTCGACGAATTCACGTTGCCCGTATGAAGGACGGTCTCGGCGAGCTGCGCTCCCGTCCGCGCATTGTCGTTGTGCTGGGTGACGACGTTCGGCGACGGCGGGAGGAAGATCCCCCCGATGTCTCCCTTCAGCTGCAGAGGGTCGGAGGCGACGTCGCTCCGTTCGCGCTCCGGCGCCGCCACGGTGCACGCTGCCAGAGCCGAGAGTAGGAGCCAGGTACCAACGCGTCGTTCCATGCGCGCCGGTTTGCAATGTGCGAGCCCACGTCGCGGCGCCGCCTTTTCCCACGACGCGCGCGCGCGCCCGCCACCGCGTCAACTTCGCGCCCGTTGCATGCTGCGCAGCGGGCGTTGCAAGGCCGTAGCCCCACGAGCCGATGAGACCTATCGCCGTCGTCGCCCGCGCGCGCCGACCACCGCGCCGACGAGCAGCGCGATCGCAGCGAGTCCGCCGCCCGAGCGCGCCGGAGCCGTCGAGCATCCGCCGGATTGACCGGTGCCCGACTCCCACTGCCCCGGCGGATCCGTCGGCGCACCGTCGCCGCCCGCTCCCGAATCGTGCGCGCTCGATCCCGCGTCGTGGCCGTTGCTGCCGCCGTCGCTCCCGACGATGCCGCCGTCGTGTCCGCCGCCGCCGTCCGCGCCGCTGCCGCCGTCGCCGCTCCCGCTGTCGGGCGCTCCTGCGTCGGGAGCGGGCGCGTTCGCGACGCACGTGTTCGACGCGACGTCGCACTTGGGCTTCTGAGGATCCCTGCAATCTGCATTCGATCCACACGCCACGCACTGCCCCGCCTTCGTCCCGGCGGTCGCGCAGAACGGCGTCGCGCTCGTGCAGTCGGCCGGCGTGCACGCTCGGCAATTGGGCGGTTGCGTCGTCCCGTCGCACAGCGGGACCGGCGTCGGCATCACGAGCTCGGAGAGCGGCGTCGCTGCGAGGTACGTCCCGTAGTTCAGGCTCCCCGACGCGCCGTCGTGGATGCCGATCACCTTGAGCGTCGCGTCGCTGAGGATGGTGCTCCCGCTGCTCCCCGGCTCGGTGTCGCAATCGTGATCGAACTGATTCATCGACGACGACGCCGTGAGCGAGCACGTCTGCGACCACTCGAGCGGCCGGAGCTGTGGGAAGCCGAAGATCGTCAGCGTCGCGCCGTTGGCGGGGCGCGCTCCGAGATCGACGTCGACCTTCACCGGCGGTACGGGCGATACTTTGAAGATCGCGTAGTCGATGCCGGAGTTGCTGTTGAGCTGCTCGGCGAGGATCGTCGTGCACGTCGACGTGAGGTACGCCGCCTTGTCGCGGCGCGTTCCCCACGCCACCGTCGTGTTCGCCGGGCACGCGCGGTTGTTCGTGCGCGTGGTGGGTGCGCTGAAGCAGTGGCCCGCCGTGAGGACGATGCCGTTGCCGACGTGTGTCCCCGTACACCCCACCGAGATGATGCCGAACGCATCGACGAGCGGGCGGTACTTCGCAGGAATGTTCGCGCCGTCCATGACGACGCCGACCAAGTTGCCGTGAATGATCTGCCCTTCGCCGACGCGGCGCGTGCTCTCCGGCGCGTCGGACGTCGCCGTACATCCGACGACGAGGCTCGCGCCCACCATCCAGTTCAGCGAATTCGAAGCTGCGCCCATCGCGAAACCCCCTGCATTGGACGGATCTGTCGCAGCGCGTTGCAGGACGGGTGTCTCTTTGCAAGCGAGCGACAATCGCGTCGGGTGACGTCGTGTTGCGACTGACGATCGGCATCGACACGGCGTCGGCGCAGATCGTGGCCAGTTGTCGATAAACGTCGACGAAGAGCGCCGCAACGGCGTTCGTACGAAAATGCGCGCGCGTGAAACCAGAGCGCACTTGTGCATGTCGCGAGACGGGATTCGCGCGACAGGGACGGAATTGCGGTCTACTCGAGCGGCACGAACGCATACAGCGCGTACGTCTGAACGTAGTCGAACGACACGTAGACGTAGCCGTCGTGGCCATAGGTCGCGTTCCAGCTGTTCTTGAAAATGAAGTAGCGGTTCGTGTGGTCGTATCCAACCATGAGCATGGCGTGACCGCCGAACGCGCCGGCCGGATGACCCTTGCTATCGATCTGAACGTCGACGACACCGGTCGCCGCCGTGCCGTCGCCCCAGTCGGTGCCCGCCATCGCGACGCCGAAGACGACGTCCTTTCCCCATTCGAGCCAAGCTTCGAGGAGCGCAACGTTGTCCGCGCGATGACCCCAGTCGTGCGTCACGCCGGGAACGTCGTATTTCGGCGTGTACATCGAGTACGCGAGCGCGATCTTGGCGTCGGCGTTCATGAAACAAATCTTCGGCGCCGGAAGCACGGCGCAACTATGCCCCGGCGGGTTGTCGGGCGTGTATGGGAACGCGCTCTCGGCGCAAACACCATCGAGCGCGGCGTCGACCGCCGCCCACGTGGCCACGCCGAGAATCGGACAGAGAGGCTTTTCGATGAGCGTCGCGCGGTCGAAGACGTGGTTCTCGGAGAGATCCCGCGCGGGAGACTTCTTCCGCGCGAGCATCGCCTCGAGCCCGGCGACGGTGGCGAACGCGGAGCACGTACCGCGCGTTCCCTGATCCTTGATGGGAGTCTGATCGCTGCGATGGTCGACCACGAGCGTCGCCGGCGTCGCGAGCAAACCACCGGGGCGCCACCCATCGATACGCGGCAGGTGCTTCTGAGAGAGTCCGGCGGGCATGCTCGCGGTCGCGCGTTTCGATTGCCCGAGCGCGGCGTTCGCCTCCAGGAGACGACGCTCTTTGCCCTTGTGCCGCAGGAGGGGGCCGCTCGCGTCGCGGAAAACGAACGTGAGCTTCGCCGGATCGAACGCGCGCTTGCCCCTGAGCGAGGCGAGAAGCGTCGGGGCGACGGAGACCGGCGTGAGCGTCACGGTGGGCGTGGGCGTCGAAGCACTCGGAGCCGCCGGAGCACCCGGGCCAGCGTGCGATGGCAGGCTCGCGAAGCCCATCAGCGCCAACGTGACGGTCCCGAAGAAGAGCGAGGTCCGCGCGTTCGACATCGCACAAACCTAGCGCAGCTTGCGCACCCGCGCGACGCGTGGAGTCGGCTAGCTTGCCGTCGCGCGCATGGCGAGCCGTGCGATCGCCTCGCGGAGGAAGCGGAGCGCTTCGTCGCTGTCGAGCGCCGTCGGCCAAAGGAGGCGAGCGGTGATGGCGCGCGGGTTGCGCGTCGTCTGAACGGGCGACGCGCGCCAGCTGGGACCGTGCAGGCGTCGCCGTGTCTAGAACCGCATGAGACTTCGAACCCTGGGAATCGCACCACTTCTCGTCATGGCGCTCGCCGAACCGGCGCTCGCCAATGTCCCACTGAGCGGCGGTCCCATCGGATCCGTCCAGAGCGTCGGGCAGGCGAACCTCGCACGGCTCTGCGCTCTCCCGCCGTCGGCCACGACATGCATGGACGGCGACTACTTGAAGTCGTGCCCGGGCGCGCAGCCCACGGCGTCGACACGGACGATGACCGGGAGTCTCGGGTGCGGCCCGTTCGTCACGACCACGTACTCGTCGCGCTACGCGCCGGCGAAGACGAAGAGCACGAAGATCATTCTCCCGTACGCGATGGTGCAGCAGACCGGCGTCGCGACGGCGGGCACGGTCTTCACCGACGCGTTCACCATCACGTCGCAGAGCGGCCTGCCCCAGAACACGGGGACGAAGGCGACGATCGGCGGCGATTTCTTCAAGGGGCTCGCCTTCTACGCGACGGCCGCAACGACCAGCCCGCGCTACTCGCCCGCCGACCAGACGATGCATTCGTGCGCCGAGTACGTCTGGAAGAAATGGGGAACGTACAGCCACTTCAAGGACGTCGCGCACTACCTCGGCAACGACTACGAGGCGATCGTCACCGCGGCGAACCAAGACGCGAACATCGCGTCGAACGTCGTGCGTCAAGATGGTCGCCCGATCAGCGTGAACGGCGCGTCGATGCCGTACCAGGCGTCCGGAAGCTACATGTGGCGCAACCCGTTCATGGCCATCGTGCCGGCGTGGCTCGACGCGAACGACACCGCGCAGGCGCAGATCATCGCGACGATCAACGCGAAGAGCGCGGTGATGTGGATGACAGGCAGCGCGAACGATGTCGTGTGGGCGAACGCGATGATGAAAGCCCAGAGCGCGGCGGGCGTCGTGACCGCGAACTACGAGGACAACGAACGGCGCATGAACGCGTATGCCGCGCTCGCCGATCACCTCGCCATCACCCAGGCGGAGCTCGAGCTCGTCATGGCTCCGCCGTCGAACTACGCGGCGATTCAACCGAAGACGCCGTTGACGCCGCCGTTCTATGGGACGCAGTCGGCGAAGCGCGCGGCCTCCGTCGCGAACGCGCAGCGGATGATGTCGCACGTGAGCGTGACGCCTGTCGCACCGGCGACGCCGACGATCGCGGCAGCGATGGGCGGCGGAACCGTCACTACGCCCGCGCCCGCGCCGTGCACCGACGTGCCGAAGATGTGCCAGATAAAGGCGCTGCGAGCCGAGATCACCGCGACCGCAAACAAGATGACCGCGATGCTCCTCGCGGAGTGGGCATACGACGCGAACCACGGCTGCCTCGGCTACACGTTCAACGGCCATGCGCTCGACGTGAACGCGTGCGACTACAACCCGCGCATCTTCGCGGAGAAGTACTCGGACCTCTTCGCGGCGGATCGTCAGAATGCGTACGCGCGCTGCATCGCCGACACGGGCGACGATTTCGCAGTGATGACGTCGCCGCAGCTCCAAGCGGCGATCTGGAAGGACCGGCGTTTCACGGACAACCAGACGTACAACGACAACCTCACGGACATCGACAACAAGCCGGGCGTCGATGCGCTGGGGCATCCCGTGCAGACCGATTTTTTCGGCGCGTACGAGAGCCGCGCGCAGATCAACGACGCCGAGAAAACGTTTCAGAAGATTCGGGAAGCGCAGTACGCGAAGCTCACAGCCGACTTGCCGCTGCAGGGCGCGTCGACGAGCCCGCGTTCGATCGGCGACTCGATGCAGGACGGGAACGACATCGGCGGCGATTGGTTCGGCGGCGGGTACGGGTACAGCGCGGGCTGGTCGGTGACGCCGCACAGCGAGTCGGAGTTCGCCGACGTGAAGGCGAAGATCGGTCCGAACGACGTGCCGCGCATCTGTCGTCTCGACGGCGAAGTTCACGCGACGCTCAACGCGCACGCGACGCTCCTCAAGATTCCGATCGACATCGTCGACGCCGCGCTCCGGGCGCACACCGAGGCGGACAAGGCCGTCCTCGATGACGCGCACCTCACGTTCTTCGGCAACGACGTCATCTTCCAGCAGAGCGGCGACTTCACCGGACGCACGTTCGACGTCCCCGTCGACTCGACGCCGGCGAGCCCGAGCTTCTCGGTCTTCATCCCGTTGCTCGGTATTCCGATCGAGGTCGGCGGCGGCGCGACGGTGCATGTCGGCGCCGACTTCAAGTTCACCGCGCAAGCGCCGCCCCGCTGCGACAGAAACAACGTCGGCTTCTCGGCGATTGGTTCGGTCGGGCCGAGCCTCCAGGTCGACGCGAAGGCATGGGCGGCCATCAACCTCGGTGTCGTCTCGGCCGGCATCGAGGGGCAGGTGAACCTCTTCACGGTCAACGTGCCGATCTCCACGAAGGTCTACATGCCGGTCGATGGCAACGGCATCAACCTCGCGATCGACACCGACGCCGATCTCCAGCTGTCGGAGCTCTCCGGCAAGCTCGACGTCTACGCGGAGGTCAACCTCCTCGTGTGGTCGGATCGCGCGCAGTTCGATCTCTTCTCGTGGGGTGGTCTGCATCAGGAAGTGCCGCTCTTCCACCGTCACAAGAGCTACCCGATCGACGCGATCAACTATGCGATCTTCGGCGTGGTGAACCCGTGAGCGCGCCGACGATTGCGCGGCGGCGCGCCGCATTCGCGATTGGCGTGGTGCTCCTTGCGGTCGTCGGCGTCGTCGGATTCTTGCGCGCGCGCCGTACCGCACCGACGCGTGCCGCGGAGGCGCAGACACTCACCTTCGCGTTCGATTGGCCACGAGGAAACGTCTACCGCTACGCACTCTCGTGGAAGATGGGCACACGCGCGCGCGTGCTCGGTCTCGGCGTCGGGGACGGCGCGAAGGGCGGCGACCTCGACGGCCGGATCGATCTCGCAGGCGATCTCGTCCTGCGCTCGTACGGCAAGCAGGGCGACGCGTTTCTCCTCGCCGCGCGCCTCGAGCAGCTGACCCGGCACGATCTCTCGATCCTCGGCAAGGCGGCGCTTGCGACAGACGAGTCGGTGCGGAGCACGTTCGAAGGGCGCGACGCGTTCCTCGAGATCGACGCCGCCGGTGTCGTCCGGAGCGTGTCGTTCGCGAAAGACGCGCCTCCGCTCTTTCGGCAGCTGATGCAATCGATCGTCCAGATCGCGCAGCCGATCGTGAAGGCGAACGGCGTCGCGGGCTGGTCGGTCGTCGAGACGACGCCGGTCGGGGTCGGGAATGCGGAGTACGAGGTGCTCGCGAGTGATCCTCCGCACGTGGTTCGCGTACGCCATCCGTACACGGCGATCTTCGCGCTGCCGAGGCGCACGCCAGGCTCCGACGAGGAGATCCACGACACGTCGACGATCCGCCTCGATCGCGCGGGTCACGTCGTCGCGCTCGACGAGCGCGAGGACGTCACGGTGCGTACGAGCGACGGCAGCGGCAAGAGTGACTTCGCGTCGTCGATGACGTTCGCGATGGACCTGCGCGGGATCACCGCATGGGATGCGACCGATGCGCCGGAGATCGCGACGCTCGACGTCGAGCATCCGGGCGATCTCTCCTCGTCGGAGGCGACGCGCGCGCAGATCCTCGATCAGCGCATCGCCGGAATGACGCGCGAGGAGCTCGAGCGCGATCTTTTCGCGAAGGCGCTCGTTGGATCGGTGGCCGACAAGGATTGGCTCCTCCGCGCAAGCGGCCTCCTCAAGAAGCATCCCGAGCTCTGCATGGAGATGGTCGCGCTCTTCGAAGATCGGCGAATGAACGATCGCGGGCGCGCGCAGATCCTCGATCTCCTCGCGGGGACCGGAACGCCGAAGGCGCAGGAGGCGATGCGCGCGGCGCTGGAGAGCCACGAGGCGCACGCTTCGTCCGCGGTGTTCTCCGCCTTCGTGCAGCGCTTCTCGCTCGTCGCGCGGCCGACGACGGAATCGGTGACGTTCGTCGCGCACGCGATGCAGGACGCGAAGGACGCGACGACCAAGAGCGCGGCGACGTACGCGCTCGGCGCGGTGGCGGGCAACGCGATGCGCGCGGGTGATCGTGGCGCCGGCGAGAAGTACGGCGCGGTCTTGCTCGCGGCGCTCGCAACGAGCTCGACGTCCGAGGCGAAGAAGACGCAGATCGGCGCGCTCGGGAACCTCGGACTCGATACTGCGGTGCCCGGGATCGTCGACTTTGCGCGCGATCCGGACGCGGGCGTGCGTGGCGCGGTCGCGTGGGCGTTGCGCAAGACGGACACGCCGGAGGCGCACGAGGCGCTCTTCGCGCTCGCCGGGGACTCGTCGTCGGAGGTGGAGGCGCGAGCATTCGACGCGCTGGCGAAGGAGACGCTCGGCGCCACGGACTTCGACGCGCTGTCGAAGATGGTCGTCGCCGGCGAGACGCAACCGAAGGCAGACGGATCGCTCCTCACGCTCCTCTCCTCGCATCCCGAGGGCGGCGAGCCGGTCGCCGCGATGCTCCGCGCGCTCCTCGCGAGAAACGACGCGGACAAGCCGCTGCAGGCGCAAATCCGCCACGTCCTCGCCGCCATGAAGTGAGCGTCATCCAGTCGAGTGACTCGACGGTCGCCCGACCGTTGCTAGATGTACGGCCGTCGCAAACACCGCACGTTCCCACGCCAGGAGATCCAAGTTGACCGTTCGCCTCTTCACTCGCTCCGCACGCGCCGCCACCGCGCTCACCGCGCTCGCGCTTGCCACCGTAATTGGCGCGTGCAGCTCGGCTCCGGGAGGCGACGGGATGGGAAGCACGGACGAGGCATTCGTGCAGCGGCAAGCGCCGACGAGGTGCGCGCCGTTCAGCGTTGCCAACACGTGCCTTCCGAACACCCTGTGCAACTCGAGCTGCGTCGCGGAGACCGGACCCGTTTGCACGACGTTGCCCGTCAGCTCCTACGATCATTGCGGCGCGCCCGTTGCCGTTCCGTCCGTCCTCGCGGGCTGCACCGTCGGCATGCACATCAACGCGGGCGACACCTGGCTGTGCCCGGACACCGTCCCGACACCGACGAACATCGACGGCGCTCCGGACGGCGGCTACGCCGGTGAGCATGTCTACTCGTTCAAGGGCGACTTCTGCAGCAACTGCGTCGGCCACGCGCTCGACGGTCGTGCGACCCACTGGGTCGTGCGCTACTGGGGCGACGGAGGCGGCAACGGCGGCTGCCACAGCGCCTGCCAGGTCGGCCACTGAGCGTCACGGACACCGCAGCGTTCCCTCGATTCGGCGCGTGACCGATCGAAAGACGACGCCCGACTCGACGTCCTTGTCCGTCGCGCGCCCGTCGACGTCGATGCCCGCGCAGAGGAGCGCGAAGTCCGAGGCCGCCTCTCCGTTGGCGAGATTGAAGTCGAGCGGGCTCGCGCTCCCGTAGAGATCGATCCGTCGGCCCGCAGCGAGCTCCCGCAGCGCGTCGAAGACGTGGCTCGGCCCGACCTCGACCGGCTTGCCGGGAGGAACGAGGCGCTCGAACGCGCGCGCGAGCGCCGGCCCGGTAACCGCATCGGACTTCAACGCGAACGCGCCGTAAGCGAGGAGGTAGAACGCGTCGTACGTCGGGCCCGGATTGAACGTGACGCTGACCTTTTCGGCGTGGGCCTCGTTGTAGCGGAGCGTGAAGCGCGCGTTCGTGGTCGAGCTCGAGTCCGATTGGATCGCGAAGAGGCGCCGCCGACGGTCCACGTTCTTGCCGAGGAACGACTTGAAGAGATCGAGCGTGTCGTTCGCGATCAGGAACGTCGGGCGCGATGCGCCGGGTTTTCCTCGCGCTTCGATCGCGGCGACTAACGCGGGAGAGGCTTCCGCGATCACGATGACGAGCGACGGCGCGCGATCCGCGATGCGCGCTGCGACCCGCGCGATCGCTTCGACGCTCGCGCCCACGTGGAACACGACCTCGTGGTAGTCGTCGCCGTTCTTGACGGCGGGTTTCCCGTTGAACTCGAGCTGCTTGTAGAGCACCTCCGCGAAGGACTCGGTCGCCGCTTTCTCGTCACGGGCCAGCACGACGCGCATCGGGCTTTTCGGCGCCGCGATGCGTGGCTCGAGGACGTCGTGCACGATGCGCGCGGTCGCGTTGGCGACGTCGTCGACGCTGAACGTCGTGCGCCACACCATGTGCGGGAGCTCGGGTGGTTGCGGAAGGCGCGTGACGAGCGGGCTCGATGTGAGCGACGCGACCGCGACGACGCCGCGGCTGATGAGCAGCGACCCCGCGACGTCGACGAGCTTCTGCCCCGTGCCGAACCCGAGGATCGCGGGGACGCCGACGTCGTCGACGAGATGCCGCGCCGCGCGCATCGGGTCGTCGCCGTCGTCGCACGTGACGAGGGCGACGCGGCGGACGCGGAGCGAAGCGTTCGAGCCGTCGAGCGCGCGGGTCGCGTTTGCGATCTCTTTGCGCGCGAGGTCGGCGCCTTCCGCGTTCATCGTCCCGTACGCCGCGGCGGTCGGCCCCTTCGTCGGGAACATCGCGCCGATCCATATCGTGTCGTCGGCGAGCAAATCGCCTGGCTCGAAGTGAGGTACGCAATCCTCGGACGCGAGCGGCACGCAGCTCTTGTCCGACGCGCGACACAAATACGGAGCGCCTGCGTTGCGATCGACGCACGCGCGGTTGCCGGTGCACGAGCCGGGCGAGGCGACCGCGGCGCTGGCCGACGCGGAGATCGATGGCGTCGTGCGCGACGGCGGACGAGCCCACGGTCGAACGATCAGCGCGCCCGCGGTCGCGACGGCGAGGATCGCAGCGAGCGCGACGAACGGCGCTCGAGGCGCGCGTGCCGCTCGCTCCAGCGCATCGAGGACGTCGTTCATCGACGCGTACCGCTCCTCGGGCTTCGCGCGAAGACCTCTGAGGAGCACGCGCCGAAGGCGCTGCGAGATCGGCGAGTCGGGAGACGACGGCCGGACATCGTCGGCGCGTTTGGTCGTCGAGAGCTCTTGAAGCGTGCGGCCCGCGAAGGGGCGTTCGCCGTAGAACGCCTCGTAGAGCGCCACGCAAAAACTGTAGACGTCCGAGCGCGCGTCGGCGACGCGGCCCGCGAGCTGCTCGGGCGCCATGTAGACCGGCGTGCCGACGAGCGCGCCCGTGCGGGTCATGCTCGCGTCGAGCGACGCCGATCGTTCGTCGATCTCCGCGGCGTCGTCGCTGCGGGAGGGCACGGGGTCCACGCTTCGCGCCGCTCGCGCGAGGCCGAAGTCCGTGACGCGGACGCGCCCGTCGTGGCCGACGAGGACGTTGTCGGGCTTGAAGTCGCGATGGACCATCCCTGCGGCGTGCGCTTGTGCGAGGCCGCGCCCGGCTCGCGTGTAGACTGCAAGGATCTCGCGCCACGTGCGCGGCGCGGCGCGAAGCCATTCGCGAAGCGTGCCGCCGTCGACGAGCTCCATCGCGATGAACAAGCGGTCGCCGTGTCGCCCGGCGTCGTAGACCGCGATCACTTCGGGATGCGACAGACGCGCCATCGCCTTGGCTTCACGAAGGAGTCGAGCCTCGAGATCGACGGTCACCACCTGCGCGCGAATCAGCTTGAGGGCGACCTTTCGATCGAGCGACGGGTCGTTCGCCGCGTACACGGTTCCCATAGCGCCGGCGCCGATGCAGTCGATGATCTCGTAGCGGCTGACGAGCTCGCCGCGCTTCAGCGGTGCGTCGGGGCGATCGTCCGCGGCGTTCTGAAGAGATCGTCGTCCGGGGGCGAGCCTGCTAGCGAGCGGGGCTCCGGCGGCGAGCGCCACGAGCGCGCGGCACGCTTCGCACGTGGCGAGGTGCGCCTCGGCGCTCGCGAGCGCCGTCCCCTCGAGCCGCCCGTCGACGAGCTCGGCGACGACGTTGTCGTCGAAGCAGGTTGAGCGCGGCTCGGCGGGCACGTGCTCGATATCTCGCGGACTCGGACGCCGCGCAAGCGGGAGTCTTTCCGCGTCGTCTGAACGGGCGACGCGCGATCATGTGGGACTGAGGGTACGTCGCCGTGTCTTGACCGGATGAGACATCGAACCGTCGGAGTCGCA
>JBBQXV010000044.1:0-43210 GCA_038209335.1 Polyangiales bacterium | reverse complement strand
CCTCGCGGCGAGGCGCGCCTCGTCGAGGAACATCGCCGTGAGGAACGGGTCCTCGGCGAGACCGGCGCGCAGTTGCTTGATGACGACGATCTTGTTGAAGCCGACGGGGCCGTTCGCGACCGCGAGGTACACGTCCGCCATCCCGCCGCGACCGATGTCGGCGAAGACGCGGTACTTGCCCGCGACCATCGCACCCGTCACCACGGATGAGCGCGCCACGTCCGCCCCGTTCCCCATGAAATCTCCCAGTAGAAAGGGTACCCACTGCCCACCGCACGAGCAAGGGTCGCCGTGTCGTCCGTGTTACGCTTCACGGTGTGCGTGGGGGAAGGGGAGCTCGTGTCGCGCGCGCGCTAGCGATCTCGCTCGTTTGCGCGGTCGTCGGGTCGCTCACGCTCTCGGTCGCTTGCTCCGTCGTCGTCAGCCAAGACGCCACGCAGTGTCGCGTGAATGCAGACTGCACGCGATTCCCCGGTACGTTCTGCGATCGCGGCGGTTGCGTGCCGGTCGCGCCGCCGCCCGAAGCGGGGATGCCGGACGCAATCGAAGGGGCGTCGTGCTCGAGCACGCAAGACTGTCTCGCGTACCCGTCGGGGCGTTTTTCGATCTGCAGGAAGCGCGATCACCGGTGCACGTCGCTCCTCTCGCGCGACTGCGGCACAGTGCTCGGCGACTACAAGAGCGACGACGCCATCATCGCGGGCGCGCTCGTTCCGTCGATCGGCGCACACCGGAGCACCGGCTTCTCGATTCAAAACGCGCTCCGGCTCGCGAGCGAGGACTTCGCGCGCGGGCTTCCACCGGCGGAGGCAGGGGGTGTGCGTCGTCGGCTCGCGCTCGTCGTGTGCGACGAGAGCGAGGATGCTTCGCGCGCGGCGCGTCACCTCGTGTCGGAGCTCGACGTGACTGCGATCCTCGGCGCGACGTACACCGGCGCGACGCTCGCGGTGGCTGAGAGCGTGACGAACCCCGCGCGTGTGCTCTTGCTCACGCCGTCGTCGACGGGGGAGCTCGCGTCGGTCACGCCGCCTGGCCTCGTGCGTCGCACGTGCCCGTCGGATCAAGTGCAAGCGCGCGCGATGGCGCTGGTCGTGAAACAGATCCTCGAGCCGCGCATCGTGACGTTGCCGGGCGGAAAGCTCCGCGTCGCGATCGTCCACAAGACGGATGCGTACGGCGCCGCGCTCGAGAAGTGGCTGCGCGGCGTGCTCGTCTTCAACGGCGCGCTCGCGGAGGATGCGTCGAACCAGCCGTACTTCGTCGACGTCGACTACGGCAATCCCGACGACCCAGGCGCGGGCGATCCGACGGTGAAGTACAGCGCGGCGATCGCGGCCGTGACGCCGGCGACGGGCGCGCCGGATCTCGTCATCGTGATCGGGACGACGGAGATCGCGACGATCGTGAAAGGGATCGAGGACAGCTGGCGCGCGCCGCAGCGACCGGCGTACCTCGTGTCGAGCGGCGGCGAGGTGCCGGAGCTCCTCGCGTACCTCGGCGCGAACGAGACGGTGCGGACGCGCGTGCTGGGGACATCGCCGGGCGCGGATGCGGGATCGATGGCGCTCCACGAGCTGCTCGTGCGCTACAGCCAGACGATCTCCGACGGCATCAGCAACCCGAACGTGTTCGGCGTCGCGAATGCGTACGACGCGTACTACGCACTCGCGTACGCGACGGTCGCGCTCGGGAGCACGCCGCCGACCGGAACGGCGCTCCTCGGCGCGCTCGCGAAGCTCGCGGTCTCGGGCGCGCCCGTCGTCGACGTCGGCCCCGCCGCGCTCCAGCCGGGCGTCGCGGGAGACGCGGACGTCTTCGCGCTCCTCGCGGGGAGCGGGATCGATCTCAACGGGACGTCCGGTCCGCTCGCATTCGACGCGCGACGCGACGACGTCCCCTCCGACGTGCAGGTGTGGTGCGCGATGAAGAGCGGAACGACCGCGACGTTCAACCCGAGCGGCGCGGCGTACCACGTCACGAACGACACGCTGGTCGGCGCGATCGCGAACGGCTGCACGCAGTAACGGCGACGCTACGGCGACCTCGCCGCGTCGACCCACGGTCGCCACGTCGATTCGTGTGCGGCGATCCACGTCGCCGCCGCCTGCTCCACCGTCTGCCCGCCGACCTTCACGGACGCCATCATCTCGAGCTGCGTCTGCGTCGCGTAGGTCATGGCCTTCAAGAAGCGATACGCGGTAGGCGACGTTTGCCGAAGCCCGGGCCACATCATCTTGAAGAGGCGATCGGTCGGGTAGTCGCAGTCGACGCCGTTGGTCTTGGCCTTCGCGTAGCAAGCCTCGGAATACGGCGGCAGCGACACCATCGTCAGATCGAATTCGGTGAACGCCCAATGCGGCAGCCAGAAGTACATGACGACCGCTTGCCGGCGCTTGTACGCCGCGTTGAGCTCCGCGAGCTCGGCGTCCTCCGAGCCAGCGAAGACGACGCGGAAGCTCAGCGCGAGGTTGTCGATGATCTGCTGGTCGTATCCGACCCATTTCGGATCGCCTCCGAGAAAGCGCCCCTTCGATCCCGACTCCGGCGTCTGAAAGAGCGCGACGTTCGCAGGCACCTTGAAGCCGTCCCACGTCGCGAGCTCGGGATGTTGCTGGAGCAAATACGTCGGGATGAACCAGCCGACCTTCGCGAGCGGTCCGAGCGGTCCGCCGTCTTCGATGGTGCGCTCGTCGTGAATGTAGCGCTGGATCGCCTCGGCGTGACCGCCGGGCCAGACTTCGAGGCTGACGTGGAGATCGCCGTTCGCGATCGACGCGAACTGATCGCTCGTGCCAGCGGGGACGAGCTCGACGGTGTAGCCGAGCTCGCGCTCGAGGAGCTGCTTCGCGACGGCGTCGTTGAGGCTCGCCGCGAGCCAGTCGTTGTGGGCGAAGCGGAGGTGACGATCGTCGGCGGTCGTCGACGCGTTCGATCCGCCGCACGAACCGGCGACTACGAGAAGAGCGAGTAGCGTGCTCCAACGAAACGAACGGCGCATGCGAGCGTCCCCCAAGGAACACTACGATCATCGCACGCGCGCGGTTTCACGCCTCGAGAATTGAACAGGAGGCGGGGAGACAGGGAGAGTGCGTCAGGCGGCGCGTTCTTCCGTCGCGGCGAGCGCTTCGAGGACGCGCTCGAGCGCGTCGGCGGCGTCGCTCGCGACTTTGCGCGGGACGGCGCGTGTCTCGGCGAGGAGATCGCGGAGGCGGGTCGCGACGTTCTTCACTGCCGCCGCGTCGCGCGCGCGCTTGTCGCCTTCGCTCACGGGGAAGACGACGTCCTTGAACTGGCGAGAGACGGCCGAGAGCGGTGCGCCTTCGTCGAGGACGCGTTCGCGAACCGCGCGCACGGCGTCGCTCGGCGCGCGCTCGCTCTCTTCGGCGCGGCGCAAAAAGTCCACCGCCTGGTAGGTCGGGATTTCGCGCTCGATGCCGTCGCGACGCAGGACCTCGGGCGCGCGCTTCTGCAAGAAGAGGAACGAGCCGGTCAGCTTGTCGACCGTCTCTTGCCGGAGATGGAGCTCGCTCTTCGCGTACGCCTCGAACGAGTCGTGGCCCCAGCGCTTCCACTGACCGTGACGACGCACGTCGGTGAGCGCCTCGGCGAGCTCGATCCAGCTCGCCTTGAAGCGCCGCGCGCGTTGCAGGAGCTCCGCGCGATCGGGATCGTTCGCGTGCTCTTCGGCGGCGGCGCGCATCTCTTCGTCGGTCTTCGTGGGCTTCATTCGACCGTCCTCTAAGTGGCCCGCGCGCGGAGCGCAACGGTCAGCGGTCGGTCACGCGTCGAACACTTGGTAGCGTCCGGAGTCGATGATCGCGCGGATGCGCGCGAGGACGGAATCTGGCGCGGTGTAGTCCGGGTGTCCGCGGAGCGCGTGGGCCGCAGCTTCGATCTCGGTGGCCTCGGCTGCGATCGCGAGCGCGTGCTTTCGCGTCGCGGAGCGGGGATGCGTTGCGTATTGGATGTCGCTCGCGTCGACGACACCGACGCTCGTCGCGACGGGGATCTGTCGCCGGCAGCGGCAGGCGTTCGCCGGGTTCGCCAGGCCGCACTGCTTGCCCATCCACGCGCCGAGCTTCTCGCGCGCGCGCGACAAGCGCTTGCGATGAGCAGCGACGTTGACCTCGAGGACTTCGGCGGCGTCTTCGCCGGACAGCTCGAACACCTCCGCGAGGATCCACGAGATCCGTTCGTCGCGCGGGATCGACAGCACCATCCCCTGCGTGCAGCTGAGGCGAACCTCTTCGGCGAGGAGCGCGATCTCCGGCTCGGCGATCGCCGGCATCGAAGGGTTTGCGTGGCCCTTCGCGACGAGCGATTCGATCATCTCGAACGACGCGATCTCTTCGCGTTGCCCCTTCTTCCAACGAAGGAGGTGACGCACGGCGATGCGCCAGAGCCAAGTGCGGAACGCGCTCTCGGCGCGGAACTCGCTGAGGTGCGTGAGCGCTTGGAGCAGGATCTCTTGCGTCGCGTCCTCGGCCTCGGCGCGCATGCCGAGCGTGCGGAACGCGAGTCGGTACACGTCGTCTTGGATCGCGGCGACGAGCGCTTCGGCGGCGACGCGGTCGCCGGCCTTGGTGCGGACGACGAGCGCTTCGATCGCCGCGCTCATGGCGCCTTCGCGTCGGAGAACGCGCGCTGGAATGCGGGACGATCGGCCACGCGCCCATGGTAGCGCGCGAGCTCTTGGTGCGGCGCGAGGACGTCGATCAGGTTCGCGAGCCAGAGCGATCCCCCGATCATGACGTCGGCCATCGAGAACGGGTCGCCCAACAAGAACCGCTTGCCGCGCACGGCTTCCGTCAGAACGGGCGCGACGGTTGCCCACTGCTCGCGACCATCCGCTGCGACCGCGGCCGACCGCATCGACTCAGGCAAGAAGCGCGTGTGCAGCGCGATTTTCGCGAGCGCGATGAGTTGCGTCGCGACCGAGAAGACCATCCAGTGGTAGTACGCCGCGCGTTCGACCGAGCCGACCGGCGGCGCGAGCTTCTTCTCCGGCGCTTTGTCCGCGAGATGGAGACAGATGCCCGCGGCCTCGCGAATCGTGACGTCGCCGTCGACCATCGCCGGGAGCTGCCCGAGCGGGTTCACGCGCAAGTAGTCGGGCGACTTGTGATGACCCTTGGATGCGTCGACGAGCACGATTTCGTGCGGAAGTCCGGCCTCTTCGAGGGCAAAGCGGACGAGGTGCGAGCGCGTGAACGGTGAGTGATAGAGCGTGATCATTCGTGGCCTCCTGATCATTGGAGACAACGGCGATCGCGAACGTGACCGAAATTCGTCCGCGCGACTACGTTTCCCGGACGCGTGCGGGCGCCGTGACCGCTTGGCACGCGCGGCAGAAATAGGTCGTGCGTCCGAGCGATCCTTGACGCCTCGTCTCGATCCGCCCGCCGCAGACGAAGCACGGGCGACCGACGCGATCGTAGACGAAGACGCGCTGACCGGGCGCGTCGCGGCGGACGACGCGGGCTCCACGATGCGACTGCGCGTTGAAGAGCATGATGCGTCGCGCATCGGCGATGATCGCGTCGAGCGCGGCGTCGTCGAAGCGCGCGACCTTCGCGAACGGATCGGCGCGGCGCACGAAGAGGACCTCCGACTTGTAGACGTTGCCGATTCCGGCGATGGCGCTCTGATCGAGGATCGCTTCGCCGATCGCGACGTCGTCCCGCGCGCGCAGGCGGCGGCGCGCTTCGGCGGTGTCGAAGTCGGCGGCGAGGATGTCGGGGCCGAGCGACGCGAGCGCGGGCGCGACGCGCGCTTCGGCTGCGGAAAGGATCTCGACGACCGGCGCGTCGAAGCAGACGGCGACCGCGCCGTCGACCGCGAGGACGACGCGCGCGCGCGACGCTGCGCGCTTCCACCGATCATCGGGGCGGTAGAGGTGCCACGCGCCGTCCATGCGGAGGTGCGTGCGCAAGACGCGTCCGTCGTCGAAGCGAACGAGCAGATTCTTCCCGAGCGCTTCGACCGCATCGATGCGGCAGCCTGCGAGAGCGGCGCGCTCGATCGCGGGGAGGGGAGACTCCCAGCGCGTGACGATCTTCCCCGCGAGGATCGGCGCGAGCGTGCGCGCGATGCGGAATATCGTGTCACCCTCGGGCATCGCGCTCCTCGCGCGCGCGCATCAAGAGACCGCGCGTGCTCGCGCCGAAGCCGGCGGCGACGAGGTGCTGCGCGAGCGCGCTCTTCGCGGCCTCTTCGCCGTCGATCGACGTCACGAGAAGAGCGCGGCGACGACCGCGCGCCGCGAGATCGCCAAGCGCCTTCGCGAGCGCTCGCGCCGCGACGCTACGCGCCGGCTCTTCGGCCGGGAGGAACGTGAGGAGCGGCTGCTCGCTCCGTCCGAGCCAACCGAGGAGCACGCCGTCGCGGATCACGACGAGCGCGCCGGCCGCGCGTTGCGGGCGCGCGGTCGCCGACGACTCGGGCCACGGCAGCGTCGCGCCGAACGCATTCGCCGGATCCGTCGCCGCGAGGACGATCGTCGCGGGCGCGCGTGCGTCGTCGTCGTCGCTCGCATCGCGGAACGCGCGCAGGCGATCGTCGGCCCCCGGGAGCGCGAACTGCGCGCCGCCGCGCCCGGCGATGAAGTAACCACGTCGCACGCGCCCCGCTTCCTCCATCGCCTTGAGCACCTCGTACACCGCGCTGAAGCCCCCTTCGATCCCCTCGGCGTGCGCGGTCTCGCGCGTGACGATCCCGTAGCGCTCGAGAAGAACGCGCGCGAGCGCCGCGCGATGCGCCGTCGGCTCCGCGCGTTCGATCCAACGCGACGCGCGGAGTGACCATCGTCCTTCACTCCCCGGCGGTCCCGCGCGCGACGCGCGTCGCTGCTGCTGCGCGCGCATGCGTGCGCGACGGGAAGAGTCGCCGCCGGTGGCGTTCATGCGGCTGCGGAGCGGCTCGAGCGTGTCGTTCGTCACTTCGCCGCACCAGACCATGTCCCACAAGGCTTCGAGTGCGTCGGCCGGAAAACCGCCGACGTCGCGCACGATCTCGGCGAAAAATACGGCGCCTCGACGTTCGAGCAGCGCGCGGATCTTCTCGGCGATCGGGCCCTCGGCGATCCGCGCGGGGCGTGCGAGCGCCGCTTCGTGATCCGCGAGGTAGAGCGCGATGCGACCGTCGCTCGGCCCGATCGGCTCGATGCCGGCCCAGACGATCTCGCCCGATGCGCACAGCGCATCGAGATCCCACGCCGCGTACCCGTCGATGCGCGCGGGGAGCACGTCGCTCTCGAGCACCGACGCGACGAGCGGCGTCCCTTCGAGCTGCGCGATCGTCGCGAGGAGCGCGTCGGCGCCGCGCCGCTTTTGCGTGACGCCGTGCCACGCCGGGAGAAAGCGCGCGTACGCGGCGGCGTCGACCGGCTCGACCTCGCGGCGCAGCTTCGCCAGCGAGCGACGTCGCAGCGCGGCGAGCACCTCGGCGTCGCAGTACTCCGTCGCACCGCGCGACGCCGGAAGAAACTGCCCGGTGACGATGCGACCAGAGCGAACGATCGGATCGAGCGCGCGCTCGATGGCGTCGACGCCGATGGCGAAGCGATCCGCGATGTCCTTCGCGACGAACGGTCCGTGCGTCCGCGCCCATCGCACCGTCAGCTGCGTCAGCGCGTCCGCCGCATGATCGAGGAAGGCATCCGGCAGCCCGCGCGGAGGAACGATGCCGAGCGCGTCGCGAAGCCGCCCCGCGTCCTCGGCCGCGACGAAGCAGGTGCGTTTTCCGATCCGCGTCGTGAACGCGCGGCGCGCCTTCACGAGCTCCCCGAGCCACGCCTCTGCGCTCGCGTCGCCCCCCTCGCAGCGCGCGCCGATCTCGGCCGCGGAGAGATCGCCCAAGCGTCGCAATAGATCGTGCACCGCGTCTGCGTGCTTCGCCGGATGCGTGAAGAGCTGGAGCATCCGCTCGTGCTCCTCGATGATCTCTGGATCGAGGAGCTGACGCAGCTCGACCTCGCCGAGGAGCTCACGCAGCTGCGCATGGTCGATCGTGAGCGCTTGCGCGCGTCGCTCCGCCAGCGGCGCGTCGCCGTCGTAGATGAACGCCGCGACGAACGCGAAGAGGACGTTCGCCGCAAACGGCGACGGCGTGCGCGTATCGACCGTGACCACGCGCACGCGACGCGCCTCCACGCCGCGGAGCAGCTCGATCAGCCCGGCGAGATCGAAGACGTCGCGGAGGCACTCGCGGTACGTCTCGAGGACGATCGGAAACGCAGGGTGCCGCGACGCGACCGCGAGCAAGTCCGCCGCGCGTTTGCGCTGCGCCCACAGCGGCGTCCTCCGATGAGGATCGCGACGCGGCAAGAGGAGCGCGCGCCCCGCACACTCGCGGAATCGCGCGGCGAAGAGCGACGTGTCGGCGAGCGACTCGGTGACCTTCGACGTCACATCGTCGGAAGGAGGAAAGAAGAGCTCCGCGGGAGGCGGCTCGTCGCACGCGGGGATCCGAAACGCCATCCCGTCGTCGGTGTAGTGCACCTCGACGTCGCCCGCGTACGTCGCGCGGAGCCGCCCCGTCACCGCTGTCGCCCACGGCGCGTGCACGCGCGTCCCGAGCGGCGAGAGGACGCAGACGCGCCAGTCGCCGATCTCGTCGATGAAGCGCTCGATGACGATCATCCGATCGCTCGGCACCTCGGTCGTCGCCTCGACTTGATCGACGACGTACTGCACGAGGTTGCGCGCGGCCGGCCCGTCGAGCTTGTGATCATCGCGCAGCACCTTCTCGGCTTCGGCGCGCGGCAGCTTCGCGAGCTTCCGCGCGAGCGCGCCGATTTTCTCGCCGAACGCGCGCGGTCGTCCCGGCCGATCGCCGTGCCAGAACGGCATCCGACCTGGCTCGCCGGCCGCGGGCGTCACGAGGACGCGATCGTGCGTGATGATCTCCGCGCGCCACGACGACGCGCCGAGGAGGAACACGTCCCCCTCGCGCATCTCGAAGACCATCTCTTCGTCGAGCTCGCCGACGCGACGTCCGCCGGTTCCGCCTTCGCCCTCGCCCGTGAGGAAGACGCCATAGAGTCCGCGATCGGGGATCGTGCCGCCGCTGGTGATCGCGAGGCGGCGCGATCCGGGGCGCGCGCGAAGCACGCCCGCGATGCGATCCCACGTGACGCGCGGTCGGAGCTCGGCGAAGTCGTCGGAAGGGTAGCGACCGGAGAGCATGTCGAGGACGCCGTCGAACGACGATCGCGGGAGCTCCGCGAACGGCGCGGCGCGCCGCACGAGCGTGTAGAGCGACTCGACCGCGACGCCCGTCTCGTCCGCGTCGGCGACGATCGCGACGATCTGCTGCGCGACGACGTCGAGCGGGCTCCGCGGGTAAAATGTCTCTTCGACCTCGCCCGCGATCATGCTCGTCGCCGCCGCCGCCGCCGCGAGCAAATCGCCGCGGTGCTTCGGCAAGACGACTCCGTTCGGGACGCCGCCGACGCCGTGGCACGCGCGACCGATCCGCTGCAGCCCCGACGCGACCGACGGCGGCGCTTCGACTTGCACGACGAGATCGACCGCGCCCATGTCGATGCCGAGCTCGAGCGACGACGTCGCGACGATCGCCGGGAGATCGCCGCGCTTCAAGCGATCCTCGATCTCCGAGCGCTTCTCGCGCGCGATCGATCCGTGGTGTGCGAGTGCGATCTCGGCGCCAGCGACCTCGTTGAGCGCGGTCGCGAGTCGCTCCGCGAGCCGTCGGCTGTTGACGAAGACCATCGTCGATCGGTGCGCGCGGACGAGATCGACGATCCGCTTGTGGAGCTCGGGCCAGATCGATCGCCGCGACGGCGTGGACGCGTCGCCCGAGGGGATCGGATCGATCTCGCCGAGCCGACCGAGATCGATGTCCGGGACTTCGACGCGGAGCACGAGCTTCTTTCGCTCGCCCGCGTCGACGATCGTCACCGGACGCGCCGCGCCTCCGTCGTCGAACCCGCCGAGCAGCCGCGCGACCTCGTCGAGCGGACGCTGCGTCGCCGAGAGACCGATGCGTTGGAGCGGCGCGCGATCCGTGCGCAACGCTTCGAGTCGCTCGAGTGACAGGAAGAGGTGCGCGCCGCGCTTCGTCGGAACGATCGAGTGGATCTCGTCGACGATGACCGTCTCGACCGACGCGAGCATGCGCCGCGCTTGCGACGTGAGGAGGAGATAGAGCGACTCCGGCGTCGTGATGAGAATGTCCGGCGGCGTGCGAAGCATTCGCGCGCGATCTTTCGTCGGCGTGTCACCGGTGCGAATGTCGACGCTCGGCGCGCGCACGATCTCGCCGCGTCGCGCCGCGACCTGCGCGATCCCAGCGATCGGTGCGCGCAAGTTTCGCTCGACGTCGACGGCGAGCGCCTTGAGCGGCGACACGTAGAGCACGCGGCATCCGTCGCCGCGCGGATCCGCGGCGGTCCACATGAGCTTCTCGATCGCCGCCAGGAACGCCGCGAGCGTCTTTCCGGATCCGGTCGGCGCGAGGAGCAGCGTCGATTGGCCGTCCAGGATCGGCGGCCACCCGGTCGCCTGCGCGCGCGTCGGCGGCCCGAGCGCCGTCGCAAACCACTCGGCGACCACGGGATGAAAGCGTGCGAGCGGATCGGCCACGATGCGAAGGATCCGAGCACGTGGGTGCGCTCGCGTCGACCCGGGCGGCGCACGATGTGCGCGCTTTCGGACGGATAGGCTGACAGCAGGGTGATCAATTTTCGTTCATCGGACGTACACACCGTACGGTGCGAGACGGCGAAATCGCGCTATTGATCGAAGTGCGTGCGCCGCGCGACGTGGAGCGCTTCTTGCGAACGCGGCAGCGGCTTCGTGTATGCAGCGCTCGTGTCGGCGGGCGCGGATGGAGGATTTGCGCGATGAAGAAAATTCTATGCTGGGCGTTGCTCGGGGCGGTTGCGGCTTGCGGGGGAACGAGCGCTGACAACGGCGCGGGGACTCACGGCGACGGCGGCGTCACGGGCGACGACGGTGGCAGCGGCGACGACGGTGGCACCGCGACCGGCACCGCGCTCGCGCGTGGCTTGACCGTTTCGGTCGCGGTGTTCCAAGCGACCAAGGCGCTCATCGTCAAAGACGGCGCGATGCTCGGGACGGCGACGGCGCCCGTCATCGCGGGCCGGCCCGGCATCCTTCGCGTCTACGTGACGCCCGACTCGAGCTGGCAGCCGCACGAAGTCACCGCCGAGCTGCGAATGAACGCGGGCGGAATGGATCTGCCCGTGCAGACGCAGGCGCTCACGATCTCGGGCCCCTCCGACGACAGCACAATGGGCACCGCGTTCGACTTCCCGTTCACAGCGGACCAGATGCCCGCCGGGACGACGTTCTCCGTCGCGATTCGCGACGCCACGGTCCCGTCGGCACCGGACGACGCGACCGGCGCGTGGTTCCCCACCGACGGATCGCTCGTCGACATCGCCGCGCTCGACAAGACCGAAGTGAACATCATCTTCGTGCCGCTCAAGTACGACGCGGACGGCTCGGGTCGCATCGCCGACAACAGCGCCGCGCAGATCAAGCTCTACAACGACACCCTCTACAAGATGTACCCGACGTCGAAGGTGAACATCACCGTGCACGCGCCGCTCCCGTGGAGCACCGTCATCAGCCCGAACGGATCGGGCTGGGACACCGTGCTGCAAGCGATGGTCGATCTGCGCCAGCAGGAGTCGCCGCCGATCAACACGTACTACGTCGCGACGTTCGAGCCGGCGAAGTCGATCAACGACTTCTGCGGCAACGGCGGCTGCGTCCTCGGCATCGCGCCGGGTGGCGTCGGTCCGGGCGACGTCATGGATCGCATGGCCCTCACGCTCGGCTACACGGGCCCGACGGGACCGGACACGCTCACGCAGGAGCTCGCGCATGCGCTCGGTCGCCTTCACGCGCCGTGCGGCGTGCAACAAGCGATCGACACCAAGTACCCGTACGCCGGCGCGAAGCTCGGCGTGTGGGGCTACAACGTCCTGACGAAGAGCTGGATCAACCCGGCGAGCGTGTGGAAAGATTTCATGAGCTACTGCTCGCCGATCTGGACGTCGGACTACACGTACAAGGCGATCGCGTCGCGCCTCACGTTCGTCAACAAGTCCGTTCACCGTGACTGGGTTCCGCCGAAGGATCCGGCGCGGTACCAGTGGATCAGCGTGAAGGGCGACGGCAGCCTCGTTCCAGGTCGCGTGATGACGCTGAACGAGAAGCCGATCGGAACGGCGCGCGCGGTGACGTTCCACACGGCGGACGGGCGCGTCGTCGGCTCGGACACGGGCGCGTTCTATCCGTACGGCGGGTTGCCGGGCGGGTTCATGTTCGTTCCGGTCGCGCCTGCGGGCGCGACGCATGTTCGCGTTGAAGGTAGCGCGAAGGCGGCGGCGCTCTAAAGAGGAGAGGGTCGCCAAGAGCGCCAAGGAGTCGCCAAGTGCGCCAAGTTTTTTTTGGCGTCAGCGCGCGGGGCGCATGGGGTGAACGTGGACGGGGATGCGCTCTAGGGCGCATCCCGGTACGCGATCCGAGCAGAGGGCGCGGAGCTGCGGCGCGTCGTCGGGGGGACGGAACGCCAGGAACGCGGTGCGCGCGCGATCGGTTTCGCTTTGCGGTGCGTGGAGCGCGTCGAGCGAGAGCGATTGGACGCGGAGCATGTCGCCGTCGCGCGGTTGGAGAACGAGGCCGCGTTGGGCCGCCTCGATCGCGGCAGCGGGATCGCCCGCGCTCCCGTAGGCGACGGCGAGTCGCATCCATGCGGCGTCATCGCCCGGCGCCGCGAGGGCGGACGCGCGCAGTGGCGCGATCGCTTCGGTCCATCGCCACACGGAGGTCAGCGCTTCGCCGCGCAGGCGTCCGATCGCGGCGTGCTTCGGGGCGAGCGCCTCGGCGCCGTCGAGCCACTTCATCGCCTCGTCGGTGCGCCCTTCGCGTACGGCCACAGCGCCGTACAACGCCATCACCATCGCGCGCGCCCGATCCGCGCCCGCGGCGGGGAGGAGCGCCAGCGCGCGCTCGAGGCTGGGTCGCGCCTCGTCGACTTGCTCTTGCAACGCCTTCGTCATGCCGAGCGCGTGATCGAAGAGACGCTGCCATGCTCGCGCGTCGGGGGCGGGGATCTCGCCGCCGAGGGCGATCGTCGCTTCGGCGACCTCGGTGATCGGTTGCAAGATGCACGGATCGGGCGCCGGCGCGCCGGTGCGCTTCGCGACGGCCGCGGAGAACTGTTGCCCGCGCGGCGTCTTCGCGTTCGCACACGTCGCCGCTTGGAGCGTGAGGTTGCGGCTGCGATGGCGGAGCCGCGCCGTGACGCTGAGCGGAAGGGTCAGGGTGCTCGGCGCGTCGAAGCGGTAGCGGACGACCTGTGCGTCGCGCGGGCCGAGCGTGTGATCGAACGCGGTCGTGCGAAACTTCTCCGTCTCGCGCACGAGGAGCGGACGTCCGTCGTCACCGACCGGCGACGCGCGCATCACGTGCGCCGTCAGGTCCTCGCCTTTGTCGTGCTGCGTTCCGGCATCGGCGAGCACGCGCCCTCCGGCGTCGCGCACGACGAGCTCGATCCACACGTCCTGCGCGTCGACCGTCCCGCCGGGGAAGCGATGCCCGACGCGTTGGTTTCGCACGACGACGTCGAGGACGATCGCTTCGCCCGGTTTGACCGGCGCGCCGTCGGCAGGGAGCGTGCGGCTCCCGTCGGCGTGCACGGCGACCGCGACGTCGATGCTCGCGGCGCCGCGCAGCATCTCCTTCGCGCGTGCGAGCGCGTCCGCGTCGCCGCGCATCGCCTGCAGCCAGGTGTGCGCGCCGAGGAAACGATGCGACGCGATCTTCCCGTTCTTCGCCGCCGCGTCTCCGCGCGGTGCGTCTTCGAGCGGCATGTGGCAGTTGCGACACTCCGCCTTCGCGAACGGCGAGTCGACGCGCGCGCTGCCGTTGCCCGCGTATCCGGATCGCACCCACGCCGTCATGTCGTCTTGCCCGATGAGGTGCGCGACGTTTCCGGTTTCGGCGCCGAGGAACGCGCGATGGCATCCGCCGCACATCTGCGCGGTGCGCAGCGGCGCGAGTGCCATGCGCTCTTTGTGGAGGCGCACGCTCTCGGCGTCTCCATCCCTCGGAATCGGGATCGGCGTCGACGCGACCGAGAAGCTCCCGTTGCCGTCGGGCCTCACCGCGTCGATGCCGTGGCAGACGCGGCAGGTGATCCCGCCGTGCGCGCGTCCGTCGTTCGGCGCGACGTCGGCGGCCATCGCGCCGTCGACGAGGAGCGCGACGTCGTGGCATCCCGCGCAGAATCGGCTCGCGTCCTTACCGACGTCCTTACGGAAGCGATCGACCACGACGCGGTACGCGGGGTTGTTGAACGATCCGAATGCGTGCGCGCTCGTGCGCCACTGCGCGGCGGCGTCGGCGTGGCAACCGGCGCAGCTCTCGGTCTCGGTGATCGTCGCACCGTCGAGGCCGGGGCCGGCGACGAGGTGCGACGGAGCGAGCGGGCTCGGGTTGAGAGGGAGCATCGCCGTCGTGATCGCAGCGCGAGCAGGGGAGGGTGATGCGCTCGTCGCGTTCGCCGCGGTGCTCGCGTTCGTCGTCGCGGATCCGGTCGCGCGATCGTCGCTGCGCTGCGAGCAGCCGCTCGCCGCGGCGATGGCGCCGGAGCCCGCCACGAGTAGCGCGACGAGGACGAGCGATCGCGTCATCGCTTCTTCGTGAGCCTCCGCGCCGCCGCCGTCGCGAGCGCCATGAAGCCGGCGAGGAGCGCGCCCGCGTTCCCCGTGCCTTCGCCGAGCGTGCACGCGCCGCATCCGCTCTTCGGCGGCGTCGACGGAATCGACGCACCTGCGTCGATCGACGGCGCGCCCGCGTCCGTGTCACTCGGAAACGGCGCCGACGCGTCCGGATCCGGCGCGCCCGGAAACGACAGCTCCGGCGTCGGTCCCGCCGCGGCGAGCATGGTGTCCGTCACCGCGCCCTTGAGCAGCGCGTCGAGCTTCAGCGTCCCGCGCGGCGCGAACGCGATGTCGCCCGCCGCGACCGGCTTCGGATCCTCACCGCCCGGCGGACCGCCCCACACCCCGCGCTGCGGATGCGCGCACGCCATGCGCCCCTTCCACGGATGCCGCACGGCGTAGCGCCCTTGGAAATTGTTGGAGCTCGCCGGCTTCGCGCCGTTCTCGAGCTTGCCGTCGTCCCCTTCGACCTCGCGCCCGCCCGTGATCGGCGGCGCCGCGCGGAAGAACAGATCGTTCCCCGCGCTACCTTTTCCGTAGCGCGCGTGGAGTCGCGTGACGACGAAGCTCGACTGCGGCGGCGGACGCCAACGACGCGGCGACGACGGCGCGTCCCCCTGCGATGGCGGCGCGTTCGCTTGCGTCGACGGAAGAACATCCGCGCCGAGCGTCCACAGCTCGTTCATCGAGAGCGGTTCGACGGGACACGGATCGCACGACGTCGCTTGCCACGAATATTCGGTGACCACCGAGCCCGGCCGCTTCTCGAGCGTCTTGTCGAAGAGCGCCGCATAGAACGCACCGAACTGCCCCTTCGCCCCTTCGGCGACATCCATGTTCGTCGGGATGGCGACGTTGTCGTAGTTCGACACTTCGTAGCGCTGAGACGGCGCGAGGATCGTCACGATCAGATCCTGCGTCCCCGACGAGTTGATCATCCCGAGGCGGATCGGCAAATGAAACGCCTCAGCGTCGTAATGAAATCGCAGCGGGGAAAGCGCCGCGCGTCCTTGCGCGTCGAACGTCACCTTCTTCGCGTCGACCTTCGCGACGAAGAATTTCATCCCCATCTGCACGTACGGCCGCAGGTGCGGCTCGGCGCCGGCGGGGATCTTGTACCCGTTCGTCCGCAGCCACGAGTCGAGTCCCGTCGCGTCGCGCGCGCTCAGGATCACGATTTCGTATTCGCCCACGGTGAATTGCGCCTCGACGACGACCGACGGTGCGTCCGCGCGTCGCGCGCCCCCGGCCGGAGCTGCCGTCGGCGGCGGAGGCCCGCTCTTCCAGTTCCCACGCATCGGCGGGCGAGGCGGCGGACAAGGATCTTGCTCCCAGTATTCGACGAGCCGCGGCGCCGTGAGCAAGTCGAGCCGCCCGAAGATCTCTTTCTTCAGTGTCTTGACGTTCTCTTTCTGCAAGACGACCGGCACCGGGACCACCATCGCGAAGTCCTGCGGCGGTCCTTTGTACGCGTTCGCCATCGTGAGAACGGTGCGCGTCCCTTCGCGCATCAACACGACCTGCGTCGCGTCGTTGAAGAGGCTCGCGTCCGCGCCGCTCACGTAAAATCCGCAGAAGGCTTCCGCGACGCCTGGCGCCGCGAGCACTGTCGTCATCGCCGCAGCCGCGACCAACGCTTTCAATCTCATGTGCGAGTCCCCCTTCGTCGACGCAGCCAGGATACGAGAGCTAGTACGCCGAACGCACCCCCGGCGATCTGAACCTCACGCATTTCGGACCTGTCGAGCATGGCGCAGCCGGCGCAGCCGCCGCTCTTCGGGATCGTGACGATCGGCGTGTCGCCCCCCTTCGACAACAGAACCCCTTCGGGGCTGTCGTCTTTGATGAGGGCGCTCAGTTGGATCTGCCCGCGCGGCGCGAACGCGAGGTTCGTCGCGGGGGTGATCGCGACGCCGCCGCCGTTCGGAGGTCCGCCCCAGATGCCGCGGCGCGGGTTCTCGCATTCGATCGCGCCGGTCCAGGTGTGTCGAATCGCGTACCGACCCTGGAAATTGTTCATGCTCCCGGGGCGCGAGCCGCGTTCGAGCTGTCCGTCGGCCCCTGTCGTCTCGCGTCCGCCTTCGATTGGCGGCGCGGCGCGGAAGAAGAGATCGTCGCCGAGCGACGCTTTGCCGTAGCGAAGATGCAAGCGCGTGACGACGAAGCCTCCGCTCGATCCGCGATTCCCATCGTCATCGTCGTCGCCGGAGAGCACGTCGGCGCCGAGCGTCATCAGCTCCTCGCCGCTGAGCGCGGGCGTCGGGCAGGGATCGCACGAGTTGGCGTCCCAAGCGTACTCGGTGACGATCGCGCGGGGCTTGCCGGCGATCACTTTGTCGAAGAGCGCGGCGTAAAACGCGCCGAACTGTTTGCGCGTCTCCTCGGCCACGTTGATGTTCGTCGGGATCGACAGGTTGTCGTAGTTCGCGACCTCGTAACGCTGCCCGCGCGCCAGGATGTTGACGATGAGATCCTGCGTGCCGTTCGAGTTCACGAGCCCGAGGCGAATCGGAAGAAAGAACGCGTCCGAGTCGAAATGAAAACGAAGCGGCGACAGCATCGTCGCGTTCCCCTTCATCGCGACCTTCTTCACGTTCACCTTCGCGACGAAGAATTTCATCCCCTGCTGCACGTACGGACGGAGCAGCGGCTCGGCGCCGTTCGGGATCTTGTAACCCTCTTCGTGAAGCCACGTGTCGAGGCCGCCTGAGTCCTTCGCGCTCAAGACGACGATGTCGTATTCGCCGACGGAGAACTTCGCTTCGACCTTCACGCCGCGGCGATCGCTCGAGTCGGCGGCCGTGGGCGACGGAGGAGAAAGCGCCGCGCTCCTTGGCATCGACTCATTCTGCATCTGCGGTCGCGCGCACGGATCCTGCTCCCAGTACTCGACGAGCCGCGGCGCGGTCAGCGCATCGATGTGATCGAACACCTCGCGCGGGAGCGTCTTGACGTTCTGCTTCTTCAAGACGACCGGCACCGGCACGATCATCGCAAAGTCGGCCGGGGGGCCTTGGTAGTTGTTCTGCATCGACAGGACGGTCTTGGTCCCGTCGCGCATCATCACGACCAAGGTCGCGTCGTTGAAGAGCTTGGCGTCGGCGCCGCTCACGTAGAAACCGCAGAACGCATGCGCGTCGCGCGGGGCGAGGACGGCGGCGCCGAGCGCGGCGAGGAGAACGAGCGTGCGATTCGTCGCTTTCATGGACACACCTCCGGATGCCTGACTAACGGCGGTGGCGGCGTCTTCTTACAGCGAGCGCGACGATCGGGATCGCGATCGCCAGCGCAGCGGGATTTTCCGTGTCTCCGACGGTGCAGCCGGTGCATCCGCCGCGCTTGGGGGTGGCGTTCGTCCCCGCGTCGGCGGTCGACGGCGTGGAGGTCGTGTCGCTCGATGCTCCCGCGTCGGGAGGCGCGATCGAGAACCCGATCGCCGGCACGTCCTCGCGGAAGAACGTCGCGAGCTTCAGCCCGGATCGCTGCGCGTACGCGAGGCCGACCGCCGCGCGCGCCGGCGGCGTGTACCCTTGCGGCGTCCCACCCCAGACGCCGCGGCGCGGCTTCGCGCACGTCGCCGGTCCGGTCCAAGCGTGGCGCACCATGTACCGCGCTTGAAACGCGCTGACCTCCGCGGGCTTCGTCCCCTGATCGAGCACCCCCTTCGCGTCGCGCTTCTCGGTCCCACCCGCGACTGGATCGGCGGCGCGCAAGACGAGATCCTCCGTCAGCTCGTCGCGCCGGTACCGCGCGTGGAGGCGCGACAAGACGAACCCGCGACCGTACGTCGGGCTCTCGGTCTCTCCGGGCGCGGCCGGGAGCACGTCGCCGCCGAACGTGAGGAGCTCGTCGGGGTTGAGCCCCGGCGTCGGACACGGATCGCACGACGTCGCGTCCCACGCGTACTCGGTCACGAACGCGCGCGGCGTTCGCGCGACCGTCGCGTCGAACATCGCGGTGTACATGTTGTGCGGCTGCGCCTTCGCCCCTTCGACGACGTCGATGTTCGTCGGCACGAACGCGTTCGGATAATTCGCCGCTTCGTAGCGCTGATGCCGCGCGAGCACACTGATGATCACCTCTTGCACGCCGGGCGAGCTGCCGAGCCCGACCCGCAGCGGGATCGTGAAGCGATCGGTGTCGTAGACGATCCGCAGCGGCGACGCGATCGCGATGCCCTCCTTGTTGAAGACGAGCTTCTTCGCGTCGATCTTCACCGCGACGAGCTTCATCCCCGCTTCGATGTACGGCTTCAAGTACGCCTCGGCGTTCGCCGGGAGCGTGAGCTTGTTGGCACGCAGCCAACTGTCGAGCGCCGCCGTCTCCTTCGCGGTCAGGACGTTGACGTCGTACTCGCCGACCGTGAAGTGCGGTTCGCTTTTCCCGCCGCCCTGCGTCCCGCCGAATCCCTTCGTCGCGTTGCCACCCGATCCCGCGTCCACGAGCGCGGCCGCTTCGGTCCCGGCTCCGCACGGATCCATCTCCCAATATTCGACGAGGCGCGGCGCCGCGAGCATGTCGATGCGTTCGAACATCGAGCGCGGCAGCACCTTGATGTTCTCGCGCGTGACCTCGATCGGCACCGGGATCAGCATCGCGAACGGATCTTTGGGGCCCTGGTAATCGGGGAGGATCGCGAGGACGGTTCGGCGCTTCTCGCGCATGACGACGATCTGCGTCGTGTTGTTCGTCACCTTTGCTTCGGCGCCTCCGACGTAGAGCGCCGGCATGGCGCGCGCGGCGTGCGCCGTGAAGAGCGTCGCGGCGATCGCCAGGGACGACGCGAGCACGCCGAGCACACGAGGACGCGGCGTCATCCGCGGCGACGACGGCGAACGACGAGCGCGAGCGCGGCGAGCGCGCCCATCGATCCGAGCGCACCGCTAGACGGCGTCGCGCCGATCCGGCAGCCGATGCACGAGAGCGGATCTTGCGCCGGCTTCGCGGGCTCGTTCGATCCGACGGGCGCCGCGCTGGCGCTCGCTTTCGCGGTCGGCGAAGGCTTCGGCGACGGCGGCGGCCCCGGCGGAACATCGACCGCCGCCGCGAGCACGCCGATCTCCGGCACGTCCTCGCGAAGCATGAACGCGAGCTTCATCCCTCCGCGCGGCGCGAACGCGCTCTTCGCTGCGGCCTGCGGCCCCTCCGACGGCGTCCCCATCGGCGGTCCGCCCCATCGACCGCGCACCGGATTCTCGCACGCGATCGCGCCGGTCCAACGATGGCGAATCGCGTAGCGCGCTTGGAAGTTGTTGAACGACGCGGGCGTCGCGCGCTTCTCGAGCTCACCGTCGCGTCCGGGCATCTCGCGCCCACCGACGATCGGCGGTGCCGCCTTGAAGACGAGATCCTCGCCGAGCACGTCCTTGCCGTAACGCACGTGGAGGCGCGTGATGACTGTGCCGAAGCCCCCCCGCTGCGGCATGAATCGCCCCTGCGGCTGCTGTACCTTCGGATTCGCGATTCCACCGGGTGCCGGCGGCGGCTGCGCGGCCTGCGGCGCTGCGCCACCGCCACCCGCGACGGGCGGCCCGCCCGCCGACACGAGCACGTCGCCGCCGAGCGTCGCGACCTCCGAAGGCGACAGCCCGCCCATCCCCGTCGGACACGGATCGCACGACGTCGCTTGCCACGCGTACTCGGTCACGACCGCGCGCGGATTCTGCTCCGCTGTCCGATCGAAGAGCGCCGCATACGTCTCGCCGAACTTCCCCTTCACCGCCTCGGACATGTCCAAGTTCGTCGGGATCGTCACGTTCGGATAGTTCGCCGCTTCGTAGCGCTGGTTCTCCGCGAGGATGTTCACGATCAGATCCTGCGTCCCCGACGAGTTGATGAGGCCGAGGCGAATCGGAAGCGTGAATCGCTCGGTGTCGTAGAAGAATCGGATCGGCGAGAGCATCGCCTGCGTCCCTTCGAAGGTGACCTTCTTCACGTCGACCTTCGCGACGAAGAATTTCATCCCTTGCTGAACGTACGGTCGCAGATACGGCTCGGACCCCGCGGGGATCGTGTATTTATTCTGCCGCAGCCACGTGTCGAGCCCCGTCGAATCCTGCGCGCTCAAGACCACGATTTCGTATTCGGCGACCGTGAACTGAGCTTCGACCTTCACGCCGAGATCGTCGGCCGCCTTGTTCTCCGCCTTCGCCGCCGGCGCCACATTGCGCGCCATGCCGCCGCCCGCGCCCATCCTCAGCTGCGGCTGTGCGCACGGATCCTGCTCCCAATACTCGACGAGGCGCGGCGCGGTCAGCGTGTCGACGCGATCGAAGATGGCGCGCGGGAGCACCTTGACGTTGTCCTTCTGGAGGACCGTCGGCACTGGCACGACCATCGCGAAGTTCTCGGGCGGCCCTTGGTAGTTGTTCTGCATCGACAGCACCGTCCGCTGCCCTTCGCGCATCACCACGACCTGCGTCGCGTTGTTGATGAGCTTGGCCTCGGCGCCGCCGACGTAAAATCCGCAGAACGCACCCGCCGATGGGGCGACTGTCGATGCGAAACAGCCGAGGGCGGCGGTGACGAGCAGAACCTTGACCTTCATGGGCGATCTCTCCGTTCGTTGAACGGCGCCCAGTGTAGACGAATCGCAGGGCGATTCGGTTTGCGTCTTCAGCCGCGCGCGAGGATGACGAGCGGGGCCTCCGGAGGGCATCCGAGGCGAAACGGGAACCAATGCCCGAACCCCGCGCTCGTGTAGCTGCGGCTCGCGCCGCGCGCGTATTCGCCCCAGAGCCGCTCTTCGCGCGCGATCGGTTCGAACATGCTCCGCCGATTGACGCCGATCTGCCCGCCGTGCGTGTGACCGGAGAGCGTGAGCTCGACGCCGCGCGCGGCCGCTGCGACGAGGCCGTCGGGGCGATGGCTGAGGAGGAGATGAAACGCGTCGGAGGGGGCGCCGTCGAGCGCGCGATCGAGCGAGCGCTGGAGGAACGGTGTGACGTCGCCACCGAGCTGCACGGGATCGGCGACGCCGGAGACGTGAAGACGCGCGTTGCCGACGGTGAGCGTCGTCCCGCGTTCGAAGAGGAGCGGCACCGGCGTCGCGTCGAACGCGCGTCGCGATCGCCAGAGACCGTGAAAATATTCGTGGTTGCCGACGGCCGCGAAGACGCCGAGACGCGGCGCGAGCTGGGTCGCGATCCGCATCGCGGGGGCGAGCTCGCGGAGATCGTCGGCGACGTCACCGGTGAAGACGATGAGATCCGGGCGAGACGCGGCGGCGCGCGCGAGGACCTCCTCGACGTCGCGCACGTGCATGCACTGACCGAGATGAAGATCGGTGAGGTGGAGAATACGAAGCCCGTCGAGATCCGGATGCAGCGTCGGGTAGCGCATGACGATGCGCGGGATGGCGTGAGGTCCGGCCGCGGTGAGGAGACCGGACGTGCTCGCAGAGAGAGAGGCGAGGGGGAGCGACGCGGTGGCAAACTGGAGCACCGCGCGACGGGTCGGGGTTGGGGTCGAGGTCGAGGTCGAGGTCGAGGTCGAGGTCGACGTCGACAAGAAGATCCGCGACGACACCTTCCAAATCACCGCCGCGGTCGGCATGGCGATCGCCAACGGAAGCACGATTGCGAGCGCGACCCACGACGCGCGCACCCCTGCCGCGCCGAACAGCCACGCCACGAGGCACGCGCACGTTGCCAGCGACAACACCGCGAACGCGACGCGTACGGCCCGCGCGCGCCACCAGTGCGGAAGCCCCACGCGAAGCGACGCCGCGATCACGCCGAGGAGCACGGCAAACGTCAACGCGGCGTAGAGGATCGGCATCGGTGGAAGCGCTCGCGAAACGGGAACGCGCAGCGCCCCGGTCGGCATTCCTTCTAGCAGCGCGCTCGGCCCGCGCAGGCGTTGACAGTTCCTTATATTCACCCTATTGGATGAATATGAGCGCTGCCGCAACGAGGCTCGACCAGACGCTCGGCGCCCTCGCCGATCCAACACGCCGCGCGATCCTCACCCGCCTGTCGCGAGGCGAAGCGCGCGTCACCGAGCTCGCCGCGCCATTCGACATCTCGCTCAACTCGGTGTCGAAGCACATTCGCGTCCTCGAGCGCGCGCAGCTGGTGAAGCGCCGCCGCGTCGGACGCGATCATTTCCTCTCGCGAAACCTCCGTCCGCTCGACGAAGCGGCGGCATGGATCGACGTCTTGCGCACGCATTGGAACGCCCGGATCGACCGCCTCGAGAAGGCGCTGGAAGAAGAGGAGCCGTGATGACGACGAAGAAACAGTTCACGATCGTGCGGACGTTGAAGGGCCCGGCAGAAAAAGTGTGGCGCATGTGGACGACGAAGGAGGGGCTCGAGAAATGGTGGGGCCCGCAAGGCTTCGCGTCCGTCGTGAAGCACCTCGACGTGCGCGTCGGCGGACGATTCGAGATCGAGATGACGGCGTTGTTGCCGGAGATCATCGCGTACCTGAAGGCGTCGGGCATGGGGGCGAGCAGCATGGCCAAGGGCGACTACACCGAGGTCGCCGAGAACCGTCGCCTCGTCTACACGAACGCCGTCGACTTCGTCCCCGGCGTCGCGCCGTACACGTCGACGACGATCGTCGAGCTGTCGTCCGAGCCCGGCGGCGGCGTGCGTCTGAGCGTCTGCAACGACGTGATGCACGACGAGCACTGGACCGCGATGGCGACGGCCGGCTGGGAGCAGCAGATCGGAAAGCTCGAGCGCGAGCTCGCTTAGCGCGAAGGGCGCCGCGCGCGCGTCGAGGCCTTCTTCTTCGGCTTCTTCTCGACGAGCCACGGCAGCCGTTCGATCCATCGAAGCATCGTCTGCTCGTATTCGATCCCGAGCTCGAGGGTCGCGCGCTGGTACGGCTCGATCACGAACGGGTGCATCTCGCGGTAACGATCGATCTGAGCTTGGTGGTGCAGGCGCTCGGCCTGAAGGAATCGCTGCAGGAGCGCTGGCTCGACGTGCTTGCCGAAGAAGACGGTGAGCACGATCGGCAAGCGCATGATCCCGCCGCCGGGCTCGCGCGCGATCCACTCCGCGAACGCGGCGCGCCCCGCCTTCGTGATCGCGTACGGAACGCGATCGCGCTGGCCGGTCGCGCCGGTCGTGACGAGCCCCTCGTACGCGAGCGTCTTCAGCTCGCGGTAGACCTGGCTGCGCGTGACGTTCCAGAAATTGCCGACCGAGGCCTCGATCCCCATGACCACGTCCCAACCGGTGGCCGGTCCTTCGTGGAGGAAGCCGAGGAGCGATGCGGCGGTGGCGTTGAGCTCGGTCACTTGACAGTCCTAAGTGGAGGGTCCATGGTGGAGCTTAGACAGTCCACAATGGACGGTCAAAGAGGAGGTCGCTCGATGGTAATGCAAGCAGAGACCGCGCGCGCGAACGGTGCCACGAAGAAGCGCGACGGCGCGAACGCCCCGGCGTCGCCCGACGGGTGGAAGCTCGGCTTCGAGTCGCTCGAGCACGAGCAGATCGGCGCGCTCGATCTCGAGGTCACGGGCGATCTCCCGCGCGATCTCGAAGGGACGCTCTACCGCATCGGTCCGTCGCGCCACGACGTGTACGGCGAGCGCTTCCAGCACTGGTTCGACGGCGACGGGATGATCCACGGTCTCTCGATCGCCGACGGCAAGGTCCGCTACCAGAACCGCTTCGTCGCGACCGCCGGAAAGAAGGAAGAGGACCACGTTCGGCGGCGCGTCTTCGCCGGTTTCGGCACGCGCGCGCCAGGCGGATTCTTCGCGCGGTGGTCGTCGCGAAATCGGATCAAGAACCCGGCGAACACGAACATCGTCGCGCACGCCGGCAAGCTCCTCGCGCTGTGCGAGGCGGGGCGTCCGCACCGGATCGATCCGGCGACGCTCGCGACGATCGGCGAGGACGACATGGGCGGCGCGCTCGCCGAAGGGGCGATGTATTCCGCGCATCCGAAGCTCGATCGCGCGACGGGCGAGATGTGGAACGTCGGCTCCGAGTACGGGCGGACGGTGACCGTCCACGTCTACAAGACGACGAAGGCGGGCGTCACGACGCGCGTCGCGAGCGTCGCGCTGCCGATGATGGCGATGCTCCACGACTTCGCGCTCACCGCGACCAAGGCTGTGCTCGTCCTCGCGCCGATCGTCCTGCCGACGATTCCGATCGGGCTCCTCTCGGGTCAGCGCAGCTACGGCGAGTCGCTCCGCTATCGGCCCGAGCTCGGCGTGCGCGTCGCCGTCATCGATCGCGCGACCGGCGAGACGACGTGGCACGAAGGCGATCCGTTCATGATGTTCCACACCGTCAACGCGTTCGACGACGGCAACGACGTGGTCGTGGACGTGTGCGCGTACCCGGACGGGCGCGTCATGACGACGTTCGCCGACGTGATGACCGGGTCGACACCGACGATCGCGCGCGCGTTCGTCGAGCGCCTGAAGATTCGCGCGAACGGTCGCGTCGAGCGCGTGCGCCGCTCGGAGACGTCGATGGAGTTCCCGCGCGTCGCGGGGAAGGTCCTCGGCAACGAGCACACGCGCGTCTACGGCGTGTCGTGGCCCGACGGGATGGACTTCATCGGCGAGCCGGTGTGCGTCGATCTCGCGAGTGGAAAGACCGAGCGCGCGAAGATGGCACCCGGAGAGCTCGCCGGCGAGTGCGTGCCGGTGACCAAGCGCGGCGCGACGTCGGAGAAGGACGTCTGGATCGTCACGCTCGTTCTCGACACCGTCGCGCGTCGCACCGAGCTCCGCGTCCTCGACGGCGGCGACCTCGCCGCGCCCCCCGTCGCGCGCGTCGCGCTCCCGTACGTCGTCCCGTTCGGCTTCCACGGGAACTGGGTCGCTCTGTCATCCTGAGGCGTCACGCGCCGAGGACGTCGCCCTCTTTCACGCCGCGCCCCATCACCCACTCGACGCCGCGCACCGCTTTTTTCCCTTCGAGCTGCACCGTCACGAGCTCGATGGCCCCCTCGGCGCACGCGACGATGAGGTGCCCTTTGTCCGCGATCACGATCTCGCCCGGCCGCGCGGCGTCCAACTTGACCGCGGCGATGCGTGCAGAGTGCACCTTGACGATCTTCCCCGCGAGCGTCGTGTGCGCGCCCGGCCATGGGCTCATCCCACGCACGTGGTCGTGCACAGCGCGCGCGGTCTTCGTCCAGTCGATCGCGCCGTCTTCCTTCTTCAACATCGGAGCGAGCGTCGCGAGCGCGGAGTCTTGCGTCTCCGGCGTGTAACCGCCTGCGACGAATTTCGGCAGCCCCTTGCGCACCGCCGACGCGCCGAGGACCGCGAGTCGTTCCGACAGCTCGCCCGCCGTCTCGTCCGGACCGACCGCGATCGAAAAGGCTTCGAGCATCGGTCCGGTGTCCATTCCTTCGTCGAGGAGCATCAGTGTGATCCCCGACTCGGTCTCACCGCGCACGACCGCCCACGTGATCGGCGCCGCGCCGCGGTACTTCGGCAAGAGCGACGCGTGCACGTTGACGCAACCGAGGCGCGTCCCGTCGAGCACGTCCTTCGGAAGGATGCGCCCGTACGCGACGACGAGCGCGAAGTCCGCCTTCTGCTCGCGAACCCACGCGCCGAACTCTCCGGTGCGAAGCTTCGTCGGCTGAACGACCGGCCATCCACGCTCGAGCGCGAGCGCCTTCACCGGCGGCGGCGCGAGGTGCAATCCGCGCCCCGACGGTTTGTCCGGCTGGCAGACGACGCCGACGACGTCCGCCACTTCGCCGAGCGCGTCGAGGCACGGCACCGCGAACGCGGGCGTCCCGAAGAAGAGCGCGCGCGGTCGCATCGCGCTTACTGCACTTCGATCTGCACGCGCGGCTCGCTCATCTCGTGATCGATTCCCTCGAACACGCCGACGAGCGGCATCTTCACGCGGATCGTGTACTTGCCTTTCGGAAGCGGACCCGCGGCGACGCGCGGATAACCGCGCCCCGGCACCGCGCCCTTCGCGCGCTCGGCGGGCGCCCACTTGAACTTCACCGCTTCCCAATCGAGCTTTATCTGCGCCGTGCCCTGCGTGACGATCGTCACCTTCGCCGTCTTCTTCTCGGGCACCGGCGCGCTCGTCACGCTCGCAGGCAGCGCCGGCTCCGCGCCCGCGGGGATCTCCGCGCGCTTACCCTTCGCGTCGTACACCTCGATGATGAAGCGCGGCTCGGGATCGACGGTGAAGCTCAGCGGGATCGACGCCGGCGATTTGTTCGCGATGTAGATCGTCAGATCGATCTTCCCGCCCGGCGCGACCTTGGCCGCGCTCGGCACGAGCTTGATCTCGATCTGCCCCTTCATGTCTTTCGATTTGTCGTCGCCCTTCGCGCCCGGCACTTCGCACGCCGCCTGCGCGAGCACCTTCGCGAGATCGGCGATCTCGAAGCCTTCGCACGGCTTGCTCTCGGCCGGCTTGTCGCCGGTGATCGGATCCGCGCCGCCGTCGGTCGCCTTGAGATCCGTCCCGCCGCCCGCGGGATCCGTCGTCGTGTCGGTGGTGTTCTCGCCCTCGACCGGGGGCTTCTTCGTGCCGCACGCGGCGAGAGAGAGTGCGATGGCGAGAGGAACGAGCGCGCGCGTGATCATGCACGCCTTGTATCATGGAATGCACTCCTCCCACTCCGCCGGTGTCTTCGCGTCGAGCGCGCAGCGCGCTTCGTTTCGCGTCACGTCGGCGCAGCGGTCGTGGACCTTCTTGTAACTTTTCACCCCCAGCTTCAGCTCGCGCTTCATCTCGCGCACCGCGGCCGCTTGCGCGGGCGGCAGCTTGGCCAGCGTCGGATCCTCGGCGATTTCCAGGTCCAGGTACCGATCCATCATTTGCGTGCACTCTTCACGCGTCGCTTTTCCGCGGCACGCCGCGACCGACAGCGCGCACGCCGTCGCCGCGACGAGTGTCACGAGGCCATGCACGACGGCCGCGCGCATCGCTTCACTTCTTCGCGGGGTAGAACGCCGCGAGCGCGAGCACGAGCTGCATCGCGACGAGCTTCTTCCCGCGCTGAACCACGTCGCCGTCGGCGAGCGCGTCTTCCGGCGCGAGCTGGCCTGCGAGGAGCTTGTCGAACGTTTTCGTCTTCGCCTCGATGACGACGTCGGGCTCGTACGTGTCGATCCCCTTCTTCGCTGCGTCGCCGCACCCGACGACGATCGAGATGCGTTCGCCTTCGAAATCGACGAGCGCGAGCTCCACGCGCCCGCTCACCATCGCGAGCCGCTTCATCACGCGCGGATCGCTCAACATGACGAGCGCGCCAGGCGGCGGCGCGAAGCGCGGGAAATATTTCTTCGGTCCGGTCCAATCGGCGAGGAAGCGTTCGACCGTCTCGATCTTCATCACCATCCACAGCGCCGCGCTCTTCGGCTCGCCCTCTTCGACGAAGAGATCGCGCCCGCGCACGCGGTACGTGTAGCTCGGGCCCCCTTCGATGCGCACCGCCGCCACCTGCTCGTCCTTCGCGGACTCGGTCACGTACTTCTTGTGCAGCTCCACCGCGAATTTCGTGAAGAGCGACTCGACGGTCGTGCCGGGCGGGATGACGATCGGAAACATGGGCCGTACCTAAGCGGTCTCGCGCGCTGCCGCAATCGCGCCGGGCGCCGCGGGCTGGTAGAGTGCGCCCCGCCATGACACGCGCGATCAACTTCAACGCAGGCCCGGCCGCTCTCCCTCTTCCCGCGCTCGAACGCGCACGCGAAGAGCTCCTCGACTTTGCCGGCAGCGGCATGTCGGTCATGGAGCACAGCCACCGCGGCAAGGAATACGAGAAGGTCCACAACGAGGCGATCGACCTGATGCGCGAGCTTCTCGGCGTCCCCGCGACGTACGAGATCTTGTTCCTGCAAGGCGGTGCGTCGATGCAGTTCGCGCAAGTGCCGATGAACTTCCTCGCGAAGGGGAAGCGCGCGGATTACGTGACGACCGGCGTCTGGGGCGAGAAGGCGATCCAAGAGGCGAAGGTCGTCGCTGCGCAATACGGCGAGAAGGCGGAGCAGGTCGTCACGACCCAGACCGGCGAAGGGAAGGCCGCGACGTACACGCGCACGCCGACGCAAGCCGAGCTCGCGAAGATCGAAGCGGGCGCGGCGTACGTGCATTTTACAAGCAACGAGACGATCCACGGCGTCGAGTACGCGACCGCGCCGGGCGAGGATTTTCCCAGCTTCGGCGCGTCGCCGCTCTTCTGCGACATGTCGAGCGACTTCATGTGGCGCAAGGTCGACATCTCGCGCTTCCAGTTCATCTACGCCGGCGCGCAGAAGAACATCGGACCGAGCGGCGTCACCGTCGTCATCGCGACCAAGGCGCAGATCGAAGAGGGGCGCAAAGACATCCCGAAGATCTTCCAGTACCGCACGCACGCCGAGAACCAGTCGCTCTACAACACGCCGCCGACGTTCGGCATCTACCTGGTGCGCAACGTCCTCTCGTGGGCGAAGTCGATCGGCGGTCTCGACGCGATCGAAAAACAGAACCGCGAGAAGGGGCGCCTCCTCTACGGCGCCATCGACGCGCACGGCGGCTTCTATCGATGCCCGGTCGAAGCGCGCTGCCGCTCGCTGATGAACGTCGTCTTCCGATTGCCGACTCCGGCGCTCGAAGATCAGCTCGTCGCCGAAGCAAAGAAGGCGGGCATGGTCGGCTTGAAGGGGCACCGCAGCGTCGGCGGCATCCGCGTGTCGACGTACAACGCGGTCAGCGTCGAGTGGGTGAAGACGCTCACGGACTTCATGAACGAGTTCGCGAAGAAGAACGGTTAGAGCGCGAGATCGCCGAGCACGCGATCGCGAATCAGTCCGACCTGCGGCGCGCCGTGCGCGAGCAGAGCATCGTGGAATTTCTGGAGCGAGAATTTGTCGCCGAGCTTCTTCTTCGCCTCGTCGCGGAGGAGGAGGATCTGCAGCTTGCCGAGCGTGTACGCGAAGTAGCCGGGATCGAACGTGCCGCGCACGGTCTGCTCGCGCGCGTTCGGTTTGTCGACGTGGCAGTCAGTGACGAAGCGCTTCTCGACCTCGTCGAGCGGGCGTTTGTCGACGTGGATCGCGATCGACGCGTAGAAGCGGCAGTTGCGGACGAGCGCTTGCTCGAGCTGGCCCAATCGATTTTCCGGATTGTCGGCACCGAAGCCCTCGTCGAGCATCATTTGCTCTGTGTAGTGCGCCCATCCTTCGGTGAACGTGTAGCTGCCGAACATCTTTTGGACCTTGGTCGGCGCGCGCATCGACTTGAGGCCGTGCACGAAGTGTCCGGGCCAAACCTCGTGCACCGCGGTCATCCGGATTCCGGCGAACGACGAGACGTACTCGGCTTGCTCCTTCTTCGAGAGCGCCGGATCCGGGAGCGTCACGTTGAAGAACGAGACGATCGGCGTCTCGAATGGCCCCGTCATGTCGAGCGAAGCGGGGTTCCACCGCGCGAACGGCGGCGTCTCGCGCACCGTCGCGCGATCGTCCGTCGGCACCGTGATGATGTGGTGGTCGAAGACGAAGCGCCGTGCCTCTTCGGTGAGCGCCGACGCGACCTTCAGGTACTCCGCCGGCGTGGGCCTCTTCGCCTTCACCCCTTTCGCGATCAGCTCTACGAGCGCCGTCTTGTTCGCGGCGAGGTTCTCTTCGTTCATTCGCCGAAGCTCTTCGACCGGCGTCGTCAGCCCCTCCTGGGTCTCGAGCAGCTTCCTGTAGCGATCGGCGCCGAGGACGTGGCTGTCGTCCGCGGTCGGGAGCACCTTCGTCTTCAGCCACTCCGAGATCTTCTGTGCCTCCGCCGCGAGCTTCTCGTTCGTCTCTTTGAAGTGCGCCTTGAACGCATCGTCGCCGACGGGCGCGACGCGCTTCGCGACCTCTCCGCGCAAGTAGGTCGCGTACCCGGCGAACATCTTGATCGCGACCTGCGTCACCGGCTTCGAGAGCGGGAGCTCGAGGTTCGCTTGGATGTTCGCGATCTGCGCAAGGGCGGCCTCTTCGTGCGCGAGGAGGCGCTTGGCGCGCACGTCGAGCGGGGCGTACTCCTTGTCGAGATAGTCGTTCACGCCGAAGAGCTCGCTGTACGCGCCTGGGCGCTTCTTCCATTCCGCGACCTCGTCGCTCTCGAAGAGCGCGTACTTCAGGCGAAGCTTGAGGATCGCGAGATCGAGCGCGTCGTCGGGCGAGAGCTTCGACGCTTCGACTCCATCGAGCGCGGCGAGGTCGCTCGCGATCTGCGCGTGCGCCTTCGCGAGGCCGTCCTTCGTGTAGTCCGCGACCTTCGCGTCGTACGTGTCATGAAACCCCAGGTAGCGTCCGTACGACGGATCGCGGGCGAGATCGTTCTCGACGACGCGGTCGCGGAGGGCGGCGAAGCGCTCGATCTCGGTCGGGCCGGGCGGCGCCACGATCGCGGCGCTGGCGGAGGCGCTCGCGGCCGCTGCGGTCGGAGGCGGACGCGGTGGCTCGATTTTGGCGGCGGGGGGCTCGGCGCCGCATGCGGCGAGAGCGAGGACGGTCAACACGAGGGCGCTCGATTTCATCGCGCGGCAGCTTACCTCTTCCCGTCCGGGCGTCTCCGGGTTCATCCTGCCGCCATGCCTCGCGTCCTCGTCTCCGATGCCCTGTCCGAAGCCGGTATCACCCTCCTCAAGAAGCAGCCGACGCTCGAAGTCGAGTACGCGCCGGGGCTCAAAGAGGCCGAGCTCGCCGCGAAGATCGTCGGTTTCGACGCGCTCGTCATCCGCAGCTCGTCGAAGGTGACCAAGAAGGTGCTCGATGCGGCGACGCAGCTCAAGGTCATCGGTCGCGCCGGCATAGGCGTCGACAACGTCGACGTCGAAGCGGCGAGTAAGCGCGGCGTCGTCGTCATGAACACGCCGACCGGCAACTCGGTCACCACCGCCGAGCACGCGATCGCGCTCTTGATGAGCCTCGCGCGGAAGATCCCGCAAGCGACCGCGTCGATGAAGGCGGGAAAATGGGAGAAGTCGAAGTTCCAAGGGCGCGAGCTCGCCGGCAAGACGCTCGGCATCCTCGGCCTCGGAACGATCGGACGCATCGTCGCCGACCGCGCAAAAGGATTGAAGATGAACGTCATCGCGTTCGATCCCGTGCTCAGCGCCGATCGCGCCGCGCAGCTCGGCGTCGAGCTGTGCAGCGCCGACGATCTCTTTCGCCGCGCCGACGCGATCACGGCGCACACGCCGCTCACGAAAGAGACGCGCGGGATCGTGAACGACGACGCGATCGCCAAGATGAAGAAGGGGGTTCTGCTCGTGAACTGCTCGCGCGGGGGCGTGTACGACGAAGCGGCGCTCGCGCGCGGCCTCGAGAGCGGCAAGCTCGGCGGCGTCGCGCTCGACGTCTTCGTCGAAGAGCCGGTGCCCGCGGATCATCCGCTGTTGAAGCTCGACGGCGTGATCACGACGCCGCACCTCGGCGCGTCGACGGAAGAGGCGCAGGAGCGCGTCGCGATCGAGATCGTCGAGCAGGTGATCGATTTTCTCGCGAGCGGGACGGTCGTCAACGCGGTCAACGCGCCGAACGTGTCGCGCGAAGCTGCGCCGAAGCTCGCGCCGTACCTCGCGCTCGCGCACAAGCTCGGGAGCTTCATCGCGCAGGTCGAGCACGTGAAGCCGCGCGCGATCGAGGTCGAGTGCGTCGGCGATCCCGCGGACCTCGGCGCGATGGCGGTGACGCGCGCCGCGGTCGCGGGGATCCTCGGACAGTTCCTCGAGTCGCCCGTGAACGAGGTGTCGGCGCCGCACGTCGCGGCGGATCGCGGCGTCGCGGTCGCGCAGCGAAACGGCGTGCGCCGCGCGAAGTACGCGCATCTCGTCGCGGTGCGCGTCGAGTGCGAAACGGGCGAGGCGTGGATCGCGGAAGGGGTCGTCGGCCCTGGCGACACCGCGCACCTCACGCGCTGGCGCGACTACGAGCTCGACGCGGAGCTCGCCGGTCATGGCCTCATCGTCTTCAACGAGAACAAGCCGGGCGTCATCGGCGATGTCGGATCGATCCTCGGCAAGCGCGAGCTCAACATCACGCAGGTGCATCACGGCGTGAACTCGGCCAAGGCGCTCGCCGTGAGTCTGTGGCGCGTGGAGGCGTCGGTGCCGACAGAGGCGCTCGAAGAAATTCAGCGCGCGCCGCACGTGATGCGCGCCGTTCGCGTCACCCTCGGGTAGACGCGCGTCGATCGGCAGACTTCGCAGGCCTTCCTCTTCAGTGCACGCTCTTTTGCAGCGCGCATCCCCACGCGTCGCCCATGCGGCACGCGCGTTCGAGCTTTGCCATGCCGGGTGCCTTGGCTCCGCTCGCGATGTCCATCACGCCGGACGACGCGCAGTCGCGCGCGACGCCGGCGTCGCAGCTCGCGGCCCATCTCTGGCTGCGCGCGACGTCGGGGAACGCGGGGCCGGCGCCGCCGAAGGCGATCTTGAGCGCGGCGCAGGCGAGGTTGTCGCGCCCGAACGTGCACGCGGTTTCGAAGTGGCGCTTCGCGTCGCCGGCCGGCTGCACTCTGCCTGCGTGCTCGAGTCGCGCGAGGTTCGTGCACGCGGGGCCGTAGAGCTGACCGCACGCGCGCGCGTAGAAGATCCCCGCGGCGATCGGATCGCCGCCCGTTTCGCGCAGCTCGCCGAGCGCGTCGCATGCCGACGCGAGCGAGCCTTGGCATGCGCGGAGGAAGAGATCGGCCGCGCGCTTCGCGTCGCGCGTGACGCCGCGTCCGTCGCGCGTCATCTCGCCGAGCAGCGTGCAGCCCGCGTCGCTTCCGCCGTCGCACGCTTGCTTGAGGAGCGCGGCGGCCTTCGCTTCGTCCTTCGTGACGCCGTCGCCCGACGCGAGCGCTGCGCCGAGGAGCGCGCATCCGCTCGCGTCGCCGTCCTTGCACGCCTTCTCGTAGAGCTTCGCCGCCGCGGCTGCGTCCTTCGTCGCGCCGTGCCCCGCCGCGGTGAGTCGCCCGAGGTTCACGCAGCTCGGCACGTCGCCGCCGTCGCACGCCGACTTGAAGAGCGTCGCGCCTTTCGCCGCGTCGCGCGCGACGCCGTGTCCGTGCGCGTAGAGTGCGCCGAGCGCGCCGCAGCTCCCGGCGTTCCCCTTGGTGCACTGCTCGTCGCACTGCGCGAAGTTTCGCGGCTCGCATTGGAAGCTCGGCGCGTTCGCGGGCGCGGTGCACTTGCCGCTCGTGAAGACGAGCCCCGCGGGGCACGGCTCCGGCGGAACTTCGACGGCGTTCGCCTTCGCTTGCACTGGCTTCGCGTCGGGCGGTGGCGCGTCCGCGGCCGGTGCCACCGGCGCTTTGTCCGGCGCCTTCTTCGGCAGGATCCCGATCATCTCGAGGCGCACGGCTGCGCCGCATTGCGGGGGCGGCTTCTCGGAGTCGGGAGCCGCGCCGGCGCAATCTTTTGGATCGCCGTCTTGGTTTCGCACGTTGCGCGCGCTGTCGGACTTCGCGTCGACGCCCGCGCCGAACACGTCGGCGACCGCGCGTACGTGCCCCTTCGTTCCGGTCTCCATCACGAACGCGCCGACGATCGCGCCGTGCACGAAGTGCGTCGCGCCTTCGCAGCTCCCTTTGAGATCGTCCGCGCTCACGTCACGCAGCGTCGTGCGTCGCTTGCCGATCATCACGAGCGCGACGTCGAGCGTCGAGCTGCGTCCGAGCTCGCCGCCGATCTTCGCCGCGATCCCGACGCCGAGCGTCGGCAGATTGGCGCGCACCTCGTCGGCGCTCTCGAGGCGCACGACCTGCTCGCGCCTCGTCATCCCGAGGAAGCCGTAGCTCCCTTCGAGGCGGCAGTCCTTCATCAGCTTGATCCCGTCGCACGTGTAGCGGACGACCGCGACGCCGTCGTGCATCGCCTCTTCGAGATCGCCGCGATGCTCGGGTTTCCAATCGACGACGAGCGGCTCGCCGCGATGCTCGATCGCGTGGCACGACCCTTTGTCGCCGAGCGCCGCGGCCGCCGTCGGATCCGCGGGACGAAGTTTTTCAGCAGCGCCGCCGGGCGCGCAGCCCGCCACGATCGCGCTTGCCGAAGCCACGACGACCATCACCCGCTTTGCCGTCGAGTTCCCCATGCGACCCGTCATACCGCGCATCGCGCGCGAGGGGGAGACCGAGCCTGCGTCGCGAAGTGCCTCGGCCGTGGCGATCTCTCTCAGCTTTTTCGCCTCTGTGAGCGCGGAGGATCGGAGTCGCCAAAGCGAAGCATGCGATCACCGCAGTCGTCACAACGAAACGGAAAGAGACCAACCACCGACAAAAGCATCTCGGCGCCGCGTCGCCTCGAGCGGCGAAGACGACCTTGCGAACATTTTGGACAACGTGCCGAGCTCATGAGCGCTTCTCGTAAGCACGCTACATACCGCTCGCAAGTCACCCGAACGAAGAGTCACGGCCACGCCGCGGAGTAGCCACTCGCGCGATACACGATGCGCCCGACGTGCTCCCGCAGCGCGTACGTGCTCGCGTCGAGCTTGTCGGCGCGCGGGAGCCAACTGTTCGGGAAGCGCGACCCGTGCGAACGGAAATCGACAGGCGCGGTGTCGAACGCGACGCCGGCCGCGACGAAGCAACCCGCGGCGCGCTGCATGTGCATCGCGCTCGTGACGAGGACCACGCGCGCGAAGCCGCGCTCGCGAATGATGCGCGCGGACTCGACGGCGTTCTCGCGCGTGTTCTTCGCGCGGTCCTCGACGACGAGGCGATCCTTGGCGATGCCCCACGCTGCGAGCTGCCGCGCGATCACGCTCGCCTCGCTGTACTCCGATCCGACCGTCGTCGCGGACGCGCCGGACAGGATCGCGACCTTCGCGCGCCCCGTGCGGAGCAGATCGTACGAGACGAGCATCCGCTCGACGGCGTCGCTGTACGCGGGCGCGCTCCACGTGCGCGTCGCGGCGTCGTCGACGAAGCCGCCGAGGACGATGACCGCGTCGTACGTCACGTCGGGCTTCACCGTCGTCGCCGCGGACGACTCGAGGTTCGCGACGAGCGCGTTCGCGACCGGACCGAACGAGAAGACGCAGAGGACCATCGCGGAAGCGATCGGCGCCGCGAACGCGAGGCGCGCGCGCTTCCTTCGCGTCGCCCACATGCCCACGAGGACGAGCGCGATCGCCCACGAGAGCGGTGCGACGGCGAGGTCGAGGATCTTGGAGAAGAAAAAGAACACGGCGACGGAGCGCCGACGAAGTTACTTCTTCTGCTTGAGCGCCTTGAGCGCCGCTTCGAGCGCGTTCGAAACGTCGGCGCTCTTGCTCTCGCCGCGTGCCCACTGATCGGCCTTGAGGAGCGTCGTCTTTGCCGCGCGCGCGAGCTTGACGCGCCGTCCGCGCGAGAGCGTCTGGAAGCGCTGCTGGCTTTCGTTGGCGGTCATTTTGACGGCGGGGGCGAGGAATCCACGCATGACGATGCTCCTAGAGAGAAGGGAAGCGCGGTTTTACTCGCAATCCGCCGACTTTCAAGGGAACTCCGTAACTTCCGGGCATTTGTGGGGCAACTCGGTCGCGTGATCGCACGATTTCTGGTCGCCTCGCGCTCGCGTACGCGTGCCTGGCCTGTGTCGTGCAAGCGGTGTCATGAGCTGAAGGGAGCGGATCCTGTCCATGGCACTACGGTCCACCACGACGAAGCACCCGGGTAGCGGAGACATGCTGGTGAAGCTCGCGCTCCACGAGAAGCACGCGGAGCTTGCTTGCCGAGTGGCGGCGGAGGACGCGCGGGATCCGCAGTGCCGAGCGCTCCTCGATTCGCTCGGGCGCCAATATTCGTTGTTCGCCAAATCGCTTCGCGCGCTCGCGAGGGCGGTCGGCGTGACGCCGCAGAATCCCGAGGCTCCGAAGAGCCGTTCCAGCTGGTTGTTCGACGCATTGACCGAGCAGCGTGAGACGGCGCTCTTGCGCGCGTGCGAAGCATCGGAGAGCGAGACGCTCGATGCCTATCGATGCGCGAAAGAATTCGCGTGGCCGGAGGCGATCGCTGCGGCGCTCGATCGCCACGCGCGGGTCCACTCCGCCGCGCGCTTCGGGCTCGTGGCGCGGGGCGTTCACGGCGAACCGGTCGTCCTCCGACTTGCGCGGGCAAGCTGACGGAAGGAATGGTGATCGTCGAGCCGCCGCTCACGAAGGGGCGCGCTCGGCCAGCGTGCGCTGAACGAGCACGAGCCGATTGCGTGCCGAATGGATCTGCTGTTTCAGAGAGTCTGCGTCGCGCGCGAGCTCGTCGAACGCGCTGTCCTTCGCGCCACGCGCGAGCTCTTCCGCTTCGGCGACGGCTTCGCCCATGCGCTCGACGAGCGTGGTGATCGACGCGATGACCTCGGCCGGCGCCGCGCCGCTCGACCTGTGCGCCGCGACCTCGGTGACGCTCGCGTTCAGAGTTTTGGCGATGTTGCCGAGGCTCGCGTAGCGCGCGATGAGCGATTGGAATGCGCTCGCCCGCTCGCCGACCTGCCGAGCGGCCTCTGCCATCCGAACGAGCGCCGCCTCCTGCCTCGCGCGCGTCCCGTTCATCGCTTCCGCGAGCGCGCCGACGCTCGCCATGATCCGCTCGTGGCACGCGGCGGCCTCCTCGACCGCACGCGCGGCGCGCGCGAGCGTCTTCTCGGATCCGATCGGCGCGCGGCCGACCTCGTCCGTCAGCTTCTCGTACTTGGTGAGCTCCTCGTCGAGCTGCGTAGCGGCGTCGACGAGCGGCGATCGTCCTGTCGAGGGCTTGGGCATCTCATCGACCTCCGTTCGCGCGCGCGGGCGTTCCGTTCGAGAGTCCACCGCAGCTCGCGACCAAAGCGACGAGCCTCTCTGGATCGATCGGCTTCGTGAGGTGCGCTTGAAAGCCCGTCGCGAGCGCGCGGGCGCTGTCCTCGGCGCGCGCGTACGCGGTCAAAGCGATCGCGGGGGTGCTTCCGCCGCGATTCGACGGGAGACTCCGAATCTCGTGAATCAACGAATAGCCATCCATGTCGGGCATCCCGATGTCGCTGACGAGGACGTCGGGCCCGCTGCGCCCGAGCTCGAGGAGCCCCTGCGCTGCGGAATCCGCGGACACGACAATCGCTCCTTCGTCGGACAGCACGCGCTCGATGAGGTTGCGTGCGTCATCGTCGTCGTCGACGACGAGCACGCGCAATCCGTCGAGGCGAACGCGATCGGTCGGCGCGATGGGCTTCGGCTCGGGGCGACTCGATCTCGTGGGCTCCGTGGCCACCTGAGCGACCGAACGTGCGGGGAGCACGATCGTGAACGTCGTGCCCGTTCCGTCGCCGTCGCTCTCTGCCGTGACCGTTCCGCCGTGCGCGTCGACGAGCTGCTTCACGATCGCGAGCCCGAGCCCGAGCCCACCGTGACGGCGCGTCGTCGATCCGTCCGCCTGCCGGAACGGCTCGAACAGGAGCGGCAAGAACTTCGGTCCGACCCCTTGCCCCGTGTCGGTCACGCGGATGACGACGTCGGACTCGGTGCGGCTCGCCTTTAGCTCGACGCTCCCGCCTTTCGGCGTGAACTTGATCGCGTTCGACAAGACGTTCCACACGACCTGCTGCAGGCGATCGATGTCCGCGGCGATGCTGCCGACGTCCTCGTCGATCGCGACGCTGAGCTTCACGCCCTTCGCGTCGGCAGCCGGACGCACCGCTTGCTCGGCGCCCTCGACGGCGTCCGCGATCTTCATCGGCGCGATCTCGAGGCGCATCTTTCCGCTGATGATCCGCCCAACGTCGAGCATGTCCTCGATGATCCGCATCTGCGCGCGCGCGTTTCGCTCGATGGTCGCGAGCGCGGCATCGACGTCGCGGTCAAGGACTTTGCGGCGCGCGATGACCGCCCAGCCGAGGATCGCATTGAGCGGCGTACGGAGCTCGTGCGACACCGTCGCGAGGAACTCGTCCTTCGCGTGGTTCGCGTTCTCGGCCTCCTTGCGCGCGGCGCGCTCGCTCTCGAGGAGCTCGGCGAGGCGACGCATGGCGTCGTCGCGTTCGCGCGTACGCTCCCCGACCTCGTTCTCGCGAAGTCGTTCGCGTTGATGGAAGAGATCGACGAAGGCGCGAACGCGCGCGCGGAGCACGTCGACGTCGATCGGCTTGGTCATGTAGTCGGCCGCGCCCGACGCGTAGCCGCGCCGCGCAAAGCCTTCGTCTTTGTGGATCGCGGTCAGAAAGATGAGCGGCATCTCGCGCCCCGGCTCCGACTCGCGCATGCGACGCGCGAGCTCGAAGCCATCCATCGTCGGCATCTGCACGTCGAGGAGCGCGACCGCGAACGTGTCCCGCGCGACGTGACGGAGCGCCTCCTCGCCGGAGCTCGCCTCGACCACGCGCACGTGCAGCGGCTCGAGCACCGCGCGCATCGCCAGCAAGTTGGCCGGCATGTCATCGACCACGAGGACGCTCGCGACGGGATCCGGGCTTCGAGCGGCGGCCTCAGTTTGCGACATGCACGTCTCCCTTCTCGACGTTCGGCTTCTTGTTCAGCCAGACGTGGAGGATGGCGAGGAGCTTCTCGGGATCGACCGGCTTGGTGACGTACTCGGAGGCGCCTGCTTCGAGCGCCTTCTCGCGATCGCCCTTCATCGCCTTCGCGGTGAGCGAGATGATCGGCAGCGACTTGAACCCGTCGATGGCCCTTATCGCGCGCGTCGCGGAGATGCCGTCCATCTCGGGCATCATCGTGTCCATGAGCACCGCGTCGATCTCGCGGTGCTTGCGGACCAAGTCGATCGCGACTTTTCCGTTGGGCGCGTGGAGCACCTTCATGGCGCGCGCCTTGAGAATCGTCTCGATCGCGAAGACGTTGCGTCCGTCGTCGTCGACGATCAACACCGTCTTCCCGGTGAAGTCGGCGTCGACGGGGAGCGGCGGCACCGGAGCCTCCGTCACTATCTCCGTTGCACGTTCGTCGCGCGCGAGCGCCTCGGCGCCGGCGTACCTGGCCGGCATCCGGAGCGTGAACGTGCTTCCGAGGTCGGGCGCGCTGACGACGTCGATGGCGCCGCCGAGCAGTCGCGCGATCTCGCGGCTGATGGTGAGACCGAGACCGGTCCCGCCGTACTTGCGGCTCGTCGTGCCGTCGGCCTGCTGGAATGCTTCGAAGATGAGCTTCTGCTTGTCGGTGGCGATGCCGATGCCTGTGTCCTGCACGGCGAAGCTGATGGTGTCCTCGCCGCGATCACGCGGCCCGCGCTGCAGGACGAGCGTGACGCCCCCCTTCGCGGTGAATTTGAACGCGTTCGAGAGCAGGTTCTTGAGGATCTGCTGCAGGCGAAGCGCGTCGCTGTAGATGGTGGGCGGGAGCTTCTCGTCCATGCGGATCTCGAACGCGAGCCCCTTCTGATCGGCGACGTGCCGGAACGTCTGCTCGAGGTAGTCGCGCACCTCGGCGACCTCGAACGTGCGCGGATCGATCGGCATCCTCCCCGCTTCGACCTTCGACAGGTCGAGGATCTCGTTGATGAGCTGGAGGAGATCGTTGCCGGACGTGAAGACGGTCTGCGCGAACTTCACCTGCTCGCCGGTGAGGTTGCCGCCGCGGTTCTCGGCGAGCGTGCGCGAGAGAATGAGCAGGCTGTTCAGCGGCGTCCTCAGCTCGTGCGACATGTTCGCGAGGAACTCGGATTTGTACTTCGAGATGAGCTGCAGCTGCTCCGCCTTCTCTTCGAGGCTGCGGCTCGCGAGCTCGACCTCCTGGTTCTTTACCTCGAGGAGCTTCGCCTTCTCGTTCAGCTCCGTCGCCTGCGCGCCGAGCTCTGCATTCGACTTCTTGAGCTGCTGCAAGAGCTCCTCGGTGCGCATGCTCGAGGAGATCATGTTCAAGATGACGCCGACGCTATCCATGAGCTGATCGAGGAACGTGAGATCGTTCGTCGTGAACACGCGGAACGACGCGAGCTCGATGACCGCCTTCGTCTCTCCTTCGAAGAGCACGGGGAGGACGACGACGTAGCGCGGCGGCGCCTCGCCCATCCCGGTCGCGATGTAGATGAAGCCCTCGGGAACGTCCGTGAGCAGGATGCGCTTCTTCTCGAACGCGCACTGGCCGATGAGGCTCTCCTTCATCTTGTACGAGCCCGACAGCGTCTTGCGTCCGCCGAAGCCGTAGCTCGCGATGAGGTGGAGCGACGGATCCTCCTCGCCGTCCATCATGTAGAAGGCGCCGTGCTGTGCGTCGACGAGCGGCGTCAGCTCGGACACGATGAGCTGGGCGACCGACGTGATGCTGCGCTGCCCCTGCATCATCCCGGAGAACCGCGCCAGGTTCGTCTTCAGCCAGTCCTGCTCCTGGTTCTTGTGCGTCGTGTCCTTCAGGTTGCCGATCATCTGGTTGATGTTGTCTTTGAGCGCGGCGACCTCGCCCTGCGCTTCGACCGTGATCGACCGCGTGAGATCGCCCTTCGCGACGGCCGTCGAGACCTCGGCGATCGCGCGCACCTGCGACGTGAGGTTTCCGGCGAGCTGGTTGACGTTGTCGGTGAGATCGCGCCACGTGCCGGCCGCGCGAGGCACCTTCGCCTGACCGCCGAGCTTCCCGTCGACGCCGACTTCGCGCGCGACGGTGGTGACCTGATCCGCGAACGTGCGGAGCGTGTCGGTCATGTTGTTGATCGTCTCGGCGAGCGCCGCGACCTCGCCCTTCGCTTCGAGGACGAACTTCTGATTCAAGTCTCCGTCGGCGACCGCCGTGATGACGCGGACGATGCCGCGCACCTGCTTCGTGAGGTTCGACGCCATGACGTTGACGTTGTCGGTCAGGTCTTTCCAAACGCCGGACGCGCCGGGCACGTTCGCCTGTCCGCCGAGCTTCCCCTCGATGCCGACGTCGCGCGCCACCTCGGTGACCTGCGCCGCGAAGATGCGGAGCGTGTCGGTCATGTTGTTGATCGTCTCGGCGAGCGCCGCGACCTCGCCCTTCGCTTCGAGAACGAACTTCTGGCTCAAGTCTCCGTTGGCGACCGCGGTCACGACCTTGACGATGCCGCGCACTTGCTTCGTGAGGTTCGAAGCCATGATGTTGACGTTGTCGGTCAGATCCTTCCACGTGCCCGACACGCCTTTGACGTCGGCCTGCCCGCCGAGCTTCCCTTCGGTGCCGACCTCCTTCGCGACGCGCGTGACCTCGGCCGCGAACGAGTTGAGCTGATCGACCATCTTGTTCATGACGTCTTTGATCTGGAGGATTTCTCCCTTCACATCGACGGTCATCTTCTGCGTCAAGTCGCCGCTGGCGATCGCGGTCGCGACCTTGGAGACGTCGCGGAGCTGGACGGTGAGGTTGCCGGCCATCGCGTTGACGTTGTCGGTGAGGTCCTTCCACGTTCCGAAGACGCCTTTGACGTCGGCTTGCCCGCCGAGCTTTCCCTCTGTGCCGACCTCCTTCGCGACGCGCGTGACCTCGGCGGAGAACGAGTTGAGCGTGTCGACCATCGTGTTGATCGTGCTCTTGAGCTCGAGGATCTCGCCCTTCGCGTCGACGGTGATCTTCTGCGAGAGATCGCCCCTCGCGACCGCGGTCGTGACCTTGGCGATGTTGCGGACCTGCGTCGTCAGGTTGGCCGCGAGCACGTTGACGTTGTCGGTCAGATCTTTCCACGTGCCGGAGACGCCGCGCACCTCGGCCTGACCGCCGAGCTTCCCTTCGGTGCCGACTTCTTTCGCGACGCGAGCCACCTCGGCGGCGAACGACCGGAGCTGATCGACCATGACGTTGATCGTGTTCTTGAGCTCGAGGATCTCGCCGCGCGCGTCGACGGTGATCTTCTGCGAGAGATCGCCTTTGGCGACCGCCGTCGTGACGTTTGCGATGTTGCGCACTTGGTTCGTGAGGTTCGCCGCGAGGACGTTGACGTTGTCGGTCAGATCCTTCCACGTGCCCGACACGCCGCGCACCTCGGCCTGACCGCCGAGCTTTCCTTCGGTGCCGACCTCCTTCGCGACGCGCGTGACCTCTGCGGCGAACGACCGGAGCTGATCGACCATGGTGTTGATCGTGCTCTTCAGCTCGAGGATTTCGCCCTTCGCGTCGACGGTGATCTTCTGCGAGAGATCGCCGTTGGCGACGGCCGTCGTGACGTTGGCGATGTTACGAACTTGCGTCGTGAGGTTCGCGGCGAGGACGTTGACGTTGTCGGTCAGATCCTTCCACGTGCCCGACACGCCCTTCACCACGGCCTGACCTCCGAGGCGGCCCTCGACGCCCACCTCGCGGGCGACGCGGGTGACCTCGTCGGCGAAGCTCGACAGCTGGTCGACCATCGTGTTCACGGTGTTCTTCAGCTCGGCGATCTCGCCGCGCGCGTCGACGGTGATCTTCTGCGACAGGTCGCCCTTCGCCACCGCCGGCGACACCTGGGAGATGTTGCGGACCTGGTCGGTGAGGTTCGCGGCGAGCTGGTTGACATTCTCGGTGAGGTCGCGCCACGTGCCCGCCACCCCGCGCACCTGGGCCTGACCGCCGAGGCGGCCCTCGGTGCCCACCTCACGGGCCACCCGGGTCACCTCGTCGGCGAAGCTCGACAGCTGGTCGACCATCGTGTTGATCGTCTGGGCGAGCGCCGCGACCTCGCCCTTGGCG
>JBBQXV010000043.1:0-43293 GCA_038209335.1 Polyangiales bacterium | reverse complement strand
GACCCAGCGCTTCGGATCGCTCACGACGCACCTCCTCGCGTTTCGAACGCAACATCTTCGGCGCGCGCGCTTTTGATCGCTTCGTCGAAGAGCTCGCGCGCGCGTCGCAACCGCGACGCCGCCGTACCCGGTGGGATCCTGATCATCTTCGCCACCTCCGCCATGCTGAGCTCTTCGAGCTCGTACAAAATGAAGACCGTGCGTTGTTCGACCGGCATCGCATCGAGCGCGCGGTCGAGGACCTTGCGCGACGACCGAGCCTCGGCGATCTCTTCGGGGCTCGGCCCGTCGTGTGCGAGGGCGTCGAGCACGCCGTCCGTAGGGTCCTCGCGTCGCCGGCGAGCGCTGCGACGGATGTCCGCCGCCACACGCACGGCGACGCCGAACAGAAACGCGCGCTCGGCACCGGTCTCCACCTCGTCGAGTCGCCTCACCAAGACGACGAAGACTTGCTGCGCGCCGTCGTCGACGAACGCGGGCGGGACGCCGAGGCGACGAAGCGATCGCCACACGAAATCGTAGCTCTCGTCCACGATGCGCCGCACGCGACGGGCGGGCGCCTCGACGTCGGCACGAGCGGTGGATTCGACCTTTTGCATGGAGGTGTCTTCGCATCATGGCCGCATCGGCGACGATTGATCACTTCGAGCGACGACGCCGCTAGAAGACGGCTCCGAAGCCGACGCCGCCGGTGACGCCGAGGACCGGGACCTCGTAGAACGTCGCGTCGGGCTCGAAGTAGAAGGTCTCGCGCGCGAGCGCAACGCGCAGCGCGAGATCCGCGTCGAGGAAGAGCACGTCGGCGATCGATACGCGGGCGCGAACGGCGGGCGCGAGCGCGAGCCATGGTCCGGTCTCGTTCTTCGGGTGCGTGACGCCGCCGCCCGCGGCGGAGATCGCACCGACCTCGGCGCGCGCGCATGGCCCTATGGACAGACGGCCCGCACGCCATCCGCGCACGCAGGCGTCGAAGCGGCCCGCCGTCCACACGAAGCGCGCGGTACCGTTCGCGCCTGTGAGCGTATCGCTCGCCGTGCGTTCGAACGCGATGCGAAACGACGGTGTCATCCAATCGTCCGCGGCGAGGCGAAGCTCCGCGAAGACGTCGAGTCCGAAGAGCGTCGATGGCGTCACGCCCGTCGAGAAGACGCCGCCCGCGCCGAGCGCGCCGAACGCGACGCGCGCCGTGCGCGGAGCGAGGGGAGAGGGCGATGAGCGTGGCGGTGGGAGCGCGGAGACACTGGGCGACGGGAGGACGGTGGGGGGCCGCGCCGCGCTCGCGGGCGGCGGCGCGGGTGTCGACGAATGCGGCGTCGACGCGGAAGATGGAGGCGCGGAGGCGGCGGGCGGCAGTGCGATCGGCGTGACGCTCGCGTGCGGATCGATGGCGAGCGCGACGACGAGCGCCAACGCATCGGCGACCTCTGCGCACGTTGCGCCCGTGACGTCGCGCCGGAGCTCGCGGCCGTCGAGATCGCGAATCGTCACGCGCCCCGCGACGCCGCGCCCGTCCGGAGCGACGACGACGACGAAGGTGCGCGCACGCTCTCCCGCCGAGGCCGCGCGCGCTCGCGTCGTTCGCGCGTTCACGGCGGCGGAGAACGTGACCGCGTCCGGACAGCCGGGCGACGCTTGGTACTCGATGCGAACAGGCTCCGCCGGACCGTCGTCCGCGCGCGCCGTCATCACGCTCACAGGCGCGAGCGCGAGCGCGACGACGATTCCGATCGCTCGTCCTCGGCGTGCCACGCGCGCGAAGCTAGCACGCAGCGCGCGGCGATCCGCAGCGAGCGTCACGCCTAGAGCTGCGCGCGCTGCGATCCCGACGGCGCCGGCGATGTCACCGGTCCTGCGGACGCCGGCGCGACGATCTTGTCCGGGTCCCCGAGGAACTCGAAGTGCATCGTGTCCTGAAGCACGTCGTTGCCGAGCCAATACCACCCGTACCGCTCCATCACGCTCACCCAAATCGGCGGCACCTTGGTGCGCTCGTACACCGAGCTCACCTTCTTCGTGCAGAGCGGATGCTTCGCCCATCGTCCGACGCAGCCGCAGCAAGTGTTCTCTTCGGAATCCATGTCCATCGCGATCCCGTAGACGTGATTGGACACTTCGCCGCCGTGGTACGTGTTGTGAAATCGGATGCCGCCGATGCCGCGCGGTTTGTATTTCGCGGCGGCGCCATTCGCGACGAGCGCGGCCTCGGCGCACGCGAGCGCGGGGACGACGCGCTTGTGAATGGAGATCGGCAATCCGAAGAACGTCGCGGGGACGGCGTAGTGACCGGGCGCGTGCGCGTTCCATTCGGGGCGACCGAAGCCGCGGAAGTAGCCGTACTTCTCGGTGCGAAAGCGGAGCGACTGTTGGAACTGCGCGGTGCCGGCGGCGCCGTGATTGAACCAGTTGCTGCGGATGAGGAAGGGCTGCGGGGGTTGTTCGAGGCAGCGACCCGCGGCGATGGAGACCGGCGGGAATGTCGGGGTCGAGGCCGAGGCCGAGGGCGAGGGCGAGGGCGAGGCCGATGCCGACGGCGATGCTGAGGCCGACGGCGCGGGAAGCACCGGAAGGATCTTCACCTCGCCGCTCCCCACCGGCGTCACGATCACGCGCGGCGCGTCCGCGAGCACCGGTAGTCCCCACGCTCCCACCGCGAACGCCGCAGCGACTGCGGCGAGCGCGGCGAGCGAGCCGAAACGTGTGAAGCGCGAATGCATCCTTACGACCGTCGCCGACTCTAACACCCGAGCCGAATCGCGCCAGTTTCGACCCGGGCGACCCTTGACAAGTACTTCACGAAAGGGTTAACCATTGACCACTTCACGCAACGAAAGGATCGCCCATGAAGAAGCTCCCGGACGGTTGGCCGCGCATCTGCCCTGCCCTCTTCTACGACGACGCCGGCAAGGCCATCGACTGGCTCGTCCGCGCGTTCGGCTTCGAGGTGCGGCTCAAGATCGAAGGCGACGACGGCGACGTCGCCCACTCCGAGCTCGTCTTCGGCGACGGGCTCATCTTCGTTGGCTCGACCAAGCGGCGCGAAGGGCGCAAGAGCCCGCGCGCGATCGACGGCGCCAACACGCAGGCGCTCGGCGTCTACGTCGACGACGTCGACGCGCACTGCAAACGCGCGCGCGACGCCGGCGCGAAGATCCTCCAAGAGCTCAAGGACGTCGACTACGGCGCCGACCACTGGTCGGACCGCTGCTACGAGGTCGCCGATCTCGAGGGTCACCGTTGGTGGTTCGCGACGCGGTTGCGCGGTTAGGAGATCGTCATGCCGAAGAATCCCCCCGACCGCACGCAGCGGATCATCCCGTACCTCATGTACAAGGACGCGCCCGCGGCCATCGCGTTCCTCATCAAGGCCTTCGGCTTCGACGAGCGCGAACGCTACGCGATGCCCGACGGGCGCATCGGCCACGCCGAGCTCGGGTACCACGACAGCGTCGTGATGCTCGCGTCGGTGTGGGAAGGCTTCGGTGAGAGCCCGCTCGATTTGCCGAACGTGCACGGTCACACGCACTGCTACGTCGACGACGTCGACGCGCACTTCGCGCGCGCAAAGGCCGCCGGCGCGACGATCACGGCCGAGCCCGAGGATCAATTTCATGGCGCGCGCAGCTACCGCGCGACGGATCCCGAAGGGCATCGCTGGACGTTCGCTACCGTCATGCGCTTTCCGAAATGATCGCCGAGACACAACTCGACAAGACGTTCGCCGCGCTCGCGGATCCCACGCGGCGGCGCGTCGTCGATCTCTTGCACAAGCGACCGCGTCGCGCGGGCGAGCTCGCGGCGGCGTTCGGGATGAGCGCGCCGGCGATGAGCCGGCACCTGCGCGTGTTGCGACAGACGGGCCTCGTGGAAGAAGACGCGCTCGACGACGACGCGCGCGTGCGCGTCTACCGTTTGCGACGCGAGCGCTTCGCGGCGCTGCGTGGATGGCTCGACGAGGTCGAAGGGTACTGGGGCGATCAACTCGCGGCGTTCAAAGCGCACGCCGAGAAGACGCGCGGAAAAAAGCGAACATGAAGTCGACCGACCGCGCGAAGATCACGACGTTCGTCGCGGTCGATCCGGCCGACGCGTTCGACGTCTTCACGCGCGAGATCGATCTGTGGTGGAAGCGCGGACCGCGTTGGCGCTTCGGCGGCGCGCGACGCGGGACGTTGACGTTCGAGCCGGGCGCGGGTGGGCGGCTCTTCGAAGCGTTCGACGACGGACCGGCCGACGTCTTCGAGGTCGGGCGCGTGCAAGTGTGGGAGCCAGGCGCGCGCTTGGTGTTCGAGTGGAAGATTCGCAACTTCGCGCCAGGCGAGAAGACGGAGGTCGAGGTGCTCTTCGAGCGCGTGGACGGCGGGACGCAGGTGACGCTCGAGCATCGCGGGTGGGCGGCGCTGCGAAAGGACCATCCGGTGCGTCACGGCATGTTCGGGCAGGCGTTCACGGATAGTATCGGCATGTGGTGGGGAGATCTTCTCGTCGGGATGCGCGCGCACGTCGCGAACAAGGCGCGCGACACCTGACGCGGGCGTTCGTCGTCGTCGGCGCGATCGTCGTCGCGTTCGCCGGATGCGCCGCCCCCGCCGCGTCGCCGCCGCGCGCGTCGGTGCTCGCGGTCACGGTCGATTCGGATCCCGACGCGACGATGTGGGATCAAGTCTCGCCGGTCGTGCGCCGTCACAAGCGCGACGGCGACGGCGATCGCGATCACGACGGGATCGTCGACCGCCGCGATCGCTGCCCCGACGAAGCCGAGGACAAAGACGGCTTCGAGGATCGCGACGGCTGCCCCGACGACGACAACGACGACGACGGCGTCCTCGACACGGCCGACCGATGCCCGGACGACGCCGAATCGTTCAACGACTTCGAAGACGAAGACGGCTGCCCCGACACGGCGCCGTGAGCGTGCGGTCGTCGCGAGCCGGCAAATCTTTGCCTTCTTTGGGCAGCGCGGCATTACTGGTCGCCGCCGATGCGTCGTGTGCTCGCTCTCGTCCCTGTCGTCGTGCTCGCGTGCTCGCAGCCCGCGCCGTCGATCTCGACCTCGACCTCGACCTCGACCCCGACCGCGATCGTCGTCAACGCACCGGCTGGCTCTTGGCCGACCCACGCCGTCCCCGCCGATTCGCCGCGCGTCTACGCGCGCACGCGCGTCGTCCACGTCTTCCCCGAACCGACCACCGCGTCCAAACCGATCGGCTACCTCTCGATCGGCGGCTCCGTCCGATTGAAGAGCCCCGACGCGATCGTCAAACGCGACTCCGGCTGCTCCAAGTTCTACGCCGTCGAGCCGCGCGGCTACGTCTGCGTCGACGGTCGCAAGGCGACGCTCGATCCGCACGACGCGATCGTGACCGAGCTCGCGAAGCACGCGCCCGACGTGTCGTCGCCGTGGCCGTACTGGTACGGCGAGTCGCAAGGCGCTGTGAAGAGCCGCGTCCTGCAGCACACGCCCGCGCCGAAATGGCCGAAGGGGGTGCAAGACACGCGCGACGAGCTCGCGCACAGATCGACGGTCGCGTGGACCGAAGAGGTCGAGACGAAGAAGCGGACGTTCTTGTGGACGAGCGATCTCGCGTACGTCGCGAAGGATCGCGTGAAGCCGTTCGCGCGCGTCGAATACCAAGGCACACACCTCGATGCGACGACGCAGCTGCCGCTCGGGTTCATGCGTCGCGTCGATCATCCGAAGCTGCGACGCGAAGGCGAAGGGAAGTTCACTCCGACCGCGGCGACGTGGCCGCGTCTGTCGTACGTGCGGCTCACGGGGAAGAGCGAAGCGATCGGCGAGCACGCGTATTGGGAGACGACGGAGTCGGGACTGTGGGTCGACGGATTCGATACGGGTATCGCGCAGGCCGCGAAGGGGACGCCGTGGAAGACGCCGGTGCGCGCGGCGGGCGACGAGCCGACGAAGGACGCGGGGGCGCGGCGCTCCTGGATCGACGTGTCGGCGCGGCACGGATGGCTCATCGCGTACGAGAACGACGTGCCGGTGTTCGCGTCGATGATCTCGGCGGGGAAGCTCGGCGCTGCGGTGCCGCGCGCGACGCTCCCGCACCAGCCGGCGGCGACGACGCCGATCGGGAGCTGGCCGGTGCGATCGAAATACGTGACGACGACGATGGCGGCGGATCTCGAGAGCGGCGAAGAGTTCGTGCACTCGGAGGTTCCGTGGAGTCAGCACTTCTTCGACAAGTACCTGCTTCACACCGCGTACTGGCACGACGCATGGGGCGAAGGGCGGAGCGGCGGGTGCGTGAACCTCGCGCCGATCGACGCGAAGTGGCTCTTCGAATGGAGCGATCCGAAGGTGCCCGAAGGATGGCACTCGGTGACGACGCGCGGCGATGACGAGCCGGCGACGATCGTCGTCATCCATTCGTGACTATGGCCCCCGCCAAACACTGCCGTCGAGCCAGGCCGACAGGCGGCCGCGTTGGTCCGGTGACATTCCGCCGCGCCACGCCGCGATGAAGTGACCATCGGAATCGACCAAGTACGTCGCCGGCAGCGCGAGGAAGTCGCTCGCGTACCCGCGGCTCGTGGGCAGCGTCTCGAAACGAGGTGCGCACCCTGCCGGTGGCCAAGACGCCGGCGGCGGTAGAGCACGCTTGCCGATCGCGCGAGGGTCGGAGCTCGGAGGCACGGCCATCCCGACGCCGAGCACAGTCAGATCTGCGCGATGGCTTTCCGCAAGGCTCTCGAGGAACCCTCGGTATCCGTCATCGAGACAACCTTCTCGCCAGGCAATGATCAGTGTCCATTTGGTCTTCGGACGGGCCTCGTCCGCGGCACCGCCGGTCAGACAGTAGTGCGCGGCCGCCGCGCACGTCGTGTCCTGAGGTGCCGTGTTTCCGAGGGATTGCCCGTCACTCGCGTGGCGCATCCAGCGATACCCCGCGGCCACGACCAGACCAACGAGCGTGAGCGCGCCAAGTGTCATCGCGAGCGGACTGACGGAGAACCCTTTCCGAGGCGGAGGGCTCTTCTGCCCCGCGACAGGCAACGGCGGTCTCGATACGGGGAGCGATGACGCAGCAACCTGAACGGGGGCCGTGCTGCGCGTCGCTTGCGGACGCACCGAGGCGAGCGATTGTCGTTTGTCAGGATCGATCGGGAGAGCGGGCGGCATGCTCGCGAGTGGCTCGAGCCCACGTGCCCGGCGAATCGCGTTGACGAGCTCGGGGAGCGCGCCCAGCGCAAACCAGCGAGTGTCGCCCGCCGATTGCACGGGAGTATCGAAGTCGAGGTGGCCTGCGAGGACGTCGGCGACCACGACCTCCGTCGACACCGGGTCGCTACCGTCGTAACGGCCCGCCTTCACGTACCAGGTCGGCATGCTTCCCCCGTGATGAAGTGCTTCTCACCATTAGCATGTACGGCCGCTGGTTCACCCACTGACCGCCCGCTTGCGACCGGTCGTCCACGCGGCGCGCGCGACGCCGAGCATCCACGCGATGAGCAACATCGCCGCGACCTTCTGGATCGCGGGCAACGCAGGCGGCGTCACCGCGCCTCCGCTCGCCATGTGCTGCGCGTAGAGCGTCGCGTCGATCGCCGCGCAGACGAACGTCGCGAGCGCGATGACGCCGAGCACGCGCATGCCGGTGCGATCGCGATCGCGCGTCGCGAGGAGACCGACCGTCGCGCACGCCGTCGCGACGAGCCCCGGCACCGACGCGACGAGCACCGCGACGCCGTGAAGCGCACCGAAGCGATCGCTCGGCGTGAGCGGCACCGCGACGAGCCCGACGACCGACGTCACGCCCGCGACGCGAACGATCCACGCGAGCACCGGACGCGCCGCAACGAGCGACGCCGACGCGAGCCAGAACGGAAGCATCCCGGCGATGAGAGCGAGCATCGCGATCGTCGCGAGGCGCGCCCCGGTCGCGTTCGGCGCACCGTCGAGCGCGTGATCATGCAAGAGGTCACAGAAGAAGTTGAGCCAGAAGTCGTGGCCTGGCGCGCGCGGATCGATCCACGTGCCGCCGTGATAGAGCGACATCGCCGCCGCCATCAACGCGACGAAGACGATCGCGGCTCCGAAGACGCACGCCGCCCCGATGCGCTTCACCGCATCGAGACTACCCGAACTTTTTGTCGAGCCCGTGCGCGAGGTACCGCGCCGCGAAGAACACTTCTTCGATCTTCGCTGCGAAGTCCGGACGCACCGCGTGGCGCTCCATGTCGACGCGAATCTCGTTCGGCAATCCGTCGAAGTACCACGTCGCCGCGCGATCGAGCCGCGTGCGAAGCGCGAACCAATCGGGCGTGAGGTTTCGCAGGGCGTTCGAGAGATCGATCAGCGCGGCCGTGACGTCGTTGCACCAGAGATAGACGCCGCGAAGGTACGCGTTGAGCGGCGCATCGGTCGCGAAGAGCGGCGCGAACGCTGCGTCGGTCGCCTCGAGGTAGAGCTCGTTGAGCGCGTCGCGCAGATCGGTGACCTCTTGGATCCGCGTGCGCAGCGTCTCGGCCGCCGCGTTCGCCGAGCGATCGTACGTCGCGCCGAGGACCGAGTCCTCGAGGCAGTGGATGTTCACCGTGAGGTTCAGCTGGAGCTCGCCCATCGCGTCGAGGAACGCGCACGCGTCCTGCCACTCGGCGGGCATCTGCGCCGTCGTCTCTTCGAGGTTGCGAAGACGAACGTACGACTCCTGCTTCTCGACCGCGGGACGCGCCTCTGCGATCGGTTCCGGAACGCGCGGCGTCGCGTCGTCCGGCAACGCGTACGGCGATCGCTCTTCGGTCGTCTTTGGAACGTCGTCCCACTCCGGGAGGCCGGCGGGCGCGAGGTCCGGCCGCGACGCGGTGGCGAAGTAGATCGGAACTTGGTCGACGGCAAACGCGCGAATCATGGGAAGAAGCCCCCTGCTCTCCCTTGTTACGGTGGCAGCGGACGCATCCTTCCCGCGTGGCTGTCGCGATGTTGGCGCCTCTGGTATGCCGATCGTCATGGGGCTTTCCACGCGAATCTCGAAGCTCGCGCACGGACTCTCGGCCAAGGACGCGGCGCGCACGTTCGCGCGAAGCCGCGCAACAGGCGCGGCGCTCGACGACGCCGAACGCGCACAGGTCGACGAGTTCGAGGCGACGATCGAAGCGATGTTCCTGATGGCCGCCGTCGACGGCGACGTCGCGAAGGAAGAGGTCGCGCACCTCGCCGCAAGCCTGCAAGCAATCGTCGACACGACCGCGAGCACACACGTCATGGATCTCGACGCGACGCTCACCGAGCTCAACGCAAAGCTCGGACGCGACGGATGGAAGGCGCGCCTCGACTCGCTCGGCCGCCGCTTGAAGACCCCCGAAGCGCGCACCTTCGCATTCCGCCTCGCCGCCGGCGTCGCCTTCTGCGACGACACCGTCGAGCACGCCGAAGCCGCCGCCATCGAAGCGTTCACCGCCGCGCTCCAAATCCCGAGCGACGAGTCGCACGAAATCCTCCGCGAAGTGCAAACCGTCCTCTTCGACTAAAAAATCCTTGGCGCCCTTGGCTCCTCGGCGCCCTTGGCGACCCCTCTTCCTCTAGGCTGTCGCCGATGAAGACGACAACGCAGGCCTGGCTCATCAAGAGCGAGCCGTCCGTCTACCCGTGGTCCAAGCTCGTCCTCGACGGATCGACGCGATGGGACGGCATCCGCAGCTACGAAGCGCGCAACAATCTCCGCGCGATGAAGCAGGGCGACTTGTGCCTCTTCTATCATTCGAACGAGGGCAAAGAGATCGTCGGCATCGCCCGCGTGAAGCGCGAGGCATACGCCGATCCGACGAGCGAAGACGACTGGAGCGCCGTCGATGTCGAGGCGGTGGCGCCGATGAAGGTGCCGGTGACCCTCGACGCGATCAAGAAGCACCCTAAACTCAAGAAGATGGCCCTCGTGAAGAAGTCACGGCTCTCGGTGGGACCGGTCACCCACGCCGAGCTCGACGTGATCCTCGACGCGGGCAAAACGAAAGTCCGAGCATGATCCCTTCGCGCTTCGTGAACCTCCCGCAGGCGCGCGCGCGCTTCGGCGATCGCGTCGATCGTCTCGCTCCGTACTTGATGCGGATGGATCCGCTCGCCGACGCGCTCGTCGAGACGATCGAAGCCGCGCCCGCGAAGGGTTGGCGCATGTTCACCGACGCGGCTGCGCGCGGGATCGCGAGCGTCGCCGACGCGCCCGAGCCGATGCGCGCGTTCTTCGCGCACGTCGAGTCGCCGCCGATCTGGGTCGACTGGGAGACGATCGATCGCGGAGGCGACGCGTTACTGAAAGCGGGACCGCTCGGCGGGCTCGTCCTCGGCGCGCGATCGATCGTGCTCGGGTACGCATCGCCGGGCGGGAACAAGCCACTCGTCTTCTCGGGACGCCTCGAGCAACAAGCGGCGCGCCGCCTCAACGAGACCGCGCGCTTCGTCCAAGCGACGTGCCGGCGCGGCGGACTTCGCAAGCACGCCGACGGTTACCAAATCACGCTCAAGGTTCGGCTCATTCACGCGCAAGTGCGACGGATGATCCTCAAGTCGTCGCGATGGGACACGTCAGCGTGGGGGCTTCCGGTCAATCAACACGACATGCTCGGGACGTCGCTCCTCTTCTCGATCGTCCTCATCGACGGGCTCCGCAAGCTCGGCGTGCACGTGCCTTGGGAAGACGGCGATCGGTACATGCAGCTGTGGCGTTATTCGGGTTGGCTCAGCGGCGTCGAGACCGATCTCTTGCCCGCGTCCGAGACCGAAGCGATGCGCTCCGCGGATCTGATTCAGTCGACGCTCGGCGAACCGGACGAGGACTCGCGTCGTCTCACGCGCGCGCTCCTCGACTCGCCGCTCGAAGGGGCGAAGACGCGCGCCGATCGCCGCAACGGAGAGCGTCGTCGCGTCTTCGGCTCGGCGCTGTGCCGTGAGCTCATCGGCAACGAGCTCGCGGACAAGCTCGGCGTCGCGAAGTCGTCGTGGCGACTGATGGTGCCGTTCATGAAGCGCTTCGTGTCGGGCGTCGAGCTCGTGCGAAGGTCGGTGCCGCTCGGAATGGCCGACGTCCCCGCGCTTTGGGCCGGCTCGCGCTACTGGGATCGCGTCGTCGAGATCGGGCTCGCGGGCGCCACCGCGGAGTTCGGTTTGCCGGACAAGCTCGCGGCCGCGTAAGGCGGCGGGTTGCGACGCTCACGGAGCACGAGCGCCGCCGGGAGCACGAGCACCGCGGCCAAGAGGCACGCGATCTCTCCGACCACCGCGAGCCCGCCGAGCGTGCGGATCGCTTGGTTCACCGATCCGAGAAGCGCGAGGTAGCCCAGCGTCGTCGTGAGGCTGCACAAGATCACGGCGCCGCCCGTCGTGCGCAAGACGCCGAGGATGCCCCCGCCGACGCCGTCTTCGCGCGCGGCGTCGTAGCGTTGGACGAAGTTGACGGCGTAGTCGACGCCGATGCCGAACGTGATCGGCAGCGCGATGAAGTTGAAGAAGTTGATCCGCACGTTCGCGATCGCCATGTACGCCGCGACCCACCCAAGCCCGACGCCGAGCGCCGCGAGCACGACCGCGGAGCTCGCGCCGCGACGGAAGATCACGATCACCGCGAGCACCGTCATTCCGAGCGACAACGCGATCGCGCGCGGCATGTCGATCATCACCGCCTTCAGCATGTCGGCGAAGATCACCGCGCGCCCCGAGCCGCGCACCACGTCACCGTTCGGCAGCGTCGTCTCGCGGAACGAGTCGGCCCATCGCAGGAGGTAGTGCAGATCCGAATCGTTCTTCCCCGCCGTCGGCTCGATGAGCACGACGCGACCGCGCTCGCCCCCTTTCTCGGTGAACGGACGCGCGAGCTCTTCGGGGAGATCCGCGACGCCGAACGCGCGGAGATCGTCGGGCGGGAGCGTGCGCTCGATGTCGGGCCAGTCAGCGTCGTCGATCGATCCGCGTTCCTTCGCGCGAAGGAGCTTCTCTTTGATCTCCACGAGCACCGGGAGCTTCGCGTCTTGATCGCGCGGCAAGAACTCGAGGAGCGTGTGCACGGCTTCGAACGGCTTCGCGTCCAGTGGAGCCGCGTCGCGCCGCGCGTCGAGGACCTTCTTCAACGGCTCGACTTGATCGAAGCGATCGCACAAGACGATCATCGCGCTCTCGAGCTTCGCGCCGAGCACGCCCGCCGCGATCCCGGAGACGCGGTACATCTCGCGTCCCCCGCCCATGTCGTTTTGCAGGCGACGCATGTCGTACTCCATCGGATCGGCGCGGACGTAGCGCACGGCGAGCGCGCCGCCCGCGATCGCGAGGACGACGCCGGCCGCGACGAGGAAGCGCGGCGCGCGCGGCACGAGCCACGCGAACGGGACGTCGTAGCGAATGCCGCCGAGGCGAAGGCGACCGAAGAGCGTCGACTCGTCGCCGCGAAACGGGCGCACGCGCTCGACGACGAGGAGGATCGCGGGGAGCATCGCGTACGTCGCGATCCAACAGGCGATCATCCCGACTGCGCCGATGAACGCGAAGTGCTTGAACGCCCGGAAATCCGTGACGCCGAGCGATCCGTACGACGCTGCGGCGGCGACGGCGGCGGTCAACGTCGACGGCCACGTCCCGCGGTGCGCGATGGCGATCGCCTCGGCCGGAAGCACGCCGCGTCGTCGCTCCTCGAAGAAGCGTGCGATGTAGATGATGCCGAAGTTGATCCCGTTCCCGGCGACGATGCTGACGAGGAACCCGGTCGCGACGTTTAGATGTCCGATCGCGATTTGCGTGAGGCCGAACGTCCACGCGAGCCCAATCGCGATCGTCGCGCCCATCGCGAAGAGCGCGCGCAGGCGCATGAAGAAGAGGAGGATGACGCCGAGGACGAGCGCGACGCCGAGCATGCCGACGTTGACGAGATCGTCCTTCACTGCGCCGTACTCGGCGAGCCCGGTCACGAGATCGCCCGCGTAGCCGACCTTCACGCGCGAGAACGCGGCGTGCTCGGCGTCGACGACGGCGCGGATGCGCGTGAGCGCCTCGGCCGAGCGCCCGAGCTCACCGCCCGGAATCGCGGTGTGCGCGATGACGACGAGCGAGCGCCCGTCCTTCGATTGGTAGTAGCCGTCGGGGAATCGCTCGTCTTCTTTGGTCGTGCCGCCGAATCGTTTTCGGATTTCGTCGACGCTGACCTTGGGTGGCACTTCGGAGTCGTCGATGTTCGATCCGGTCTCCTTGCCGACCTCCCAATCCCAGCGGCGCTGGATGTCGTCGCGCAGCTTCTCGAGCTCCGGAAGCTCGACGAAGAGGCCGGCGCGCGGCTCGAGGAACGCGCGCGGCGCTTGCACGCCGTCTTCCGCGGCCGACACCCAGGGCGCGCCGATCGCGCGAAGCTTGGGGACGAGCGCGTCGCCGAACGCGCGCAGCGCCGCGGTGTCGTCGCCTTCGAGCACGACGAAGACGTTGGACGTCGCGTCGGTGCGCGCCATCACGCGTCGGAGCTCGACGACGCTCGGCTGATGATCGGGCAAGAGCTGATCGAACCGCGTTCGCAGCTCGAGGCGCGTCGCGAACGCCCCGCCGACGATCGCGAGGACGACGCACGCGAGGATCGGCAACCACGGACGTCGCGCTTGAAGCGACGCGAGGCGCTGGAGCGCGCGGTCGAGCGCGGCGAAGCGGGGATGGGTCGGCAAGCTCACTCGCAATGTCGTTTCGATGCTGGCGGCGGAAAGCGGTTTCCCATGGCAGAGAATCCGAAACGTCGAGAGTCGGCTACGCTCCAAGCGAGCCTGGAGATCGCATGCGCACCCTACCCATCGCTTCGCTTGTCTTGGTCGCCGTTCACGCGATCGCCGTCGCGCGCCCCGCGTTCGCGCAATCGGCTCCGTCGCCCGCCGCGACCGCCGCGACCGCCGCCCCCGCCGGCGACGTCATCCATCTCAAGAACGGCGGGCAGCTCCGCGGGACGATCGTCGACGTGATCCCCGGCTCGCACGCGCGCATTCAACTCGCGACCGGCGAGGTCGCGACGATTCCTTGGGCCGACATCGCGCGCGTCGAATCGGCGTCGCGTCCGTCGACCGCGCCGGCCCCCGCGCCCACGCCGACACCCGCCGCGCCCGAGCCGCAGAAGCTCGTGCACATCGACGCGCCTCGGCAAGTCGCTCTCGAACGCCAGACCGCGAACCCCAAGGTGTGGATCGAAGTCTGCCAATCGCCGTGCGACAAGCGCGTCCCCGCATCCGGCAACTACCGCATCGGCGGCAGCGGCGTGCGGGCATCGAGGACGTTCGTGCTCGACGCAGGAACGGAAGACCGCGTCTTCATCGAAGTCGATCCCGGAAGCAAAGGGTGGTTCGTCGGCGGGATCGTCATCACGTCGCTCGGCGGAGCGACGATGTTGATCGGGCTCATGCTCGCGGCGATCGGCTCGGCGGCCAGCAGCAGCTTCTCGACGCACGACAACTCGCTCACCACCGCGGGCCTCACCACTGCGGCCGTCGGAGCGCTCGTGGCCGTCGGCGGCCTCGTCGCGCTGACATCGAACTCGAGCTCGACGGCGACGCGCACGTCCGTCCCTTCGACAGCAGCAGGTGGGAACGACGTGTCCAAGCGCGCGCCGACGTGGACGTCGAGCCCGACCCTCGGCGCGACGACCCCGATCGTGTTGCCGGTGTTCACCGCGACGTTCTGACGAGTAGGATGCGTGCCATGCAGAAGGCGTGGCTCGGCGTGACGTTCGCGGCGATGGTTCTCTCGCTCGGCGGATGCGGCAAGAAGGCGGACGAGTGCACCGCGATGATCAACGTCGCGAACAAGGACACCGAAGCGATCAAAGCTGCCGCCGCCACGAAGCCCGACGCCGGCGCCAAGGATCTCGCCGCGGCCACCCGCGCGACCGCCGACGCCGCCGACAAGCTCGCGGCGGATCTCGCGAAGCAAGTCCCGACGACCGAAGAGCTGCAGAAGATGTCGGGCGAGTACCAAGCGATGGCCAAGGCGGTCGCAAAGGCAGCGCGCGACTACGCCGAGGTGCTCGATCATCTCGCGTTGCTCGAGCCGAAGGTCCGCGCCGACGTCGCGGATCCGGCGCTGAAGTCGATGATGGCCGCGCAAGAGAAGGTGAAGCAATCGTGCGCGGAGCATCCGGCGCCGGAGTGCAAGACGATCGCCGACATGACGGCCAGCGTGATGACGATGGCCGAGAAGCCCGAGCAGCTCGACAAGCTCGAGGCGGATCTCGGAAAGATCGGCGTGAAGGACACGACGCTCTTGCCGCAGATTTTCACACTGCGCGGCGCGATCAACACGCTCGCGAAGACGCTCCGCGACGCCGCGGAGGCCGCCGCGGAAATCAAGGCCGCCGAGACGAAGCTGAAGGCCGCATCGATGGCGCTCGACGCCGCGCTCACGAAGGAAGCGCCGATCACGGCGAGCATCAACGCGTTCTGCAGCAAGTAGCGAGTCGCGCATGGATCGGCCGGATCTCGTCGTTCGCTCGCGGCACGTCGTGACCCCCGCGGGAGTCGCGGCGGCGAGCATCCACGTGAAGGGCGGACGCATCGTCGCGATCGATGCGTTCGACGCGGTGCCGCCCGGCGTGCGCACGGACGACGCGGGCGATCTCTGGATCCTCCCGGGCCTCGTCGACACGCACGTGCACATCAACGATCCTGGGCGCAGCGATTGGGAAGGCTTCGAGACGGCGACGCGCGCCGCCGCGGCGGGCGGCGTGACGACGCTGATGGACATGCCGCTCAACAGCATCCCGCCGACGACGACGATCGCCGGGCTCGAAGCGAAGGCGCGCGCCGCGGACGGCAAGTGCCACGTCGACGTCGGTTTCTGCGGCGGCGTCGTGCCGGGCAACGCGGCCGAGCTGCGCGCGCTCGTCGCGGCGGGCGCGCTCGCGTTCAAGTGCTTCCTGACCGAGTCGGGCGTCGACGAGTTCGGGCACGTCGGCGAGAGCGATTTGCGCGCGGCGATGCCGACGCTCGCGGATCTCGACGTGCCGCTCTTGGTGCACGCCGAGCTCTCCGGACCGATCGACACCGTCCTCGCGAAGCGCGGCAACCTCACGCCGGAAGAGACGCGCCGCTACATCGAGTACCTCGCGTCGCGCCCGAAGGCCGCCGAGAACGCCGCCGTCGATCTCATGGTCCGCCTCGCGCGCGAGCTCGGCACGAAGACGCACATCGTTCATCTGTCGTCCGCCGACGCGCTCCTCTCGCTCCGTGACGCGCGCGACGCCGGCGTCGCGATCCGCGCCGAGACGTGCCCGCACTACTTGCACTTTGCATCCGAGTCGATCCCCGACGGCGCGACCTCGTTCAAGTGCGCGCCTCCGATCCGCGAAGCCGAGAACCGCGAGCGACTCTGGGCCGCGCTCCGCGAAGGACTCGTCGAGCAAGTCGTGACCGATCACTCGCCGTCGACGCCGTCGCTCAAGTGCTCGGGGAGCGGCGACTTCATGAAAGCGTGGGGCGGGATCGCGTCGCTCCAGCTCGGGCTCGCCGCGACGTGGACCGAAGCGCGCGCGCGCGGATTCGGCGTGAGCGACGTCGTCTCGTGGATGTGCGCCGCGCCCGCGCGACTCGTCGGACTCACCGGACGCAAAGGCGCGATCGCGATCGGGTGCGACGCGGATCTCGTCTTTTGGGATCCCGAAGCCGAGCTCGTCGTCGACGGCGCGAAGCTCGAGCATCGTCACAAGCTGACTCCCTACGCCGGCCAATCCCTCCGCGGCCAAGTCCACGCGACCTACCTCCGCGGCGAGCGCATCTACGAGCACACGCATGCGCAAACAGCGCAAACACCGCGCGAACCGGCCCGATTTCCGCTTATCGAAGCTCCGCGTGGCCGACGGCTCGCGAGATCCTAAACCGGGGGTTCTGACCCCCGACCGTCGGTATTTGCGGGACAAGCACTCATTCGTCCCGTATCTAGTGGGTCGACTCGCGCGTCGCGCCGGTCCTCGAAGGCAAAGTGCCTTCCTGCGTGAAAGAAGAAGAGACATGGCAACTGGCACCGTGAAGTGGTTCAACGACTCGAAGGGCTTTGGTTTCATCACGCAGGACGGCGGAGGCGAAGACGTCTTCTGTCACCAGTCCGCGATCCAGGCGACCGGCTTCCGCTCCCTCGCGGAGGGGCAGAAGGTGGAATTTGACGTGAAGAAGGGCCCGAAGGGGCTCCAGGCGGAGAACGTCAAAGTCGTCTCCTGACGATTAGCGTTCTTCCTCTTCGAAAAAGCCCGCCCTTCGCAAGAAGGTCGGGCTTTTTTTTGCCCTTAATCCGACCTCGCGACGGGCCGTTTCACGGAGCATGGTCAACTCGTTTCCGCCCGTCTTGTTCTCGCGGCCCTCGTCACCGCCCGCGCGACTGCCCGCGGTGGCCCGGCAGAACGCGAAGACGGTCCTGGTCGTCGAAGACGATGCCGACCTCCGCAAGATGCTCGTGAAGATGCTCGGCGCCACCTACACGGTCTACGAGGCAACCGACGGCGCGGACGCGCTCGACATGCTCGGCGCGATCGCTCCACCGGACCTCATCGTCACCGACGTCATGATGCCGAACGTCGACGGCTTCATGCTCATCCGTCGCATCAAGGCGCACAAAGCGCTGTGCCGGATCCCGATCGTCTTTCTGACCGCGAAGAGCTCGGCGCACGACGTCGTCGAAGGGATCAACGCCGGCGCGCGGCACTACCTCACGAAGCCGTTCAAGCTGGCGGACCTCAGCGCGAAGGTGACGAAGATCCTCGCGCCCGCGGCGTGAGCGACGTCACGCCGCGATGATCATCGACAGCGGCAGCGGCCGTCGCGCGAGTCGCTCGAGCGTCGTCACCGGCGTGCCGCACGGCGGACGTACGTAGCGCGCGTTCTGGTGATCGTCGGCCGACGACGTCCAGAGCTTCTTGTTCTCTTCGGCCCATCGCCGATACGACTCCGCGATCTCCGGCTTGTGGCGCGACGTGTAGACCTCGACGCCGCTCGCGCGCGCGAGCACCGACTGCGTGCGCTCCTTGTCCCGGTAGCGCGCCGGATGCGCGACGATGTCCACGGCGCCGTCCGCGCGAATCGCGTCGATCGCATCTTCGGGCGTCCATCCGAAGAGCTCGACGTCGTCTTCCCAGAAGCGCACGTGGTGATCCCGGAACGCTTCGAAGAGCGGACGCTGCCTTCGCACGATCAAGTCGATCGTCGACTGCAGCGCCGGAAACTCCGACGGCGGAAGCCCCGCGAGGCAGGCATTCGGATCGATCGCCTCGCGATCCTCGAGCGAGAGCGACGCCATCCACTCGAGCACGAAATCGCGCCAACGCGCCTGCACGACGAGCCCGCGCCGATACAGCGACGTCTGCTCGAGCTTCGCGCCGACGAGCGCATCGGGCGGAAAGTACGCGAGCACATGAAACTGCTCCGCCTCGGAGGTGCCGAAGCGGAGGAACGTCGTGATCTCCGCCGCCGGCAAGAAGACCATCCCCGCGCGCGCCGCCGCCGCCGCGCCGCGCCGCGCGCCCGCGAAGACGTCGTGATCCGAAATCGCGACGACGCGCATCCCGATCGCACGCCGAAACTCGACGTACTCCTCCGGGGTCGCGCGGCCGTCGGAGAAGAGCGTGTGTCCGTGGAGATCGGTCGGGATGTGCACGGCGTTACCTCGCGTCGATCGGAAACTCGTAGTTCGCGTTGGCGTTGCCGCCGAGGTTGTCCCAACGCTCGCGCACGAGGATGCGATCGCCCTGGTTGTACCGGCGCGTCTTCACGTTCGCTCCGTAGCGCGCGTAGTCGACGACGAGGAACGCCTTCACGTGGAAGTACATGTCGAGCTTGTGCGGGAACTGCGGCACGAAGAGCGACGTCTCGTATGCCGTGCGCCCCTGCGCGCGCAGCACGCGCGAGGTCGTCGTCGGCGCGAGCGGCGCCTCCGATTGCCAGTAGCCGTCGAACGCTTGCCCGTACGAGACTTCGTATTTGATCTCGCCGTAGATCGGCATCTCGATCAGCCCGAAGCGGCTATAGCTCTGCGTCGTGCCGATTTGCGTGTCGATGCTGCTCTTGTCGACGACGGTGTCGGCGCGCCAGTCGGTGTACGTGATTCCGAGCTGCGCGCCGGCGATCGGGTTGCCCCCTTCGATGGTGCGATTTCGAAGCGTCGAGAAGTCGTTGTCGAAGACGACGTGCTTGTTCGGCGCTTCGCCACCGAAGACAGGGACCTGGACGACGTCGGTGTCGGAGACCTCCACGGTCTTCGCGCCACCGGTCGCGGCAGGATCGATCACGGTGACGCCGACGGCGACGGTGTCGATCTTCGCAGGAATGACGAGCTCGTTCGTGTGCGCGACGAGGTTCCAAAGTTGATCGCCGGTCCAGCTGTTGACCGGCGCCAACACCGTCTTCTGGACGATCCCCTTGCGGAGAAAATGCACGTGGAAGGTGATCTTCAACTGCTGGATGCGCGCGACGTCGGGCGTGACATTCGGCTCGTCGACGAGCGACCAGAGGATCCACTCCGGGAGCTGGAAGCGAATCTTCTCGCCGGTCCGCACGAACTCGTCGGTGCTGTTGGTCGTCGTGATCGTGTAGGCCGGGCCGTACTCCGCACCGGAGTAGATCGGCGTCAGCTCGAACGTGCCCGTGCCCGGGTTGACGACGGTCTCGCTCGACTCGGCGCTGCCGGCGTCTTCGCTCGTGGGCGCGGCGCATCCGAGCGCGGTGCCGTTCAACATCACTAGTCCGGAGGCGCCTGCGACGCCGGCGCGGACGTGACGAACTCGAATCCTGACCATGAGATTCCTCGTTTGCGCGTTGGGCTTTCGCCCGGCATACTCCGGGGGACGAAAGCGTCACTCACTTATGAGTGACGGTTCCTACGACACGCTCCGGCGTCGCGCAACCCCAAGTGGAGCACCGATGAGCAACGTTTCCGCGACGCACGTCCTTCGCGCGCGCATGCCCGGAGCGACGCGCGTGGATCTCCTCGGCGAGCCGTTCGATTGGCTCACGCCGCGCCCGCTCGGCGAGCAGGGCGACGGCGCGTTCGAACGTACCCTTCGTCTTCCGACGGGCGCGTACTCGTACAAGCTGAAGGTCGACGGCGAGTGGCGGCTCGATCCGGACAACCCGCGGACGCGCGCGCGCGACGGGCGGCAGGACAGCCTGCTCGTCGTCGGCGGCGCGGACGAGCCCGTGCTCTTCGCACCCGGGCTGCCATTCGTGCACGAAGAGAGTCGCGGCGGGATCGCGATCGCGGCCGGGCTGCGGCGCGGCGCCAGCGGCTCGCTCGACGTGGTTTGGGGAGAGCTCGACGGCGAGCTCACGCAGCGCACGCCGATGTCGTTCGTCGCCGACGAGGACGAGCACGTGATGTTCCGCGCGCGCGTACCGATGTCCGCGGCGCGCGCGAGGTACGCGATCGCTCTCGACGGTCGCGTCGTCGCCGGACCTTATGAATGGGCGCGCACGCCGGCGGCGGAGCAGCTCCCGGCATGGTGGCGGGACGCGATCGTCTACGCCATCTTCGTCGATCGCTTTCGCGCGGCCGACGACGACGACGGGTGGGGCGCGGATCCGGGGAGCGACGTCGCCGCCGGAGGTCACCTCGACGGGATCCGCCGGTCGCTCGACGAGCTCGTGGAGCTGGGCGTGACGGCGCTCTATCTCACGCCGGTGCATGTCGCCGCGAGCTGCCATCGCTACGATGTCGTCGATCCCTGGCGCGTCGATCCCGCGCTCGGCGGCGACGCCGCGTTCGATCGCCTGGTCGACGCCGTGCACGCGCGAGGGATGCGCATCGTGCTCGATTTCTCGATGTCGCACGTCGGACGCGGGTTCGCGGCACTCGAAGACGTCCTCGCACACGGGCCCGCGTCGCGCTTCGCAGCGTGGTTCCAGTGGACGGACGACGGCAAGCTGCGGTCGTACGGCGCGCGCGACGACGCGCCGCTGCTCGATCTCGACGAGCCGGAGGTACGCGCGATGGCGTGCGATCTCGCCGAGCACTGGGCGCGGCGCGGCGTCGACGGCTTTCGGCTCGACGCAGCTGCGGAGGTGCCGATGGATCTCGCGCGCGCGATCCGCGGGCGACTGCGCGCCGTACGCCCAGACGCGATCGTCGTCGGCGAGGTCGTCCCCGCGCACGCATGGCGATGGCGCGCGGAAGGGGCGATCTGCGCCGCGACCGATTTCGGATTTCATGCGCTCGCGACGTCGTTCATCGCGCGACGCACTCTGCGCGCCGAAGAGGCAGCGCGACGGCTCGCGGCGATCGATCTGGCGCGCGGAGGCGACGCGAGCACGCAGCTCCGCTTCGTGTCGACGCACGACCACGCGCGCTTCGCGACGATCGCGCAGGTCGAAGGGGGCGCGACGCGCACGCCGCTCGGGTTGGCGTTTCTTCTCACGTCACCGGGTGTCCCCGCGCTGCTCTACGGCGAAGAAGTCGGCCTCGCGGCCTCCGAAGCGAACCTCGAGCCCGAAGCGGCGTGGCGCGATCGCGCTCCGATGCCGTGGGACGACGCGCGACGCGATCTCGCGCTCCGCGCGATCGTGAAGCGTTTGCTCGCCGTTCGCGCGTCGTCCCCCGCCCTTCGCCACGGCGACTTCGAAGTCCTTCACGCCGACGGAGATCTCCTCGTCTACCGTCGATCGGCGGACGGCGAAGTAGTCGACGTCGTCCTCCACGTCGGCGACGGTCCCGTGGAGATCGACGTCGACGACGACGCGCGTCCGGGAGTCGAGCCGCTCGCGACGATCGGAACGTGCACTGTGCATGGATCGACCTTGACGATGGGCGCAGGTTCCGCGGTCGTCGCGCGTCGACTTCGTGCGGGCACGGCGAGGCAATCGCATCGCCTTCGTCAGCTCGAAGCGCGATCGGTTGCCAACGTCGATTTCGTGGCCGGCGCCCTCGCGCCGCGCATGGGTCCGACGCGCATCGACTTCGCGGTCACCGAGCTCTGCAACCTCCGCTGCCGCCACTGCATCACGCACGCGCCGACGAAGACGCGCGGCGGCGCTGCGCGCACGCTCTCGCCGTGGGTCCTCGATCGCGTGCGCGACGATCTCGCGTACGCCGACTACTTCGGCTTCGTCCACGGCGGCGAGCCGCTGGCGTCCCCCGTTCTCTTCGACGTGCTCCGCGCGATCCGCGTGGCGCGCAGCGGCTTCCCGTACGTCGCGCACGTCCTGACGAACGGCGTCCTCCTCGGCGAGCGCAACCTCGCGCGCCTCGTCGAGCACGGCGTGCGATCGATCTCCGTCTCGCTCGACGGCGCGACAGCCGCGACGAACGACGCGATCCGCGACGGCGGACGCTTCGACGACGTCGTCGCCCATCTTCGCGGCGCCGTGCGCGCGCGCCGAACGCTCGGCGCCGACTTGCGTCTCGGGATCTCGTTCGTCGTCATGCGATCGAACGTCGACGAGCTCGACGCATTCGTGGATCTCGCGGCCGACCTCGGCGTCGATTGGATCAAGCTCGAAGAGGCGGTCCCTGTGAACGACTTCGCGCGGCGGTCCTTGTTGCGAATGGATCGCCCGGCGTCACGCGATCGCGTCGCGCGCGCCGTAGAGCGCGGACAGGCGCGCGGTCTCGTCGTCGTCGATCACACCGCGCCGCCTCCCGTCTGGCGATGCCGGGTCGCGGACGACGACGCGATGCGCGCGTTCCTCGCCGCCGACGAATTCGCGAACCGAAGCGAGATCCATCCGTGCCGCGCTGCGTGGGAGACCGCGTGCGTCGAGCCGAACGGCGACGTGCGCATCGGCGATTTCTTCGGCGCGGTCCTGGGCAACGTGACGCGCGGATCGCTGGGCGATCTCTGGAGCAGTGACATCGCTCGCTCCGAGCGCGTACGCGCACAGACGACGCGCCTTTGCGGCGCCGGCCCCGTGACGTGCATCGCCCGTTAGAGGACGCAGCCGATCCGATCCTTGTCGATCGCGATCTCGTCGACCCACATCTCGAACGTCTCGGTGCTTGCTTGGTACTCCTGCCAACCTATCCACACCGACGTGAACTGCGGCAGGAGATACGGATTCGCGTTGCCTCCGTGCTTCGTCGACGACGTGTAGAGCGACGCGTGCTCGACCGCGTCCCAAAAGAAACGCGTCTCGTTCGTGTCGCCCTTGTGCAGCCACTCGATGCACGTCCACTGCGCGAGCGGCACGGCGTTCGGCGTGTTGTTCGGATCCTTGTCCGAGTTCGTCCAGTCGCCCGTCCCCGCCGGATCGTTGCCGCTGTCTGTGCCGACGCCGAAGTGGTTCGCCCCTTGGAGCTGGCCGCTCAGCCGAATCTCACCGGTCACGCCGGTGCCCGTCGCCGCCGCGAACGTCCAGTGCGCGTACGTCATCGGCGCCGCAGGGAGCGACGCGAAGTAGACGAAGATGCGTCCCCAGTACGTGTTGTTCACCGCAGGGAACGTCTTCTTCTCGCGAATGTACGACTGCCCATTCGCGGTCTTCGTGATGTGGAGCGCCTTGTTGCCGCGCGCCTTCTGGACGCCGTCGATGATCGGCGCAGTGCCGCTGACGGTCCACGTCGCGGTGTCGAGCATGCCGCTCTCGAAGTCTTCGCAGAGCTGAACGTGCGCGTTCGCGCAGCGGCTCGCGCCGAAGAACGCGCCGCGGTTCGACGAGTAGTCGCGCCCCGCATCGGCGGGCGCATCCGCGATCGGCGCATCGACGATCGCGCCGTCGCCGCTCGAGCCAACGTCACCCGCCGCGTCGGCCGCGATCGCACGGTCGTCGTTTGATCCGGCGTCGACGGACGACGCGCCCGCACCCCCACCGTCGCCGCCGCACGCCGCGATCGCGAGGCACGCGGCGACCGCCACGCCGCTTCGCTTCACGCGAGCCCCGAGAGCGCACCCGTGCAGAATGCAGGATTCCCGAACGACGTCAGCGGCACGCCCATCGCGTTCGCCGCCGACACGAGAAGGTTCGCCTGCGGCGTCCCGTTCGGAACCTTGAGGTAGCGCCCCGTCCGAATCGCCCCCCCGCACGATCCCGCGATCACGACCGGGAGCGGCGAATGGCTGTGCACGTTCCCCTTCGCGAGCTCGTTCACCCAGATGACCATCGTATTGTCGAGGAGCGTCGTTCCGTCCGGCTCGGGCACGGCGTCGAGCTTCTGCAACAGGTACGCAAACTGCTGCGCGTACCAGATGTTGATCTTGACCAGCGCCGCCTTCGACGCCGCGTCGTCGTCCGGCTTGTGCGAGAGATCGTGATGCCCCGAGGTGATCCCGAGCGACGGGAAACCGATTTGGCTGACCGATCGCGACCACTGCAGCGACGCGACGCGCGTCTGATCGCACGCGAGCGCCGCAACGAGGAGATCCATCTGTAGCTTGCCGACGGCCGGATAGTTCGCCTCGTTGTTGAGATCGATCTGCGTGACGCCGCTCGGCGCGGAGCACGCCGCCGTCTGCGCGATGAGCTGCTTCTCTATCTCGCGCACGGACGCAGCGTGCTGCTCTACGCGAATGCGATCGTCCGCCGACACGCGCGTCGCGAGCGTGTCGAGCGTCACGCTCGCGTGATCGAGCACGCTCTTCCTGCGCTTGAGGAGCTTCGTGATCTCCGCCGGATTTCCCTGCATCCCCGAGAAGAGGCGCGCGTACACCTTCACGGGATCTTCCATCGGCGGGAGCGGCTGGTTCGCGCCGCTGTAGATCATCCGCGCCCAAATGTCCGAGTCGTGGACCATCACGCCGAACTCGAGCGACGGAAAACGCGTCATCTGTCCGACGTCCTTCACGATCCGCTGATCGATCGAGATGCCTCCCGCGAACCCCGCCGGCGTCCCTGCACCGCCCTGGGTGTTGCCGGGGAGGAGCTCGATGTTCGTGAGCATGCACCCCATGCCCTTCATGTGATCGTCGCCAGGGCCGGGCGCGTGCGCGACCTTCACGTCGAGACCGTCGACGATGAGGAGCTTCTTCTGGAACGGCGCGAGCGGCGCGAGGATCGGCGACAGCGTGAACGCGTTCTCGGTCCCACTCGGCGCCCAGTTGTCGTAGATCGTCCCGTTCGCCGAGAAGACGATCAAGAGACGCTTCGGAGGTTTGTTGTCGGCGCCGACTCCGCGCGGCAAGAGCGACGCCGCAGCGAGGGCGGCTCCGGCGGAGAGAATGCCTCTACGACTGATGCGAAGGCTCATGGTTTCACCTGCGGGCGGTAGCGGAAGGCATCGGTTTGCGTGAGCGCGACGATGAGCTCGCGCACGTCGTAGTTGGCGGCGCTGAACGCTTTCTTCAACGTGTCGAGCGAGCACGCGTCGTCCGGTGTCTCGCCGCGACCGTGCCCATAACGGAACCACTCGACGGCGACGCAGTCGCGGACCTGTTGGCTCTGCGCGAGCTTCTTCGCGAGCTCGGGCGCGCCGATGAACGTCCCGTCGACGTCGGAGCCGATAAGCGAGCCCGACGCATCGACCGGCTTGCCTTGATCGACCGTCCGAAACCGCCCGATCCCGTCGAAGGACTCGAACCCGAAGCCGATCGGATCCATCAGCTTGTGACAGCCCGAGCATTTCGGATCGATGCTGTGCTGCGAGAACGCGTCGCGCGTCGAGACGCCCGGCGTGATTTTCGGTGGCGTGATGATGACGTCCGTCGGCGGAGGCGAGATGGTCTGGCAGAGGAACCTCTCGCGGATGAACTTTCCGCGCACGACCGGCGAGCTGCGATCCGGCTTCGACAGCGCGGTGAGGATCGCCGGCTGCGTGATGATGCCCGCGCGCTGCTTCGGATCGAGATCGGTCTTCACGGGCGTCGCGCTCGTCACGCCGGTGATCCCGTACACCTTCGCCGTCGATGCGTTGATGAACGAGACGGGCGCCGTGAGGAGCGTCTCGACGCGCGCGTCCGACTGCCACATCACCCAGTCGACGAACGCGAGCGTCTCGGCCTGCATCGCCGCGCGCATCGTGTTGTCGAAGTCCGGATAGACGCCCGGATCCTTCGCGACGCTGCCGAGGTCGCGCACGTGAAGCCACTGAGCGAAGAAGTCCTCGACCGCCGACTTCGCCTTCGGATCGCCCAGCATGCGCCGCGCTTGCGCCGCGATCTGCTCGGGCGTTCGAAGCGCGTCGGCGTCCGCCGCCGCGAAGAGCGCGTCGTCCGGCATCGAGCTCCAAAGCAAATACGAGAGGCGAGACGCCATCTCGTACGACGTGAGCGGCACCGCGTCGTCCTTCTTGCGGTCGACCGCGCCAATCTCCGGCAAGTAGAGAAAGCTCGCCGACTGCAGCATCGCTTCGACCACCGCTTGGATGCCGTTGTTGAAGTCCGCGTCCATGCGGTTCGGCGTGTAGAGCTTGTCGAAGAGCGTCTGCGTCTCCTCGGTCGTGAGCGGGCGGCGGTACGCACGCTTGCCGAACGCTGCCACGAACGTCTTCGCGCACGCATCCTCGCCCTTCACCGGATCGCAGCCGAAGAACGTCGCGCCCTTCGCGATGGCGCGCGCCGCGATCACCTCCGCCGCCGACTCGTAGCCTTGCGCGAGGAGCGGCGACACCGTGAGCGCGACCGCGGTGTTCGTGAAGTCGCCCTGCTTCTGATCGGGCGGGAAGCTCTGCGATGGATGCGTGTTGTCGCCGAGCAGATCGCGAACCGTGTTGTCGTACTGCAGCTGCGTGAGACGTCGCAGCGGTGCTGGACCTGGGACCGTCTTCGCGCACAGCGAGGACGTCGTGGTGCCATTGTCGGTTCCATCGGCGTTCGTCAGCGGGCCGCCCGAGTAGCAAGCAGCGACGACGGACAGGCCCGCGAGCGCGGACGCCGAGCGGAGCACATGGTGCGAAACGCGCGGGATCATGACGCAGCAGCACGCAGACTTCGCGCCAACCGTCCGGAAGGCACGCCGTCCGAAGTCTGTAGACGTGTAAAATGACACCTCGCCGAAAAGTGGGGGTTGCAGGCATCGCAGACGGTAATTCCGGCTCCGGGGGAAATGTGCGCCTCGCGACGACGCGCGATCTCTACCCACGCTCGCGAGACTGTGCGATCCCTTGCGGCCGATGCCCGACTTCACTGACTTGGTCGATCTCGCGCAAGAGAGACTCGGCGGCTCCGTCCTCTTCGCGAACGATGACTTCTTCGCGTCGAAGGACAACCTTCTCAAAGCCGCGAAGCCGATCTTCCTCGACGGCAAGTACACCGATCGCGGCAAGTGGATGGACGGTTGGGAGTCGCGACGACGTCGCACGCCCGGTCACGACTTCTGCATCGTGCGGCTCGGCGCGCCGGGGATCGTGCGCGGCGTCGTCGTCGACACGGCATTCTTTCGCGGCAACTACCCGGAGCACTGCTCGCTCGAAGCGTGCGCGGTCACCGGGCATCCCGACGCGGAGCAGCTGACGTCGGCGTCGACGCGGTGGACGGAGATCCTCGCGAAGAGCGCGCTCGCGGGCGATTCGCAGAACGCTTTCGCCGTCGCGACGCAGCGTCGCGTCACGCATCTTCGGCTCAACATTTTTCCGGACGGCGGCGTGGCGCGGCTGCGCGTCTTCGGCGACGTGGTGCCGGACGCGCGATGGATGGGGCGGAGCGCGGGCGCGAGCGAGATCGATCTCGCGTCGGTCGAGAACGGCGCGAGCGTCGTCGTGTGCAACGACATGTTCTTCGGTTCGCGGCACAACCTCATCATGCCCGGGCGCTCGGTGAACATGGGCGACGGCTGGGAGACGAAGCGCAGTCGGCGCGCGGGGCCCGATTGGGTGATCGTGGAGCTTGCCGCGGCGGGAACGATCGAGCGGATCGAAGTCGACACGAACTACTTCAAAGGGAATTTTCCCGAGAGCTGCGCGATCCAAGTGTTGCACGCGCCGGGCGCCACGACGGACGATCTCGCAAAGGCGACGTGGACCGATTTGCTCGCGCGCACGAAGCTCCAGGCGCACACGCGCCACTTTTTCGAACGCGAGGTCGCGCAGCACGCGCCGATCACGCACGCACGGCTGCAGATCTTTCCCGACGGCGGCGTGAGCCGATTGCGACTCTGGGGGACAGTGAGCATGGAGGGGCGCGAGCGCTTCGGGCTGAAGCGGCTCGCGTCGGCGTTCGACGACGATCTCGTCGCGGAGCTGAAGACGTGCTGTGGCTCGGAGGCTTGGGCGCGCGGCGTGGCGACGCGGCGACCGTTCGCGTCGCTCGATGCGCTCGCGGTGGCGAGCGACGAGGTGTGGCGCGCGCTCGGGCCGAAGGAGTGGACGGAGGCCTTCAAGGCGCATCCGCGGATCGGCGAGCGCAAAGCGCAAGTCGAGCAAGCGACGCAAGCGCGCCACTGGTCGGAGCACGAACAGTCGAAGGTGACGAGCGCCGACGCGAAGACGCTCGATCTCTTGACGCAAGGCAACCGCGACTACGAGGCGAAGTTCGGACACATCTTCCTCGTGTGCGCGACGGGGAAGAGCGCCGAGGAGCTGCTCGCCTCGCTCCGCGCGCGCATGGCGAACGACGCGGCGGCGGAGATCGCGATCGCCGCCGACGAGCAACGAAAGATCACGCGCCTTCGATTGGAGAAGCTGGTGCACCGATGACGAGCCCGATCACGACCCACGTCCTCGACGTCGCGCGCGGACGCCCAGCGAGCGGAGTTCCCGTCCTTCTCGAAGTCCTGAAGCACCAGGACGAGTGGGTCGAGGTCGGGCGCGGCGAGACCGACGAAGACGGAAGGCTACGAACGTTGCTCGTTCCGACCGCGCTCCAGGTCGCCACCTACCGCATTCGGTTCGACACCGAGGCGTACTTCAAGGCGCACGGCACCGAAGGCTTCTATCCCGAGGTGAGCATCGTGTTCGTCGTCCGCGACGACTCGTCGCACTACCACGTGCCGCTGCTCCTCAGTCCGTACGGGTACTCGACCTACCGCGGAAGCTGATCACTCCGTCCGCGCGCCCTGCATGAACCAGCGCGCGAGCAAATCACGTTCTTCGTCGGTCATACCGGTCTTGTTGTTGAGCGGCATCGTGCGCGAGACGACGGCGCGCGCTTGGATGCGCGAGCCGAACGCTTTGATCTCTTCGGGCGTGTCGAAGCGAATGCCGGGCGGCGGCGCCGGCAGCGATTTGTCGGTCGGGTTGGCCGAGTGGCACGAGAGGCAGCGCTGCGCGATGACGAGCTGCACCGACGTGAACGAGACGCGCTCGCCGACGTTGACCGGCGCCGCGATGACAGGCGACGTCGGGCGCGTGAGAATGAAGACGACCGCGCCGAGCGACACCGTCGCCGTCACGCCGAGCGCCGGAATCCAGCGCGGGAACGTGAAGCGGATGTTCATGAAGTGACGGACGCCGGCGCCGCCGAGGAAGATGATCGCGAGGAGCGCCCAGTTGTATTTGTGTCCGTACACGCTCCCGAAGTGATTGCTCAGCATCGTGAAGAGGAGCGGGAACGTCAGGTAGTTGTTGTGAATCGATCGCTGCTTCGCATGATTCGCGATCTTCGCGTCTTGCGGTTTGCCGGCCTTGGTCGCGGCGATCAGCTCGCGCTGCGACGGGATGATGTGGAAGAAGACGTTGCCCGCCATGAGCGTGCCGAGCATCGCGCCGACGTGGATGAACGCGGCACGACCGCTGAGGAGATGCGTGAGCTCCCAGATGACGCCGCACGCGAGCGCGAGCGATACGGCGGTCGCGGCGCTCTCGTACTTTGCGAGCGGCGATCGCCAGAGCAAATCGTAGGCGACGAACGATCCGACGATGAAGCCGACGCCGATCGCGGTCGCCATCTCCGCGCTCATCGGCGCGACGCTCGGATCGACGAGGAGCCCGCCGCCGCCGGTGTAATAGACGATGGCGAGGAGCGCCGCGCCCGTCATCCACGTGATGTACGACTGCCACTTGAACCAGTGGAGGATCGCCGGCATCCCCGACGGCGCGAGGAACTTCTTCTCGATCTCGTAGAAGCCACCGGAGTGGACCATCCAGATCGATCCGACGAGCCCCTCCTTCTTCGCGATGCCGTGCTCGCCCGGCTTGATCAGGTTGCGATCGAGCCAGTTGAAGAGCATCGAGTTGCCGACCCACATGATTCCGGCGATGAGGTGCACCCACCGGAAGACGAGATCGATCAGCTCGTGAAGGGTCGACTCCACACTAGGCTCCTTTGGAAGACGCGAGAGATACGCGCTAGGCGCGCCGCGCCGCAAGGATCTTCGGGAACGAGCGGCCGCGGATTTCGTCGAGCGTGAGATCGGTCGCGAGCGCTTCGTCGTCGGTGATCGCGCCGCAGCTCATGCCGCGGAGGAAGAAGTTGAGGAGCGCTTGGCCCGTCGCGGCATCGTCGAGGACGCCCGCGCTCGCATCGCCGCTCGCGTGCGTCGCCTTCGAGAGGAACGCCTTCATGCGCGCGGTCGCCTTCGGCAGCGCTTCGAGGAAGAACGCATAGAGCGCCGCGTAGCGGATCGGGAGTTGCGCGGGGTGCATGTCCCAGCCTTGGTAGTAGCCCTGCACCAGCGATCGCCGGATGTCGCTCGCGCTGCGGCGCCACGCGGATCGAATCGCGTCGCGGTCACCGACCGGAACGATGTGCGTCGCGCCGTCGGAGATCGCGACGCCGCGTCCGGCGAGGCTCTGGAGGATCACTTGCTTCGCGAAATCACACGCGGGGTGCGCCATCGATTGGTGCGCGGCGGTGATCCCGCAGCTGGCGGTGAAGTCGTACGTGCCGAGGTGGGCGGCGATGCAGCGACCGCGTCCGGCTTCGACGAGGAGAGGAACCATCGCCTCGCCACGCGGTCCGATCACCGCTTGCGCGACCTCGATCATGATCTCGAAGACGAGGGAGCCGTTCGCGAAGCCGATGCTCCGCTCCAGCGCGTCGAGGAGATCCGCGAACGCGGCGACCTGCTCGGGGTTCGTGACCTTCGCGAGGTTGATGCAGAAGCCGGACGGGAGTCTCTTTCCGGTGTGCGCGGCGAGCGTCGAGAGAAAGCCGTCGGTCGTGCGGACGCTGCGCGCGCGGACGTCCTCGTTGAGCGGCTTCACGCGGATGCCGATGAACGGAGGGAGCGTGCCCGCCGACATCCCGCGCGCCATCGCCGCGGCGACCGCTTCGACGTGGGCGTCTTCTTCGGCGTCCGGGCGCACGCCGTAGCCGTCCTCGAAGTCGACGCGCATGTCTTCGACCGCTTCGGCGCGGAGCTTCGCCACGACGCGCGCGCGGATCGTCTCGGCGAGCGCGCGATCTTCGGCGGACGCGCACGGCAAGCCTACGATCTCGGCAAGCGACGATGCATCGGCGGCGTGCTCGTCGAGCGTGTGCATCGCGGTGTCGGCCCATTCGCGCGCGACCGTCTCGTGAAAATCGTGCGCGCCGACGTAGATGACGTGGCACGGCTGGCGCGCGGCGCTCTCGCCTGGGTAGCGCGCGACGAAGGCGGCGTTGGCGATCGCGAGGCGCGACGCGATCGCGTTCGCCGATTCGTTAGGGAGCGACGTCTTCACGACGCGAGGCTACTACGCCGCGCGCTGCTCGGCGCCGTCGAGGATCGCGAGGCAGCCTTCGAGGCTGTCGCACACGACGAGGCGCTGACGCAGCGACGCCGCGCCGGGGAGGCCGCGGAGGTAGCCGCTGAGATGACGTCGCGTCACGCGCACGCCGTAGGGCTCGGTGCGCGCAGCGACGTTGGCGAGCAGATGCTCTTTGCAGAGCGCGATTCGCTCCGCAGCCGACGGCAGGGGCAGATCGACGCCATCGTCGAGGAGCGCGTGCGCTTCACGAAAGATCCACGGATGCTCGATCGCGCGACGTCCGACCATCACGCCCGCGCATCCCGTCTCGTCGATCGCGCGCTTCGCGTCGGCGGCGCTTTTGACGTCGCCGTTGACGATGACGGGGATCGACACGACCTCGCGCGCCTTGGCCGCCCACGACCAATCGGCCGCGCCGCTGTGCCCCATCGCCGCCGTGCGGCAGTGAATCGTGAGCGCGGCGATCCCCGCGTCCTCGAGGCGTCGGGCGAGATCGACGATCGGCATGTGCGACTCGGGTCCGTATCCGATTCGCGTCTTCACCGTGACCGGGAGCGACACGCTCGACACGACGAGCTTTGCCATCGCGATCATCGCGTCGGGATCGCGGAGCCATCCCGCGCCCGCCCCGCGCCCCGCGATCTTCGGAACCCAGCAGCCGCAGTTGATGTCGAGGAAGAACGGCTCGGCCTCTTCGGCAAAGCGCGCGGCCTCGGCGAGGCGCGCGGGATCGGCGCCGTAGATTTGGATCGCGGTGAGCTCGTCGTCGGGCGAGAGCGCGATCTTGCGCTTTGCGTTGCGGCATCCGCGGAGCAGCCCCTCGACGTTGACGAACTCCGTCATGCAGACGCGCGCACCGAGGTTGCGGCACAAACGACGAAACACGACGTCGGTCACGTCCTCCATGGGGGCGAGGATGACCGGGCGCTTTGCGTACGTCGCACGGAGGAGATCGTGTTTCGGGGACAAGACGCCGCTCAGTTAGCAGAAAATCGGGGGCCAGGCAGAGTTGTACGGGGAGATCGGGAGTTCGGGAGATCGGGAGTCGAGGTTGGTTCATCCCGATCTCCCGACCTCCCTGTTCAATCCTCTCCAGGGTCCGCGTCGCCGGCTGCAGCTGCGGGGGCGCCCCAGACGTCGTTACCGGGTGCGATTCCCGCCGCGGCGAGGCACGCGCGCGCCGCCGCTTCGATCGCCTTTGTCTCCGCGCCGAGATCGATCGCGCAGCTGCGCCCGAGCACGGCGTCGAGCGCCGCGCGCGCGTATTCGCGGACGAGCGGGTACTCGTTCACCGTCTGCCGCGCGATCAACGCCGCCGCCGTTCGCTCTTTTCGCTGACCGAGCACGAAGAGCGCGACCGCTTGCTCGTGCGGCTTTCCGCTCGCGAGCGTCGGGAGCAGGGTCGGTCGCGCGAGATCACTGTAGAGCGCACGCAATGACCCGCGGTCGTACCGCTTGTTCCACCACGTCTCCATCGTGCCGACGAGCGACTCGGTGCTCTTGTCGGCGTGACAGAGCGCGCACTCGAGCGGACGATCGCGGAGAACACGCAGCGGATCGGTCGGCGATCCGATCCGGTGGTAGCGCCCGAGCTTCGAGTCGAGCGACATGTTCTTCTTCGGCATGTGGCAGCGGATGCAGACGCCCGCCTCGCCGCGCGGATCGTGATGCGCGTGCGCCCGCAGCGCGTCGTCGCCCGCGTACTTCGCGTGGCAGCCGAGGCAGATCGCGTTGCCGGCGATCGAGTCGACCTCGCGGGGCTTCGCGCTTCCGTCGGCGGCGTGCGGATCGTGGCACGCCGTGCAGGTCATCTTGCTCGCGCAGCCGCCGAGGAGAAAGTCGCGCCCTTCGCCGGAGTTGATGTGACTTCCGCCGGCGTCCTCGTTTCGACGACCGCCTTCCCACGTCCACGGGTAGCGCGAGAAGAGGACCTGGTGGCAGCGCGCGCACGCGCGGGTCTTGGCCTGCGCGTCGGTCGGAGCCGGTGTGACCTTCATGAACGATGCGCGCGGCGCGTAGCTCGGCTTCACGGACGGATCGGCGGCGTGCGCGCGCGCCCCTCCGTGGCACGATTCGCAGCCGATCCCGATCTCGACGAGCTCGGCGGCGCCGAATCGTTCGCGCGTCGCTTCGATCGTCTGCCCGATCCGCGCGCGCCCTTTCGACGACGCGGTCGTCCCGAGCGCGCGGAGCTCGTCAGCGAGCGCGTCGTCGAGCGCCTCGGCATCCGTGACCTCGTAGCGCCAAGCGCGATCCGGCGGGAGCATCGCGTCGACGACCGAAGCTTGGTACTTGCGCGCGCCGCGTCCGACGAACGCGCCGAGGAGGCTCGACAGGTACGGGCTCGTGTTGTGGCAGAAGATGCACGTCTTCTTCCACACGGGCCCTGCCTGCAAGTACGGGCGCTCGCGAAGCATGACGGAGTAGCCCTTGTAGCGAAGCGTTCCCGTCGCACGGAGGAACGACACGGGGAGGATCTGCTCGTCCGCATTCGACGGCGCAGAGTCCCCCGATCGGACTTCGACGCCTGCGAAGTCTTCGCGGTGGTGACCGCCGATCACCTTCGTGACGCGAAAGAGCGCGCCGCCGCGCGGGGACTCGATGCGGACGAAGCGATCGGGGCCGCGACGCTCGAGGCGCGCGGTGTCGGCCTTGAAGCGAAGCGACGCGCCGGAGTCGAAGGGTGCGGCGATCTCCGCGCCGTCCGCGACGCGGGTCATGCGATGCATCGGCGATCGGCTCCACGTCGCGTAGACGTCGGCGTGGCACTTCGCGCACGCGGCGCTCCCGACGTAGTCGCGTCGTTCGATGTTTCCGTCGCGTGGGCGCCCTGGGCTAGCCGCGCTCGACGACGAGCGCACCGCGACTGTCGGCGAAGTACCCGCGCCGCACGCAACGGCGAGAACGAGCGCGGCGACGAGGAGGCCTCTCACGCCACCGATTCAACACGAACTCGGACGCGGGATCACTTTCCGATGTACGAGCGGAGTCCCCCTCGGCACTGCGACGCACACGTTGAGCGCACGCTCCGTCGTAGTCGTGACCGATCGCTGAAACAGTCCCGACATCTGTTTCGGGATTGCCGCCAGGACGCCACGAGCGCCAGGGATCGGCAAAATCCCTTTCCCCCTCGTGACGTCCGAGGCGCACTGGCGGCTTCTCATTCATGGTTATCAAACGATATTTTCAAACACAATTCGCGATCACAATCGGTGCACTCAATCACCATAGATCGCGTTTCAGTCCGCGAACACGACCCCTCAAAACACGCACGCCACGCGAGAAAAACCCTGCAATCCGCTGTTTTTCGGGGACAACCTGTGGACAACCTGGGTGGACAACCTGTGGATAAAAAAAGTGATTGAAGCGTGTTTTTTCTGTTGCAGGACCGACCCAGTTTTGGCAAAAGGGGGTCATGAAGTTCGCGGCACATCTGCCGGCGAACGGATTCGATCGTAGAAGCCGATTCGGGCGCTGCGGTTGGCGGTCACCGGGGGGTGCACATCCTTTGGTGCTGCCAATCGAGCCACCCACAGTGCTTGGCCCGTCAGGGCGAGGCACTGCGGAGTTGGTAGCAAAGGCGCTGTTCTCAGGAGCAATGCCCGCAAATCACGCAAGTGAATGGGCGGCGTGAGAGAGAACACGGTCCGAGAGCGAAGGGGGGGCGTGAGCCTTCACGGCGAGCTCGGGTTCCGATTCGGTGAAAAGCACCTCGACCTTTCTGATAGCGCCGGCCTTCGCGGGACGGCGTTCAACGAGGGTCTTCGGCCGGTTGACGCAGCGAAAGGAGCCTCCAGCCCCTTCGAAGCGATCAGCGGGTAACTCGGGTGCTCGAGAGGAGTAACGAGGAGGGGAGCTCGCTTCGGCGAGCCCTTTGCTCGGGCCTCTCGGCGCACGCGGTCTTCGCTGCTCTGACTCGTCAGGCGCAGCTTGTTCGGTTCATCAGGCGTCGTGCTTCTTTCGAGATGTCACGACGGCGGGGCTGATCAAGGATCCGCGTGGCTCGCTGCCAGTTGTTTGGGTGACCTCACGACCAGGCAACGCGAAGTGGTCAAAAGCCATATTCGCGGGCGAGGACGAACCGTACGCACGGCGTGCTCGCGCGTCGTAAGTGCATTGCAGAAGTCGGTGGGCGGCGTTGTGACCCAGAGAAGCGCAGGCGCTCCGCACCTCTCACGAGGAGGAGCGGCGTTTGCGTGGCCGGGGGTCTAGCGAGCTCGATTCATCAGTCGGTTGTCCACGGGGAAACTTGGGGACAACGCGATCGAGAACGGGCAAGCAAAGCAACGTCGAGAGTCGAGTCGCGGCGGCAAAGTCGCGAGATCGACCAAAGAAGGCGTCAAACCTGAGGACGCAATCACCTGTCGATGGAAGGCATCTCGGATTGTGGACAACGTGTGATCTTCACGGACGCACGGTGAATGCAGTCTTGGCGACCCTGATGACGATCGATGAGTAGCGAAAGCGCCATCGGTAAGAGACGGGGAGGCGACAGAGATGTCAGAGGTACGGTCGAGCGACTCGTGGCTTGGGTGTCCCCTTGAAAGGCGCCTGGGAAAGTCGGGGAAGAAAACGCCCCCCCACGAAACAAAGTCGCACGGCCCGCCGAAGCGAATCGGGCGTCGTGAAACGCTCGTTTCCCCGGTCAGCACGAGGCGAAAGTCGCGTGACTCGAAATCGGGAATCCACGAGGCGCGGGTGCTCGTAGTCGAAAACGTGTTGGGTGGCAGAAGCTGGTTTGGACGCATCTCGCGTCGTGCAATCACGGCCCGCCGCAAGGCAAACCGAGGAGCACGACCTAGCCCGAAGGAAGCCACGATACGCTGACGCGATCGCTGGTGGGTAAAAGGCGAATCGGTGCGTGAGCAACATGCAAATTCATTCAAACGGATAAGCATGCTCGCAAAGGCTACTCACGAAAGTGGGCAGTGTCTGAATACGGCGGAAGGCGTTCTGGATCGTTGGTTGTGCGTCCCTCACCGGACGTAAGGACGACGATTCTGGCAAAGTAGGTCAACCGAGCCGCACTGGTGATGGGCGTCGAAAGGCGTCAAACACTGCACCGTTCGCAAGAGCGAGGCAAAGTACGGAGTCGCAGCTACCAATCGGCTGGAGCCGAGCAACTGGTGGTGCCTACAAAGCGACAAGAACGTCAGAGGATGGAACGATTCTGGTGAAGGCTCCTCCAGCCGTAATAGGCGCGGGGGGTCGGCATCCGAGGCACCCCCGAGGGCTGGCCAGCTCTTGGAATCGGGAACGCCGCACGCTCCGACGAGCGTGACCGTCGCAGCAATGTGACGGGTGGATGCGCCAGAGACGAGTCGTCCGAAGCTGGCGCTAGCGAATAGCAACGCCAACCTCCTTCGTCCTGCCGGCGCGAACCGCGCGGGACCCACGGAGATCACCCTCACGCTGCGAGGATGCGCGGTACGAGCCGGTGTAACAACGGCCACCGCGAGGTTTGTGTTCGAAAGCCCGAGAGGGCATTCGATTGGGGCGCTCGGCGCCCACCATGAACAAAGGGAACTTCATCGAGGGCGACCTGGGCAACCAGGCCGCCTTCGATTTTTTTGTGGGTTAAGATCGGCGCGTGATCGCAATCGTCGGCGGCGGCATCTTTGGAGTCACGGCGGCGCTCGAGCTCCGGCGGCGCGGACACGACGTCACGCTGATCGATCCGGGTCCGCTCCCCCACCCGCTCGCCGAGTCGACCGACATCAGCAAAGTCGTGCGCGCCGACTACGGAGCCGACGAGGAGTACACGGCGCGAATGGAGATCGCGCTCGAAGGTTGGCGCCGCTGGAACGCCGCTTGGCCAGAGCCGCTCTTTCACGAAACCGGCGTGCTCTTCATCTGCCGTTCAGCGATGGCGCGAGGCGGATTCGAGCACGACAGCTTTTCCCTGCTCACCCGTCGAGGGCATTCGCTCGAGCGGCTCGACGCGGCGACGATTCGCGATCGATTTCCCGCCTGGAGCACCGGTTCGTTCGTCGACGGCTACTTCAATCCGTCGGGCGGGTTCGCCGAAAGCGGAAAGGTCGTCGCGCGGTTGCTCGCCCAGGCGAGAGATTCCGGCGTGACGCTCCGAGGATCGTGCCGAGTCGAGCGTCTCGCCGAAAAAGAATCGCGCGTCGTCGGCGTCGTGGTCGACGGTGGAGAAATCGTCGGCGCCGATCGCGTCGTTCTGGCGGCGGGATCCTGGTCGCAGCACCTCGTCCCGTCGCTCGGGTCGCAGCTTCGCTCGGTCGGGCAACCGGTCTTTCATCTCGCCCCGCGCGATCGCGCGCCGTACGAAGCGTCCATATTCCCCGTGTTCGGCGCCGACATCGCCCGAACCGGCTACTACGGCTTCCCCGTCACGCCCGATGGTCTCGTGAAAATCGCGAACCACGGCACCGGCCGCGCGATGCACCCCGAGTCGCCCGAGCGGGCGGTCACCGCGGACGAGACCGCCGCGCTACGCTCGTTCTTGCGCGAAACATTCCCTGCGCTCGCCGATGCAAAGATCGCGGCGACGCGCGTCTGCGTGTACGGCGACACGCACGACGAGCACTTTCTCATCGCGCCCGATCCGGATCGCGCAGGACTCGTCGTCGCGGCAGGCGGATCCGGACATGGCTTCAAGTTCGCTCCCGTCCTCGGGGAGATCATCGCGAACGCCGTCGACGGTGAGGTCGTTCCGAAATTCAGGTGGCGCCCGGAGATCCAGCCGGAGGCCGGGACACGGGGCGAGGAAGCTGCACGCCACCGCGCCGACGATTGACGTACCATCGGCGATCCGGAGGAGCGATGCCCGACGAAACGAAGACGGCTCGACGCGCAGGTCCGAGCCCGCACACACTCGCGATCGACATCGGTGGCACGGGTCTCAAGGCGCTCGTGCTCGACGCGAAAGGAACGCCGCTCACTGAACGTGCGCGCGTCGAGACGCCACGACCCGCAACGCCGCGCGCGATCCTGCGTGACCTCGCGAAGATCATCGCGACGCTCGGCACGTTCGATCGCGTGTCGGTGGGCTTCCCCGGCGTCGTCATCGACGGCGTGACCAAGACCGCGCCGAACCTTCACCCGACGTGGCGCGGCTTTCCGCTCGCCGCGACGCTCACCAAGTCGCTGAAAAGACCGGTGCGCGTGCTCAACGACGCCGGCGTGCAAGGCCACGGCGTCATCGAAGGGCGTGGACTCGAGATGGTGCTCACGCTCGGCACTGGGCTCGGATGCGCGCTCTTCATCGACGGCCGCTACGTCCCGAACCTCGAGCTCGCGCATCACCCGTTCCGAAAAGGACGGACGTACGAGGAGTACCTCGGCGCGCGCGCGCTCGACAAAGTCGGCAAGAAGAAATGGAACCGCCGCGTCGTCCGCGCGATAGAGCAGATCGAGCCGATCTGGAATCCGCGCAAGATTTACCTCGGCGGAGGCAACGCGAAGCACCTCGCGATCGCGCTCCCGAAGAACGTGAAAATCACCGCGAACGTCGCAGGTCTCCTCGGCGGAATCGCCTTGTGGAATGACGCGAACGACGAGAAGCACAAGTGAAGACGCGCGCGGCCGTCCTTCGTCGCAGCGGGCTGACGGCGCCCTACGCGAATTCGCGTCCCCTCGAGATCGAAGAGGTGACGCTCGACGCGCCGGGCGCGGGCGAAGTGCTCGTGCGGATCGCCGCCGCGGGGCTGTGTCATTCCGATCTGTCGGTCGTGAATGGCGATCGCCCACGACCGATGCCGATGGTGATCGGGCACGAGGCGGCCGGCGTCGTCGAAGAGCTCGGTGCGGGCGTCGTCGATCTCGAGCGCGGCGATCACGTCGTGATGGTCTTCGTGCCGAGCTGCGGCGCCTGCGAAAAGTGCATGTCGGGGCGCCCGGCGTTGTGCGAGCCGGGCGCGGCGGCGAATGGCGCGGGGACGCTCTTGTCGGGCGCGCGTCGGTTGCGTGCCGCATCGGGCGAGGAGATTCATCACCACATCGGCGTGTCGTGTTTCGCCGAGCGCGCGGTCGTCTCGCGTCGATCGCTCGTGAAGATCGACCCCTCGGTGCCGCTCGATCAGGCCGCGCTCTTCGGCTGCGCAGTGCTCACGGGCGTCGGCGCGGTCGTCAACACCGCGAAGGCCGAGGCGGGCTGTCTCGTCGCGGTCGTCGGGCTCGGCGGCGTCGGGCTCAACGCGATCCTCGGCGCACGCCTGATCGGTGCGCGTCGCATCGTCGCCGTCGATCTCCACGACGACAAGCTCGAGCTCGCACAATCGCTCGGCGCGACCGACACCTTCAACGCGCGCGACCCCGCGTGTGCCGCGCAGATCCGTGATCGCATGGGCGGCGGCGTCGACTTCGCGTTCGAGATGGCCGGCGCGGTGCAAGCGATGGAGCTCGCGTACGCGATCACACGACGCGGCGGCACGACGGTCACCGCGGGCCTCTCGAACCCCGCGCACGAGATCCGCATCAAGCACGTGAGCCTCGTGGCCGAAGAACGCACGATCAAGGGGAGCTACATCGGCAGCTCGGTGCCCATGCGCGACATCCCGCGCTACATCGATCTCTTCCAGCAAGGGCGCCTTCCTGTCGATCGCGTCCTCAGCGCCACGCTTCCGCTCGCACAGATCAACGAAGCGCTCGACGCGCTCGCCGCGGGTCACGTCGCGCGTCAGGTGATCCTGCCGTGAGCGACTCGCCCGACGAGACGCGCGCGAACTACGCTCACTTTCTCGCCATCCCCACGCGATGGATGGACAACGACGCCTACGGCCACGTGAACAACGTCGTCTACTACTCGTTCTTCGACACCGTCGTGAACGCTTACCTCGTCGAGAACGGCGGGCTCGACATCGCGGCGAGCGAGGTCATCGGCGTCGTCGCCGAGACGATGTGCACGTTTCGCGCGTCCGTCTCGTTCCCCGACGTCGTGCACGCCGGCCTTCGCGTCGCGCGCGTCGGGAAGTCGAGCGTGCGGTACGAAGTAGGCATTTTTCGCGGCGAAGACGACGTCGCGGCGGCGTCCGGGTACTTCGTGCACGTGTACGTCGATCGCGCGACGCGACGTCCCGTGCCGGTGCCCCCGTCGCTTCGCGCGTCGCTCGAGCTTCTCGTCGTCACGGCGTGAGCGCGAGCTTTATCTTCTCGCGCGTCTTTTCGCCGACGTCGCCGAAGATGTCGAAGACCTTGATGGCCTCGCTGAAGACGAGCACCGAGAGCCCGCGTTCGAGGAAGTGATACGTCACGTGATCGTGGAGATCCTCTTGGAGGAACGCGTTGCCGAACGTCGCGAAGATCCCTTGCGGCGCGTCTTGCAAAAAACACGACGGCGGGAACCCGACGCGATGCTCGGCGAGGTACTCGTCGAAGCCGACCGCGGTGATCTTGATGACGATCGCGCGGTCCGCCTTCATGTACACCTTCCAGATCGGCGGATCGGATCGCACGGTGTCGTCGTTGAAGAGGAGCACCTCGTCGAAGCCGAGGATGAACGGGATCATCTTGTCGACGTCGTAGTTGAACGTCGTGTAAGCGCCGTGCTCCTTTTGGTAGGAGTCGACGCGGAGCTCGTTGCCGAGACGGAGGCGTAGCTCGGCGCTCGTTTGGCCAATCTCGACGCCGCCGATTCCGTGGATGATCCCCGCGCTCGACGACGGCGTCGTTCGCGACGTCGCGATCGGCAACGACGCGATGGGCGGCGCGCTCCCCGCCGTCGGCACGATGAGCAAATCGCCGTCTCGACCTCCGCCGCGCGCAGCGCACGCCGCCAACGCGGATGCGAGGACGAGCGTCAGCGGCGCGGCGCTTCGAGTCACTGCCCCGTCGCGTCGCTCGGTGCGTCGGGTGCGCTGTCGGGCGAAGCGCTGTCCATCGGCGCGCCGTCCACGCCGCCGTCGAGCGTCCCACCGTCCGGCTGCGGCGCAGGCGGATTGCAAATGTTGAAGATCGGCCCGCCCGGAATTTGCGCGCGGATGCACATAAGCCCGCCCGCGCACGGATGCGCCGTGTCGCAGTACGACGTGCAGGTCCCGCCCGCAGGCGTCGTCTGAAAGCAGTCGAGCCCATCTTCGCACGACGGCACGCCCGGCGTGTTCATGCACGTGTCGCCCTCTTTGCCTCCACCGCTGTTGAAGCACTTGAAGGTCAGCTGGGGTGTCACCCAGCACGTCTGCCCCGCAGGGCATTGAAATGGATTCGCGTCGCACGTGGCGGGCGCCGACGTTCCGGTGTCGTCCGAGGAGCAGGCCGCGATCGACGCGGCGATGACGAGCAGAACGAGCGCGACGCGTTTCGATGGACTCATGTGTCTCCAGATTAAGACGAGCGAGCGAGAAATGCGACGCGCGTCACGTGAGGCGCGGCGGATGCTCGGAGAGACGCGGCGCGACGGCGAGGACGAATCGGCTCGCGGCACGCAAGCTGGCTTCGAGCAGGCGGTCGCGCGCCGGACGTTCGAGCGATCGAAGCAACAGATCGCTCTCGTCGTGCGACGCGAAGCGAAGCATCTGCGGCGGCGTCGTGATGCCGGGCACCTCGCTCGTCCACGACAGGACCTGCGAATCCGTCTGCCTGGCGAGCTCGAAGCGCGCCGTCTTCCCTTCCCCCGCGTCGCACGACATCGCGATGCGCGTGAGCGAGCCGTCGTGAACGCCCTCGCGCTTGTCGTGAACGAAGCCCACCTTCACCGTCGTGCCGTTCTCGCGGCCGATGACGAGCTCGCCGCCGGTCGCGCTGCGCGTCCACTTCGCCGAGTCGGCGACGAACCCGAGCGCCGTCCCGATCCATCCGAGGAGCAACCCCGCGCGCGTGCTCGCGACGTCGGTCTCTCCCGCGCGCGGCGAGTACGCGAACGTCACCTCGGTCAGCGTGTCGAGGTACGGGCGCGCGTGCGGATCGTCGAAGAAGCGCGCGACGAGATCCTGCATCCCGCGGAGGCGCACCCACGTGAGATCCATGAACGCGTGCGCGCCCTGCGTCGAACGAACGATCTGCGACAGCTTCTCCAGATCGCGCAGATCCATCTCCGCCGAGTTGACGAGCACGACGTCCGCGCGCCGCACCATGCGATCGAAGAGATCGTCCGCGTCGGGCAAATCGCCGACCCACCAGACGTGCGCTGGCAGATCAGGGAGGAGCAGGCGATCGACGTTTCCCGGAAGCCACTCGCGCGCGGAGCCCACCGCTTCGATGACGATGCCGTCGCCGCACGCTTCGTGCTTGTGCTCGGGATTGCGATGAAGCTCGATGTCCGCGGAGATCGCCGGCGCGTCGCCGGACTTCCACACCGCGATGATCGTGCGGCAATCGTGGACGTGCGCGACCTTGGCGACGACGCTCTTCGCTCGCTCCAGCAGCGCCGGATCCGACACGAGCGCGACCAGCGTGAAGAGCTCGACGCGCGCCGATCGCGATCGCGACGCCTCCGCGTCCCACATCTTCGCCAGCTCGTTCTCGACGTCTTTGAGCTCGACCCTCATAGCCTCCTCCACTGGCGACCGTCGCGCTCCATCATCTCGATCGCCGCCGCCGGTCCCCACGTGCCCGCCGGATAATTCGGAAACTCGGGCGGAGGCGACGCCGCCCAGGCTTGGTGGATCGGCGTGATGAACTTCCACGCCGCGCTCACCTCGTCGCTGCGTGCAAACAGCGTCGGATCGCCGATCATGCAGTCGAGGATGAGCCGCTCGTACGCCTCGGGCGAGCTCTCGCCGAACGTCGTCCCGTAACGGAAGTCCATGTTCACCGGACGCAGCATCATCGTCGGCCCCGGCACCTTCGCGATGAAGCGGAGCGAGATGCCGTCGTCGGGTTGAATCTTCAACGCGAGCGCGTCCGCTTCGATCGGCCCTTTTGGAGTGAGCATCGCGTGCGGCACGCGCTTGAAGTGG
>JBBQXV010000042.1:0-43837 GCA_038209335.1 Polyangiales bacterium | reverse complement strand
CTGCAGTGTCGCGCGCACCGCTGCGAACGCTCCTGGGTTTCGGATCCGCTCGCAGACTGTCCGCGCGTGGTCGTCGAGCGTTCGGAACCGCGCGAGGTCGTCCAGCGCCATGGCGATTCCGGCTGGCACGAGGTGCGGCGGCGCGCGCGTGCGAAGCGCGACGGCGCCGAGCTCGTCGCCGAGGCGCGAGACTCGCACATGTTGACTGCGGAACCGCTCGTCGTCGGTCACGCGCGCCTCATACCTTCTGCGCGAGGCGCTCACCACGCGCGCGCATCCGCTTGGCCGCCGCGACGATGTCCGGCCACGCCGCGAGTAGCGCGCCGAACCGCCCCACGACCTGCTGCCCGAGCGCGCGCGCCTCTTGTTCGGTGCGCCCTTTGACGAGCTCGCTCGGCAGCGACGCGCGATCGTCGGCGACGTCGTGCGCGAGCCGCGCGCGCCACGCCTCGAGATGCGCGCGCCACGGGGACGGCAGCTCGCGGTTCAGGATGGAGGCGAGCGTCTCGGCGTGCCGCTCGAGCAACGCGACGTTCCGTGTGCGCGTCACGTGCGCGAAGTCGGCGATGTCGGCGCGACCAAGCTCGACGAGCTCGCGCCCGACCGCGCGCATGCGACCGGCGACCGTCGACGCGCGCGCGAACCGTCGGCCATCGGCCAGGCACAGCGCGAGTAGGTTCGCGAGACTCGGCGTTGATGAACCGGGGACGAACGTCGTGTAGCGGCCGCGACCCTCGGGCGCGTGCGCGATCGCACGCGGATGAAACACGCTGTACGCCGATGGATCGCACGCGGACATGAGAAGACCGAAGAGCGTGTCCTCGCCGCGCTCGCAGATCGGCAGAAACGGCGGCAAGAGCTCACGATGATCGATGGCGAGCGACGTCGTCATGAGCTCTACGCTGGCGTGCGTGATCGTCGTCGCAGTCGCGCAACGCACGATTTCGCGGCTCGAGATTGCGAGGTCGTACGCATCCTTCGTCGTAAGCCGCTCGCCCGATGGAGTGCCGGCGAGCAACAGCAACGCCGCCGGGCTCGACATCCCCGAATCGCCGTACGTTCCCGTGAGCGAGAGTGCGACGCGCCCGCGATCAGACGCCAAGTCTTGCAGCATCCCCACGGTGATCGCGGTGAGGTCCACCTCCGTGGTCGCGGTCGCGACGACGTCGGTAAGCTTCCTTCCGAGGACGGACTCGTGGAGTCGGATGACGCTCTCGTCGTGCGGACGTGTTGCGGCGACCACCGACTCGCGGTCGCGAAACGCCCAGACCTCCTCGGGCGGCAACGCCGTGAGGACGAGCGCGTCGCGCGCCCGTGGAGGCGCGGCCACTCGCGCCTCGGTGTCGTCGTCCGCGCTCACGAACGCTTCGCCCGCTGCGTCGAGCAGGAGCGCGTTGCGGTTCGCGCCGACGGTGAAGCCAAGGCCGTCGACGCCGAGCAGCGCGAAGCGCACGACCGCATCGTCCACATGCGACTCCCGCGCGAGCCGAACAGCGTACGCCTCCTTCTCGTCGCGACCCGTGTACGCGACCGAGACGCCGAGCCTGTCGCGCATCGAGACGAGCATCTCGCGATGCCGCGCGCGCGCGGCCGGATGCGGCGAGTCGTCCGTCACGACGAGCTCGCACGGCGTCTCGTGCCGGATTGTGTTCTCCGCGAAGCTCGCCACAGCTCGTTGAAGTGCCTCCGCGCGATCACAGGTGACGAAGCCGATTTGCCGGATGGACGCGCCTACGTCTGCGCGCGCGGCTGCGCGGCAGCCAGCGAGGATCGTCTCGTGGGCAAACAGATCACCGGCGGCGACGAGATCATCGAGGAGCGGACGAATCGCGGCTCGGTGCTGGGGCCCCGCCAAGCGGGCATCGATCGCGCGCGCGTGCTCCTCGATCGAACGAAACTGATCGAGCTCGGTGAGCGCTGACGCCATTTCGAACGGCAGGAGACGGACGCGACCGTGCGCGCGGAAGAGGACGGCGGCCTCGTCGCGCGAGATCCGTCTGCTCGAAACCCGTTCGCATCGAAACACGATCTCGATGCTACCCGGCGCTCCGCCTTAGGTGCCGGTCGGTTTCGAGCAGCCGTGGCTCGGGCAGTTCGGGTCGTAGTAGAAGGTGTTCCCGGACGCGAGGCAACGCACGACCGAGTTGTAGATCCTGCTGGGGGGCGCATCCACGTAGGAGTTCCCGTTGCAGAGGTCGGTCGCGCGGGCATTGTCCGCGCAGTTGCCGACCCACTTCCAGCACGCGGTCGGATCGTTCTGGTCCGGCACGCAGTCGCTGATGTTCGTGCAGCCCGCGCCCGACACGAACGAGGACGACGAGGACGAGACGTAGGCGCCGCCGTGCATCAGCGCATCGAACGTCGACTTGTCGAGGTGGCTCAGGTTGGACGCGAGCGCTTGCGACGTCGCGGAGATCTCCTCTCCTTGAGCGACGTCCCCCGGCGCCGCGCTGCAGCCCGTTCCTGCGACCGCGATTCCTGCGAACAGCACGCTGAGCCCAGCCGATTTGGACGTCATCTTCTTCGCACCTCCCGCTCGGAGGCAACGATTGCAGCGAGCGTGCCGCGTCGTCGTGGACGCGCATCGCCGCGTGATCTCACGGCGGTGGGCAGAAAGCGCGAGACGTTGTGAAGCGGAGGTCCAGCTCGGTTGCGCAGTCGCTTTACAAGGCGCAGCGTCGCGGATGTAAAGAGAGTTCACAACCGCCCTCGACGCGGACGCCATTCGGTGCAGGAGCATTCACATGTCCGCACACGTAGCGAATTCGGTGCCGTGTCGCGTCGCGCTTCACTTCTTTCCTTTGCGCGGCCGCTCGAGTCCGTATTGCTCCATCCTTGTCACGAGCGTCCGCCGCGACACTCCGAGCATCTTCGCTGCCTGGCTCTGATTCCCGTGCGTGCGCTCGATCGCGTCGAGAACGCGCTTGCGATAGAGCGACTCGATTTGATCGCGAAGCTGTGGCGTCGCGTTTGGCGGCACCTGCACGATTGGAGCTTCGGGCGCGTCGAAATCGGAGGCTTCACCGAACATGTCATCGGCGAATAGGAGGTGCTGTGCGTCGAGCTCGGCGCCAGGAGAGAGAACGACGGTGCGCTCGATGACGTTGCGTAGCTCGCGCACGTTGCCAGGCCAGTCGTGCTCTTCGAGCCTGGCGACGGCAGCGGGCGTGAGAGAAGCCGGCGCGCGCTTCACCTTCGCTGTCGCGCGTTCGACGAAGCGCTGCGCCAGCGGCGCGATGTCGGCGCGGCGCTTGCGCAGTGGAGGCAGCGTGATGCTGATCCCGTTGATGCGGAAGTAGAGGTCGGAGCGGAACGCCCCGTCGGCGATGAGCTTGCGGAGATCGCGATTGGTCGCGGCGACGAAGCGCACGTCGACGATCTTCGACTTCACGCTCCCAAGCCGCGTCACGTGGCCGCTCTCGAGGACGCGCAACAGCTTCGCCTGTGTCGTGATCGGGAGCTCGCCGAGCTCATCGAGGAACACCGTTCCGCCGTCGGCCGCTTCGAAGAGCCCTGCCTTCGCCTGGACGGCACCCGTGAACGCCCCCTTCTCGTACCCGAACAACTCTCCTTCGAGGAGCGACTCGGCGAGCGCGGCGCAGTTGAGCTGCACGAACGGGCCGCCCGCGCGCTTCGAACGTGCGTGCACCGCCTGCGCGAACACTTCCTTGCCGACGCCGGTCTCGCCGAGGACGAGCACGCTCAAGCTCGTGGGAGCGACGACGTCCAGCATCGCGTAGAGACGCTTCATCGTCGCATCGGCGACGATCGTCGCGGCGTGCGCCGATGGTGCGGGCGATGCGCGCGACGCGACGCCGCGCGGCTCGTCGACGATCCTCGAGAGATCCGGGCCACGCTGCAGCACGAACGTCGCGTCGCCGAGCTCGAACACCGAGCCGACCGCGATGCGCATCGGACGGTGCGCCTCGATCGGAAGCTGCTGCACCGTCGTTCCGTTGCGGCTGCCGAGATCTTCGATCGTCATGTCACCGCCGAGCCTAAGCACTGCATGCTTGCGAGAGACCGACGCATCGTCGACGGCGACATCGCAGTCGGACGTGCGACCGAGCACGTGCGATGCCGCGCCGCCGAGCGGCACGATCGCGACGCCCGACGCGCAGCTCACGAGGAGGCTGAACCCGCCGCCGTGATCGTGCCCCTTGAGGCTGGTCTCGAGGTTTGAATCGGGGGACGACGAGTCTTTCGGCACCGCGACGCGGGATGCTACGTCAGGGGCAGCGCATCGTCCCTCGGAACTTTTTCGTCACCGCGTCGTACACGAGCCCGGATTCGATGTTGTCCGCGGCGGCGCCGCTCTCGTCGATGCTCACGCAGAGAATCGCTTGGTCCGACGGCGCTTCGCCGGTGCGAAGGTCGAAGTCGAGGCTCGCCGCCGATCCGACGAGATCGATGTTCTCGTGGCGATCGAGCGCGGCAAAGCCGTCGAAAATCTTGGACGGGCCGACGTCGATACGAGTGCCAGGCGAAGAGAGGCGCGCGAACGCGCGTGCGAGGCTCGGCCCGGAGATCGCGTCGTCGGCCGCGTAGGCCGCGTACGCGATCACGAAGAGCGCGTCGTACGACGAGTTCGGCGACTGGGTCAGCGTGACCTTGTCCGCGAACACCTCGTTGTAGTGCATGACGAAGCGGTGATTCGCCGCCGTCGTCGACACGGTGGTCTCGGCGAAGAAGCGACGACGGCGTTCGGCGCTCTTGCCGATGAAGCGAAAGAGATCGAGCCCACTGACAACCGGGCTCACGTACCGCGGTCGATACTCGATTTCACGCGGCCACCCCGCTTCGAGCGGTCGCACCACGAGATCGATCTCTTCGCCCGCCCAACCAAGAACGACGTGCGGCCGGAACTTGAGCAGCTGCGCGACGACCCTAGCCGCCTTCTCGGCGTCGCCGGGCTCGGGTGCGACGAGCGCTTGGAAGTGGTCGGCGTTCCGCAATGCGGACTTCCCATTGAAGCTCAACGTCGCGTACACGCCGTCCAAGAACCCCAAGCCTGAAGGATTGTCCGGCCGCACGACGGCGACGCGCATCGGCTTCGCATCGGTCACGACACCCGACGCGCGTAACGCCGGCTCGATGACCGTCGACACGAACGTGCCGATGGGCTCCGCCGTGTTCGCGACGCTGTACGTCGTGCGCCATACGAGTCGCGGCTCGCCTTGTGGCTGCGAGATGGCGGTCACCGCGGGGCTCGTGTTCGTCGAGGACACCACGAGCACGCGCCGTGGGAGAAACTCGGTGGCGATGAGATCGACCGCGACCTTCGACGTGCCGAAGCCGATGACGGCCGGGACGCGCGCCACCGCGGCGAGGTGGTGCGCGGCACGCGTCGGCGCGACGGCGTCGTCGCACGAGATGATCCCGATCGGGCGTGTGCGCCCGTCATGCGCGCGCGACGGCAGTCCGTGGCTGTTGACGGCGAAGTCGTGTCGACCGAGAAGGACGGCGTTCGCGTTGCTCGTCCCGTACGACGCGGCGTTCTCGCCGGTGAGCGGGAACATCGAGCCGATCCAAATCGTGTCTGGGTTCGCGAAGTCGGCCTCATCCGCGTGCGCCTTGCAGTCCTCGGACTCGAGAGGGGCACACCCACCGTCGCCGCGGCGGCAGATGAAGCGCGCGCCTCCGTGCGCCGCGGAGCACTCGGCGTTGGACGTGCACACGCCGCGCGCAGTGAGCGCTGCGGACGCATCGCTCGATTCGACGGAGGTCGACGCAATCGGCGGCGCGCGAGGCTTCGCGTTGCGCGCGACGGCCAACGCACCGCCACCGACGACGAGCACCAGACCTCCGATGACGGCGAGTGTCGGCATGCTTCGCTTCGATCGCGGCGGCTCGCCGGCGATTGGCGCCTGCATCTCGGCCCGCGTCGGGAACTCCTGCCGTGCGCGCGACACGGTGCTCGACGCGCTGAGCCCATCGCTCGTGGTCCGCGAAAGTTGCGAGTGACCGAGAACGGGTACCGCGGCGACGGCACCCGGGCTCGACGGCACGCCGCTCAACTGGGCTTCGATCTCGGCGCGCACTGCCGCGCGGCGATCGGCGAAGAGCTCGGATACGAATTTCGCGCCCGCGCGCGCGCCAACCCGTTCGTTGCTCGTGTCGAGGAAGTCTTCGAGCGCAACCTGGAGCTCCGCTGCAGTGGCGAACCGAGCCGCAGGATCGGCGGCGAGGGCACGCATACAGATCGCGTCGAGCGCCTCGGGGACGTCGGGACGAACGCTGCGCGGGTGTTCGATCTCCGTGGTTCCGAGCCGCGCGAAGATCTCGCCGTCGCTCAGCCCGCTCCACATCCGACGGCGCGCGAGCGCCTCCCAGAGCATCACGCCGACGGCGAACACGTCAGCGCGACGGTCGACCGGTCTTCGCGCCGCCTGCTCGGGCGCCATGTATGTCGCCTTCCCTTTGACTACGCCCGTGCGCGTCTCGGACGACGAGGTGGTCGCCTTTGCGATGCCGAAGTCGAGCACCTTCACGGCGCCGTCATAGGTGACGAAGACGTTGTGCGGCGACACGTCACGGTGCACGACGTGGAGCGGCGCGCCTTGCAAGTCGCAGAGCTCGTGCGCGCTGTGCAGCCCCGCGAGCACTTGCGCCAGGATCCAGAGGAGGAGCGTACGCGGAACGCCGTCCTTGCTCGCGGCGGCCCGCGTGATGGCGTCGAGCGACTGGCCATCGAGGTACTCCATCTCGATGTAGTAGTCCTGCCCGTCGAAGCCGACCTCGTTGGTCTGGACGATGTTCGGATGGTTCAGCCGCGCCGAGAGCCGGGCCTCGTCGAGGAACATCTCGAGGAACTGCGGATCGGACGCGAGGTCCGGGCGCAGCACCTTCACGACCTTCAGCTTGTTGAAACCCGCTGGCCCTTCGGAGAGCGCGAGGAAGACAGTGCCCATTCCGCCGCGACCGAGCTCGAGGAGCAGGCGGTGCTTATCGGCGCCTGGGCGCCGCTGCGACGGTCTATCCACCAACCATCTCGCGCATGGCCAAGGTTTCGAGGATAGGCCCGGCGTCGATGCTGTAAAGCGCGGTCCGTGTAGACTGGAAGAATGGGCAGCGTCGCGGACGAGGAGCGCGCCGCCGCGGCGACCGCCGAAACGTCGAGCGCGCGCACGTCGCCGGAGGGCCCTGCCGCGCGAGGTGGGATGACACCCTCGGTGCCGAACGACGCGCCCGAGCTCCCGTCGCGCTTCGAGGTGAAGCGAACGATCGGCCGCGGGGGGATGGGCGTCGTCCTCGAAGTGCACGATCGAAGCCTCGGGCGCGACGTCGCCGTGAAGGTCCTCCCGCGCGAAACGCACGGCGATCAGTCCGTCCGCGCTCGCTTCGCACGTGAAGCCCGCGCCGCCGGGGCGCTCGATCATCCGGGCATCGTCGTCGTGCATGACGTCGACGTCGACGCCGGCTTCATCGTGATGGAGCTCATTCACGGCGAGTCGCTCGGGGATCGGCTCGCGCGCGAGAAGCGCCTCGACGTCGCCGAGGTGCGGCGGATCGGCGCGGCATTGCTCGACGCGCTCTCCGCGGCCCACGGCGCGGATATCGTCCATCGCGACATCAAGCCGGCGAACATCCTCATCGCGGAGGACGGCTCGATCAAGCTCGTCGACTTCGGCGTTGCGTCGTTCGGCGACAGCGACCTCACGAGCACCGGGACGCGGATCGGAACGCCTGCGTACATGGCGCCCGAGCAGCTCCGCGGCCGCGTCGTCGATCCGCGCGCTGACCTGTACTCCGTCGGCGCGACGCTGTTCGAAGCGGCGACAGGGACGAAGCTCCACAGGGCCGAAGGCACCGTCGATGATCCGAAGAGCGTGGTGTTGGAAGCGACCAGGGACGAAGCACTGGCGGTCGCGCTCGATCGCGCCGTACGAGAGCGCGCGGACGAACGCTTCGCGACGGCGCGCGCGTTCGCCTCGGCGCTCGCGGCGTCGCGGGTCGAGCCGCCGCAATCGACCGTGCGTTCGAGCCGGCGCACGAAAGCCGCCGTGGCGCTCGGCGTGCTGCTTGGTGGCGCGGCGCTCGCGTTCTGGGCGTCGGGCCGACACGATGTCACCGTACAAGCCGCAACGGTTGCGCCCGCGCCGTCGTCGTCTGTCGGCGCACCCGCGGCTCGCGTCCACACAATCGCCGTGCTCCCGTTCGACGACAAGACGGGCGATCCACAGCTCGACTTCGCCGGCTCTGGGTTTCCGTACTTGCTCGACGGCGAGCTCACACGCCTGCCGGACATCACGGTGCTCGCGCACTACCGCCTGCGCGAACGCCTGAGCGATCCCGCGGCGTCGATCGGCGCGTGGGTCGACAGTGCGCGGGCGGCGGGCGCGGATTTCGTCGTGCGCGGCGAGCTGTCGTCGCGAGGCGGTGGGGTTCACGTCCTCGTAATCGTCGAGCAGCTCTCGCCGGCGCGCACGGTCGCGCGGTTCGAACGCGACAGCCCCACCGACGAGCTCGCGCGCGCGATCGCGTCGTTGGCGGGCGAGATCGCAAGCGCCGCGACGGGAAGGACCATCTCGATCGCTCCCGGCACCGCGCGCGCGCTCGAGGTCGAGCGCGAGCTCCAGAAAGGCATCGCCGCAGTCGAAGAGCACGACTTCGTGCACGCTCAACAACACCTCCGCGCCGCACTCGCGCTCGACACCACGCTCGCCGAAGGACGCTACTACCTCGCGCTCGTCGGTTGGTGGACGGAGCGCCCGACGCAGGAGACGCTCGCGGAGATAGACCTAGCGCTCGCGGGCGATCTCGACGACGCGCGACGCGGTTTTCTCGCTGGGCTCCAGCTGTTCGTGAACAGCGATTTCGCCGGAGCGATCCGCCACTTTCGCGCGCTCGCGGAGCGTTACCCGAACGACCGCGACATTCAGTACGGCCTCACCGAAGCGCTCTTCCACGGCGGCTACGCCGCTGAAGCCATGCGCACGTATCGCCGCGTCTGCCAACTCTCGCCGCGATTTCGCCTCGGGATCATCCACCCGCTCATGTACTACCTCAGTCACGGCGACGACGAGGGGATCGAGTGGGCCACGACGCAAGCCGGCGGCGCCTGGCGCTCACGCGCGCTCTTTGCGCGTCGCGACTACTCGGGAGCGATCGATTTACTGCAGCGACTCGCGGAGAAGGGCGACGGCGGCATCACGCCGGGCGCCGCGGAGGTGCACGCCGACCTCGTCGCGACGTACGCGGTCGCCGGGAAGCCGCAGCTCGCGCTGTCGGTCGCGCGGCGTGATTTCGATCGAAAGGCTCCTTACGAGGCCGTCCCGCTGCTCGGCTTGCAGCTCGCGCTCGGAAACGCCGCAGAGGCTCGCGCGATGCGCGAGCACGCATCGGCGTACGCGCGCTCGTTGCGCGGGAATCGCGCGGAGATCACGGTATGGACGACCGTCGCGCTCTTGTACGTGCCGGGTGGCGACGCGACCGTCCTCCGCCCGCTTCTCGCAGCGTTCGAAGCGTCGGTCGTCCCAGAAAATGCCAAAGCGATCAACACGCACGTCGCGCGCGTTTTCTTGTCGGCGGCGCTCGGAGAACGCGCGCAGGTCGAGGCGGCGCGACACGAGACCTTCCCCGAGGTCGTCGCGATCGCGGAAGCGCTCGCCGCCGAGCGCGCGGGCAACAACGTGCAAGCGGCCGCGTCGTGGCGTCGCGCGCTCGAGCTCGATGGAGACGGGCGGTTTTTCATCCTCGAGTCGTTCTTCCTCGCGAAGGTGCTGCGCACCATGAAGGACGGCGATGGCACCGTGCGGGCGTGCTCGGAGGTCGTCGAGCCCCGACTGTTCAATTGGCTGTGGGGGTCGACCGTCGGCCCATGCCTCCTATGGACCGCAGAGGCGCAAGCGGCGCTGGGGCGCTCGGCGGAGGCGCGCGCGACGTATCGGCGCCTGATCGCGCTGCGCGCGAGCGCATCGAAGGACGACGAGCTCGTTGTCGCGGCTCAGCTCGCGCTCGCGACGCTACGGTGACGTCGATTCCCTAAGGGCGGCGGCGCATATACGATGGACACGTGCATTTCACTGACGGCCAGCCGCACGATGCGGACGCCGAGACGGGTCTCAAGGGCGCCGACGCGACCGCGGGACTGAGCTTGCTCGTGAGCTGCGCGACCGGCGTATCCGTCGTGCCGCTCGGCGACGCGGAGAGCGTCGTGATCGGTCGGGCGCCCGAGTGCGACGTCGTCATCGCCGACTCGTCGGTCTCGCGTCGCCACGCGATTCTCCGCCTCGGGCCGTCGATGACGCTGGAGGATCTCGGCAGCCGCAACGGCACGACGGTGCTTCAGCGCTTGGTGGAGAAGGGAGAGCAGGTGCGGCTTGGGACCGGCGCGGTGTTCGAGCTCGGCAGCGCGACGCTCGTTCTGCAGCGCGCGCGCGATCTCCCTTTGACGACCCCTGCGGCGAGCCCTCCGCTAGTGGACGCACGACCGACGCATCCGCCGCACGCCGCCGCGCCGCGACCGCCCGACGACGGCACCATCGTCCACGACCCGACGATGAAGCGCATCTACGCGATGCTCGACGTCATCGCGCCCACCAACCTCAGCGTGCTCGTCCTCGGCGAGACCGGCGTCGGCAAGGAGGTCTTCGCCGAGGCGCTGCACCGCCGCTCGGCGCGCGCGAGCGCTCCGTTCCTCCAGATCAACAGCGCCGCACTCCCCGAGTCACTGCTCGAAGGAGAGCTGTTCGGCTACGAGAAGGGAGCGTTCACCGGTGCGGTGCACGCGAAGGCGGGCCTCTTCGAGTCGGCGAGCGGCGGCACCGTGTTCCTCGACGAGATCGGCGAGGTCCCGCTGGCGATGCAAGCCAAGCTTCTGAGGGTGCTGGAGAGCGGCGAGGTCATGCGCTTGGGGAGCGTGAAGCCGAAGACGGTGGACGCGCGCTTCGTGTGTGCGACCAATCGCGATTTGCGAAAGCTGATCGCGCAGGGGAAGTTCCGGCCCGATCTCTTCTTCCGGATCAACGGCATCGCCATCACACTTCCGCCGCTGCGCCGTCGCCCTACCGACGTCCTTCCGTTGGCGCGCTTCTTCATCCAGCGTGCCGTGAAGCAGTCGACGCCCACGCTAACGCCGGCCGCTGCGCGCGCGCTCGAGGAGCACGACTGGCCCGGGAACGTACGCGAGCTTCGCAACGTGATCGAGCGTGCGGTGGTGCTCTGTGGTGGTGGTGAGCTCGACCTGCAGCACCTGATGCTCGAGGAGAACGAGCCTGCCGACGATGCCGACGAGCCTCCGACGTCGGGCTCCCTCGTAGCGAACGCCGCCGTCGAGTTGCCGAGCACCTCCCGTCGCGCCGCCGGCGCACAGCGACAGAGCGCCTCGGAGACGCTCGAGATCAGCCCTCCGTCGCAGCTTCGCGACGAGATCGAGTCGCTCTACCGCGAGCGCGTGGTCGACGCACTTCGCCGAACCAACGGCAACCAGAGCCAAGCCGCGAAGCTGCTCGGGGTGTCGCGAAGGACGTTGATCACGAAGATGGAGGCATACGGTTTGGAGCGGCCGCGTAAAGGGAAAGCGTGAGCGGCGGTCAACGCGCTGCGAGGTGCGCGATGGAATCGCTCTTGGTGAAGAGCTGCCATGATCCCTCACGCGCGATGAGCCGCCACGCGGGTCCTGCTTGTGTCGTCAGCATCCGCGCGTCGCCTCGCACGAGCACGTAGTCGTAGTAGGCGCCTTCGCGCAGATTGTTGTAACGCTCCGGATGCCATTCGCGATCGACGCCGGTCGACGGCGGAGCCGCGTCTTGGCGGTAGCGAAGCGGAGAGTGCGGCAAGATCGCGAACGAGACTTCGGCGACGCCTCCGCCTCGCACGCGATGGTACGCGCCGAAGTGAAGGTACGGCGTGTAGCGCGTGATCGACGACTCGCGATCGTAGACGAGCGACATCACACGCGTGCCTGGCACCGCTGCGGCGAGCACGCGATCGAACCGGCCGACCTCGACGTCGAACGCGCGGAACTTCACGACTGCCGTCGCCGCCGCGAAGAGCGACGCTGCTGCGACGAGCCCGAGCGCGAGCCGTCCACGCAAGCCCGACGGCACGCGCAGGAGCGTCACGCCGAGCAGCACCGCGAAGAGCGCGAAGCGATCGTTCAAGTACGAGGGCACACCGATCTTGTCGGGGAACGCGAAGTAAAGGAGCGCCGCCGTCGCGACGAGCCCAGCTATCACGCCACGCCTCCACGAGCTCTCTCGCGTCTCCTCTGGCCCTCGACTCGAGGGCCACGCGAGCAAGGCCACGGCCGCGACGAGCGCCAGCGCGAAGATCTCGTCTTCGCACCCGGCCCATACGTCGAGCAGCGCTGCGTCGATGTTCGAGAGTGACGTCGCGATCGAATCGAAATGCACGGTGCGCGGCGCGACCCACCCAGCATCCTTCGGGTGCACGGCGGGGCTCGTGACGAGCCATACGACCGCCAAGACCAGCGACGGTGCGCACCATGCCATGCGGCGCGGAAAGGCCTTCACGCGATCCGCGAGCTCCCCGCGCAGCGAGGCGCCGGACGGCGACGGCCACATCAGCGTGACGATCGCGGACGCCACTCCGAAGAACAGAAAGGAGCAGATGTGCAGATAGAAGATCGCGACGGCGATCGCGGCGATGCCGAGCGCGCGGCGACGCGTCGGCATCTCCACGTTTCGCACGACGAGCGCCAAACCCCATATCAAGATCGGGACCGACGCCAGGAAGTTGAAGAACCCCACCATCAGCGCCTGATTCCAAAAGAGAACACACCCGAAGAGGCATAGTCGTTCGTCGCGTCCGACCGCGCGGAGCAGCGCGCGCAACGCGAACGGAAACGCGATCGCGATGGCCGAGAGCAACACGAGGTTTGCGCGCTCGGCGCCGAGCGGCACAGCGAGGAGCGCCCCGGCAACGTAGTAGAGGACGTATTGCGTCTTTCCAAACGCCAGGGTGAATGTTTCCTGACCGCGCCACAGTGGATCGAACCAATGCCTCAGCGTGGCGATCGCCGCGACGTGCTCGGGCAGGTCGCAGATGGGCAATCGCGACGCAGTCCACAGCGGCAGCGCGCTCGCAATGGAGCACGCCCATACCAGCGAGCGCCAGAAGCTCGGCGCGTACGCGCGCGCATCGGTCGGTGCGCGAGCGTCCGCTATACCTGCGTGCGCGTCGAGACGCGCGGTCATCGCTTGCATCGAGAGCTCTCCCGCGTGAGGGTCAGTGCGATTCGCGTGCCGGCGCGGCGCGCAGCTGCGCACGCTGTGCGCGTGCGCGTGTGACGCCGATCGACGCGCTCATGAGCGCGATCGCTGCCGCCAGCGCCGACGTGCTCATGCGCGGCGCGGGCGTCACCGTGCAGCCGCCGCTCGCGAGCAAAGGAGGCTCGACGTACGGCGCCAAGAAATCGCGGTATCTATCGATCCGCGAAAAGCGCGTGTACTGCGCGCAGCCAAAGTCTCCGTAGGAGACGGTGCCGGCGAGATACTCGACTCCGTCCACCGTCACGAGCGCAGGGCCGCCGGAGTCGCGGCTGCACGGTTGCGAGGGCGACGGTCGCGTTTCGAAGGTCGTGTCGTCGATCGCGTCGAGCGTTGCAGTGCCTTCTCTCTTCGCGCGGTTGGTGGGCTCCCCCGCCTCGGCAGCGCTGCCGATCGGCGCAGTCTTGCCGAATCCCACGAGGCGTACGTGCGCGCCCAGGAACGAGTCGTCGAGCGGGCGCGTCAGAATCGGTGCCGGCGTCACCGAGCAGCTCGTCGCGAGCTTCAGGACGGCGATGTCGTGCTCCAGCGTCCGTTGTTGGTACTGCGGATGCCGGCGATCGCTTTCGACGGCGATCGTGTATCCATCCTGACCAACGTGCGATCCGACGAACACGGCGTCTGGGTGCGCGAAGTCGATGCAATGGGCTGCAGTTACGACAACGTCCGCGGTGACGAGCGTGCCCGTGCAGTACGGGAACCCGTCTTGAAGGAGTGCGACGACGAAGGGATCCGCGACGTCGGGCGTTGCGTTCACGAGAGGCGAGGCAGCGGATGCCACGACGTCGGCGCTGACATCGCGGGCGTTCGTACACGCGGAAGCCGTCGCGGCGAGAAGCACCGCGACGGCCGGCCACGCGGAGGGCACGCGACGGACACTCGAGCGCGAACCTCGCGCGCTCGAGTGCGAAGCCATCGCACATTCATGCCCATCGTACCGAGATCGGAACATGTCCGTCTCTCAGCCGCCGTCGCAGGTCCCTACGGAGGCGCCGCATGTCTTCGGCTTGCACATATCGGCCTCCACCGCGAGCGCCCCGAGGTAGAGCGCGATCGCGCCGGCGCAGGGCCCAACGGTGACGACGATCGGCGGGACGCACGTGAAGGCGACGGCAACGCCGGCGGCGACCGCCGCGGCTGTGGCCAGAATGCAGGCGAGACTCGCTGCATACGCGCCGTGATTCTCGGCCTGAAAGCGATTCACGTCGCGACCCAGGTGCTGAAACAGCGCCGGCGACATCTCGTTGAACAGCAGTCTTCCGTCGCTGGCGATGCGCGCGAGGTGGCCATCGGTGCTCAGCTCGACGACGACGCCGTTGCCGTCTTGGTTGTCCACGGCACGCATCGTCAGTTGCGTGATCGACATTGCGTTCGCATCCACGCCGTTGACCTCAGTGCCGCCTGCGATTGTCCTGGCCTCCCACTGGACGATTCCGGTTGTCGCGGTCGTCTCAGGAGTCGCGCTGACGACCAGCGCCGTCGAGTCGGGGCTCGCCAGCATGGGATCCGCAGTTGGCGGCGAGCTGCCGCTGCAGCCCACTGTCTGTGCGCTGGCGATGGTTCCAACGAAGCAGATCGCGATCGTCGACAGAATCTTGCGATTGAAGACCATGGCACTATCGTCTTTCTCTCGCAGCGAAGTGAACATCGATGTCGTCGCTGCGACTCCGGCACCACACCGACGCTTTGCAAGGGCGACACCACGCGCGAGCGCTCGCTTTATTGGGCGCGCGGACCGTTCGCGGGCACGATTGCACGCACGCGTTGTGAAGCGGCGGCGCTGCGACTGTGAAGCGATGGAACAACGATGCGCAGCCGATGCATCCAGCCATCATCGGGAGCGCGGGAGCTTCCAAATGGGCACGATCGTCGCGTCGCTGCCGCAAGCGAAGCAGGCGCTGCGTTCATCAATCTCCGTCGATGGGCGCGCGGTCTCCGTGCGCCTCGTCATCGTCGGGAGCCCCGCCGAAGCGGCGTCGCTCGAGATGGACGTGAAGGACCGAATCCGCACGACCACTGGAGTCAGCCGACTGCCGCGCGAACGCACGACGGTCGTGCGCGGCGACCGTTGGCGCGTGCAATTGCAGTCATCGGCATGCGCTGCGGTGGAGATAGCGGGAGACGCGGGCGCCCGCGAGTCTCACGAAGACCTGCCGGATGCTCGATCGCCGAACGACGCGCGCGCGCCTTGAGCTCGACGCCGTCGGCCGCTCAGCGCGGCGCGGTCTGCGTGCCCTCGTCCGGTCCCCACGTCCCCGGCTCGTACTCTCGAAGCGGCACAGCGCCATCGAGCACCGGCGCGACGACGCGCCATTCCGCTTCCACCGCGGCTTCACTGGCGAAGAGCGAGAGATCGCCGCGCATCGCGTCCCCCAGAAGTCGCTCGTACGGCAGGATGCCGCTGGCCGCTTCGGACGCCGCGATCATCTCGACGTCGTGACCGACCATCTTGTCGCCGGGGACTTTGGCGCGCATTCCAATGGCGACTTCGAGGTGAGGATCGAGCCGCACGCGGATGTAGCTCGCGCCGACCAGCTCGGAGATGGGCTCTCCGAACGTCGAGCGCGGCGGCGGCTTCAGTACGATGCGGACCTCGGTGAGGTTCTGCGGTAGGCGCTTGCCCGTGCGTATTTCGAAAGGCACGCCGGCCCATCGCCAACTATCGATGAAAACGCGCATCGACGCGAACGTCTCGACCTGCGAGTCGGCCTTGACGCCTTGGACCTCGCGATACCCGCGAAACTGCCCGCGCACGGCATGGGTGGGGTCGACGGGGAGCATCGCCTCGAGAACGGTGGTGCGCGCGTCACGCAACGCTTCGGGGGCGCGGCCGCTCGGACACTCCATCGCGATGCACGCGATGACCTCGAGCAGGTGGTTTTGGACGACGTCGCGAATGGCACCCGTCTGATCATAAAACGCTCCGCGCCCTTCGACGCCAAACGACTCTGCCATCGTGATGTCGACGCGGTCGATGAACTGCCTGTTCCAGATCGGCTCGAACAACGAGTTACTGAATCGAAAATAGAGGAGACTCTCAATGGGCTCCTTGCCGAGAAAATGATCGATTCGAAAAATCGACGACTCGTCGAAGACGTCGAGGAGCAATCGATTGAGCGCTTGGGCCGACGCGAGATCGTGACCGAACGGCTTCTCTACGACGACCCGCGCTCCCTTTGCGCAGCCCGACTCGTCGAGATGTTTGGTGACGGTCGCGAACATGCTCGGAGGGATTGCCAAGTAGTGGAGCGGGCGCTCCGCCGCGCCGAGCGTCTTTCGCAGCTGCGCGAACGTCGCGGCGTCCTGGTAGTCGCCGTCGATGTAGCTCATGAGCGAGCACAGTTTTGCGAACGCGGCTTCGTCGACGCCGCCGTGCTTTTCGAGGCCGTCCCGCGCGCGTGCCTTCAGCTGGTCGAGGTTCCAACCTGCTTTGGCCACACCGATGACGGGTACGTTCAACGTGCCGTCCTTCGCCATCGCTTGCAGCGCGGGGAAGATCATCTTGTGCGCGAGATCGCCCGTCGCGCCGAAGAACACGAGCGCGTCCGACGCTCCACTGACCGTATGCGGCTTCTCACTCGGCGGCATCCAACCATCCTCCTTCGAACCCTGCACGACGTAGTCCCTGCACCGCGTATGGGCATGTCCGGAAGAGATCCCAGACCAAGCCGCTCAGATGATTCTCGATCATGAGGACGATAGGCCCTTGGTTGAGACCGAACTTCCAGGCCGACACCCACCCGTTCGGGTTTCGCGTCTTCTCCGGAAACGTGGGGTTGAAGCTGGCGTCGAACCCGTCGCGCTTCTCGCGGTTGTGGAGCGCGAGGCGCTCGATCGCGTGGCGAATGGCCGAGCAGACAACCGCGGGTGCGAATGGCAGCGACGCTACGACGGCCCACGGCGAGAGCGTCCCGTCGTCAGGCCCGAACGGCGCGCCGCGCGCCAGATAGCCATAGAACTTCCGCTTTACGCCGCCGACGACGCGCGTCGCAGGACCGGGTCCGTCGCTCGCGGTGATTCCCCATGCGTTCTCCGAGTAGTGCGCAAAGCCGTTCGGGTTCTCGATCGCATATTGCCGTTGCACGAGCGTCGCGCGCCGACTGTTCTCGAAGTAGTCGGCGTCCATTGCGCGGTTTGTCGCGTCGCGGATGCCGCGAAAATCGAGCCATACGTGCGAGAGCTGATGGATGAAGAGCGGCCCTGCGTAGATGTACTCGTAGCCATGAACCGTCTTGCGCTCGAAGGTCGCACTCCAATCGCGGTAGCCAGTCGCCGCGATCGGGAACGTGGGTGACCCCAAAGCGAGCACGTAGAGGATGAGCGCCTCGCTGTAGCCGGTGCCCCAACAATAGCGGATTCGCCCGCGCTCCGGAGTCCACCCGTGGCCGATCGTCCCCGCGTCGTTTGCGGCCCATCGCCAATCGACACGCCGGTAGAGCGCATCGGCGAGCGTACGGATCTCGGTCTCCTGGGTGTCGGCGCCGAGAAAGTAGGCAGCGGCGGTGAGCACGCCGGCGAGGAGAAGCGCGGTGTCTATCGTCGAGAGCTCGCTGCGCCACGCGCGCCGTCCCGTGCTCATGTGGAGGAAGTGATAGTAGAACCCTTTGTAGCCCGTCGCGTCGGGGGCCTCGCTTTGCTCGCTCGCGTGAAAGAAACGAAGCGCCGTGAGGGTGCGTTTCACGGCGACGTCGCGCGGCATGAGCCCTCGCTCCACGGCGACGACGTACGCGCTCAACCCCAACCCCACCGCCGCGATGCTCGCGGGCGAGCCAGGCTGCGTCTTGTCGGCGATGAGCCCGGTTTTGGCGTCGGCCTCCTCGGCAAAGTAGGTGAAGGTCGCGCGCTGCAGCTTCTCGAGCATCGCGCGATCCTGGCTCGCGAGCGGCGCCTCGGCGCGCGGAGGTCGGACCTCGCTCATCCGAGCTCCAATGTCACCAGAGCCGTGCCTTGCGGCGGCATCGCGACGGTGACGATCGCGCCGTTGGAGCTCGCTTCGAATCCGAGCGGCTCTTTGACCAACGCCGAAGCGACTTCGAGCGCATCGACCTCTCGAGGGAGAAGGCTGGGCGGCATGCCCATTTCCGTCCATGCCCGTCGCGCGTTGGCGTGGTCGTCGTCGATCCGCTCGACGTACGCGGCGCGGACCTTCGCTGCTCCTGCGATCTCGAGCCTGATCATTTCGGTTCGAATCGGGTGCCGTGGCAACGCGCCATTGGTCACGAGCACGCGCACACTCGACCCCTCTCGCGTCGCCCAAACGTCGACCGTGTCGTGCCGACCAGATACCGGCAACAACGTCGTGCCCAGACGATGCAGCAGCTCGAACGCGCGATACGCGGGTTTCGGAATGCCGTGAATCGTCAGTAGCCCGAATCCACCGTGAAAGGGCTTCGACGCAAAATAGTTCTCTTCGAAGACGTCGCTGAACGTCCAATAGCTGTAGCCTTCGACGAGCCCGCACGTCTCCATGATCGTCTTGGCGACGAAGGCTGCGGCGTACGGCTCGTCGTGGAGATCGTCGAACGGGTTCGAAGACGTGCTCCACTCCGTGTAGTAGAGCGGCTTGCCGCGCGCTTCGCCGCGGGCTTTCGCGGCCTGCGACCGAAGGACGCTGCGCGTGCTCGCGGCGAGCTGAGCGACGGTGTCGTCGCCCGGTTTTCCGAACGCGTCGGTGGGATAGTGATGCGTCGACACGAAGTCGATGGGAGCCGCGTTCGCTGCGCAGTAGTCGAGCAGCTGTGGAATCCAAGCGTTGCCTGCCGTCGCGGGGCCGCCGACGCGGAGCGAGCCGTGCGTCTCTTTGATCGCCCTCGCGGTGCTCGCGTAGAGCCGAAAGTACTCGGCCTGCGATCCCTTCCAAAAAGCATCGAGGTTCGGCTCGTTCCATACCTCGAAGAACCACTGACTCACTTCGGCGAGGCCATAGCGCTCGACCCAGTGATGAACGAGCTTGCGAATGAGCGATTCCCAAGCGTCGTAGTCCTTTGGCGGCGTGACGTTCGCGCGGTAGTGAAAGACCGTCGCGTCGCCCGACGAGAGCGCCGTCGGCATGAACGACAGCTCCATGAACGGCCGCATGCCAATCGACAGCAAGAAGTCGCAAATCTGGTCGGCGTTGAAGAAGGAGTAGACGAGCCGATCGTTTTCGCACATCAACGTCCCGACGTCGTCGGACAGAATCCCGTGGAAGCGGACGTGGCGAAAGCCGAGCTCGCGGCGGCATCGCGTGAGCTGACGTTGCCAATCGGCGCGGAGCGCGAGGGGCGCGTGCCCGCTGCCGATGGTGTGCTCCCACGCATGCGGAAAGTGGACGCCTGCGGGATCGTCGATGCTGAAATGAAACGTTGGTTCTTCGTCACCCGTGGACGGCATCGCGTCGGCTTCCTCGTCGGGTCGCGCACGGTCAGGCGTGGCGACACGAGAGCGTCGGTACGCATGCTCCATGCCGTCATCACGGGCGCTGACGACGTCGGGAAACGGCAACGTTGGGTGTGTCAATTGCGCTCGCAGGGGCAAAGGACGCCTGCCGCGCACGGCGCGCGCGTTCGTTCTCATCGACGGATGAGCACGCCGTTTCGGCGGACGGGTCATTTCGGGTCGGAAGGCAGCGCGGTCGAGCTCACGATCGGGCGTCACTCGTCGAGATTGCCGTCGTGTGCGTTGTCCCCGAGCGCGAGGAGCCGCGCGTCGATCTCGTGCGTCAGCGCGTCGAGCGCCCAGGAGGATCGACCGCGAGACGCGACGTCGCGCTCATCCCGCGCGGCGCACCAAACGTCGCGCCGTCGCGCTCTCTGCCGTCGACCACGCCGACCGTTTTCCCCTGGATTCGGGGACCGTCCGCTATAGTCGCGCCTCTCGACAGTCGACGAGACGACATGACGATGCTCCGCTCCGCCCGCAGCTCGAGGATCGTCCGCGGCTGCTCCGGCCGTGGTTGCAGCGGGACGTCTGCATGATCCGCGCGGGCGCGACGCGAGACACGCGGCGTATGGGCGTTCGCGTTTTCGTTGCGCTGGCTGCGATCGCGATCGCGACTCTCCCCGTAACGGCGCACGCGGTCGACGCCGGCGGCGACGCCAGCTTCGACGCGGGCGCCGAAGCGGCGACGTCGGATCCCGCGGTCGTCGCGCTGGCGGGGAAGGCGCGCGCCGTCGTTGCGCTGACGCAGCAGACGCTCGACGTCGCCATCGCACCGCCGAGCCTCTTCGACGTCCCACTCGACGACGAACGAGCGATCAACCTGGAAGCGGCGCGCCTGGCCGCGCTCCTTCGCGACGTCGACAAGAACGGCGCGGGCGAGGCGCGGCCGTCGAGGACGGGCGAGGCGGGTGCGCCGACGGACGCGGCACTCCCCGCGATCGGCGTCGCGCTGTGGCGCGCGCGCCTCGATCTCGATCGCGCACGCTTCGCGTTCTACTCTCTCTCGTCGGAGCGCCGCCGCGCGGTCCTCGACGCGCACGCGAAACGGCAGCTCGATGCGAAGCCTCCGGCGACCGCGTCCGAGCTGCACGAGCAAGCGGCGGACGCCGAGCGCGATCGCGCAAAGAAGGCCGCGCTCGAAGCCCACTCCGAGGCCGAGCGACTGGTGTCCGGGGAGTATGCGCGGCTCCTGGAGGTTGAGCGCGCGCAAGCCGCGTTCGAGAAGGATCTCACGGCGCGACGGCAGGGGATCGCGACGCGTCAAGAGGCCACGCTCGGCTGGCAACGTCGCGCGCGGGAGGCGCGAGACAAGAAAGCCGACGTAGACCGTTTCTACGACGATCTCCGCGCGGAGCTCCGCGCGGCACGGAGCCTTCTCGGCGAGGCATTGGGCGAGATCTCCGCGGGCACGAGCACGGCTCCGATCGTCGGCACAGACGCGCTCGCCGAGCTCCCGCCGACGATCGACGCGACCGATGCACGCGCTGCGCGAGCGCGCGTCGACGAGACTCGGGCGCGCCTGGATGCGGAGGAGCGTCGCGTACGCGAGGCGCGCGCATCGCAGCTCCTAGGCGAGATCGACTCCCTCAACCGCGAGCGTCTCGCGATGCTCCCTTTTCTCTCGGCGACGAAGCGCGACGCCGTGACGGGCTTCGGAGAATCGGGCGTCGACCAAGCGGCGTCGGAGGTGCGTCAGCTCGTGCTGATCGTCCGGTATCACCGCCACGCGACGAGCGATTGGCTCTCTTCGGTCTTCAGTCGGCCGGCGCAGAGCCTTCGCGCGAACGCCGCGGGCGGTAGCCTGGCGATCGTCGAGTGGCTCGTGGCGCTGGGGCTCTTCGTGTGGTTCCGCCGGCGCGTGCCGATCGTCCTCGAGCGCGGGAGCCAGCGTGCCATCGCGGACGATCGCGTCGAGCGTCGCGCCACGCCGGGGGTAGCGACGCGCGCGTTCGGCTTCGCGCTCGATGTTCATCGGCCGATCGAGTGGCTCGTCCTCGCGCTCGTGATGTCGTGGCTCTTGCCGACCGCGGCCAAAGGTCTCCTCGAAGTTCAGCTCCTCACCGTCATGGTGCAGTGGATTCTCGGCGGCGCGCTCGTCGTCGACGTCGTCAACGCGTTTGCCGGCCGCGACCACGCGCACGTCGCGCGCGAACGCGAAGAAGACACCGCAGCTCTGCGCCTGAAGTCGCTCCGCCTCGTCGGCCGCGTCGTCGTCACGTTCGGGCTCGTCCTCGCGCTCGGCACGAAGCTCGTCGGTGAAGGAACGATCTACCAATGGGTGCTCTCGACCTGTTGGATCGCATCGGTGCCGGTCGCGCTCCTGCTCGTTCGATGGTGGCGCGAGACCGTGTTCAAGCGGGCGGATCGGGCACGGAAGAAGTCTCCGTTCGAGCGATGGGTGCTCGAGAACCAAACGGGATGGAAGAGTTTTTTCGCCGCGAGCGCCGGCGTCGTCTACCTCTTCGTGCGCGGCGCGGTCCGCGGCGTGCGCGGCTGGGTCGGTCGCTTCGGCGTCACTCGTCGCGTGCTCGCGTACTTGTTCCGAAGGCGGCTCGACAAGCTGAGCGCCGAGCGAACGGAGCTCGAGACCGCGCCGCTTCCCGCCGCGGCGTTCGACGCGCTCGGCCCCGACACGCCGTCCGCGAGCTGGATCACGACGGACATCGACGAGCAACTCGACGCGCTCGCTGCGCGTTTGAAGAATCGCAAAGGCGGCGTCATCGCCGTCGTCGGTCAGCGCGGTCAGGGTAAGAGCGCGCTCCTTCGAAGGCTGCACGCGATGTTCCCGGACACCGTGATGGCCTCCGTACCCGCGGCGGGAGCGGACGCACTTCGCGCGCGGCTCGCGGTCGATCTCGGCGTCGCGCCCGACGCTTCCCTCGACGCGGTCGCGACCGCGCTCGATTCGTCCGAGCGCGGAAGGGCGATCCTCCTCGACGACGTTCACCGCTTCATTCAACCGGTGATGGGCGGACTCGCGCGGTTCGACGATCTGCTGGCGGTCGCGAGCCGCCACTGCGCGCGCACGACGTGGATCCTCGCGCTCGACGACGTGATCTGGCTCTTCCTCCAACGCGCGCGGGGCGCACGTCCGCTCTTCGACGAGGTCATTCGGCTCGTGCCGTGGCGCGAGGAGCAGATCATCGAGCTCCTCAATGCGCGCACCGAAAGCGTCGGCGTCGCGCCGACGTTCGAACGACTCCTCGACAAGCTGCCGCCGAACGCCGACGAGATCGACAAGCGCGAGGCGCTCGAGCTCCGCGCAGCGAACTACTATCGACTCCTCTGGGACTACGCGACGGGCAACCCGGGCGTCGCGCTCCACATGTGGCGGCGGTCGCTTGGCGTCGACGCGACTGGGGCGACCCACGTGCGATTCTTCCAAGCGCCGGACACCGCGGACCTCGAGCGCCTCCCCGATCCCGCGATCTTCGTCCTCCGCGCGGTCTTGCAGCTCGCGCCCGCGGAGCCGGACGAGATCGCGCGCGCGACGATGCTGAGCGCCGCCGACGTCGCCGATGCGCTCCGCTACGCGCACGCGCGCGGTTACGTGAAGACCGACGAAGGTCGCTACACCGTGACGTGGGCTTGGTTTCGGCCGATCGTCATCTTCCTCCAACGCCGTCACCTTCTGGTGCTGCAATGACCAAGACACATCGCTCGTTCGTCCTTGCAGCGCTCGCCGCGGTTTTGTTGCCGGCGACCGCGTCGGCACAAGAGACCCCCGACGTCGCGAAGCTCGCCGGCTTCATTCGGTGGGGCGGGATCTTCTTTTCGATCATCATCGTGGTCGGCGCGCTCGTCGTCCTCGGGCTCATCACGAACGTCGCCGACCGGCTCGGACGACGCTTCGCGAACAGGCGCCCGACGATTCAAAAGTACGAGTCGGTCACGCGCTTCACGATCTACATCGCGACGATCGCGCTCGCGCTCACGCTGAGCATCAAGCTCGACGCGACGACGCTCACGGTCATCGGCGGCACCCTCGCGTTCGCCGTCGGCTTCGCGATGCGCGATCTCGTCGCCGCGTTCATCGCCGGGATTACGATCATCTTCGATCGCCCGTTCCAAGTGGGCGATCGCGTCGAGTTCGCGGGACAGTACGGCGACATCATCAAGATCGGTCTACGAAGCGTGCGGATGAACACGCTCGATCACAACATCATCACGATCCCGAACAACAAGGTGCTCACGGACGTCACGTCGAGCGGCAACTGGGGCGCGCTCGAGATGCAGACGCCGTTCGATTTCTACATCGGTATCGATCAGGACGCCGAGCTCGCCGCGGAGCTGATTCGCGAAGCGTGCCTCACGAGCCCGTACGTCTTCCTCGAGCGCCCGGTGCCGGTCCTCGCGAAGCAGGTCATCTTGCACGACTACGTCGCGATGCACCTCAAGGCGCGGCCGTACGTCTTCGACTGCAAATACGAGAAGCCGTTCGAGACCGACGTCCACTTCCGCGTCGCGAAGGCGTTCCGCGCGCACGGCATTCAAGCGCCCGCGATGCTGATTCGAAAGTCGGACGTGAGCGCGCACGCGTACGGCGCGCCTCCGCAGGACGAGCTTCACGACACACCGAGTCGGTGAAGGCGTCATGAGGTCACGCCGATCGGATCCGCGTCGATGGCGACGCAAACAACGTCATCGACGACACGCGCGTGGCGGCACTTGCTCGACGCGTCCATCCGGATGCAGGTCGTGAAGGCGAGCGCGTTTCGTTGGACGACACGCGTCGCGGTCTGTGGCGTTCACGCGGGGGGAGAACCGTCGCATGTGACAATGGAGGTTCGGGCCGTGGAGATCGAGCCACAGTCCGCGGCCGCCTGCTTCGTCGCCAATCGATGAGCTCGCGCCGACGTCTCGAGCATCCCGCGCTGCCTCTTCCACGGAACGGCTCTTGCTCGTGTGCGGACCATGCAAGTACAAGTCAGCACGGACCACAACATCGAAGGGCGCGAGGCACTCGCGGCCCATGTCGAGGCCGTCGTCATCGACACGCTCAACAACCTCAGCGACCACATCACGCGCGTCGAAGTTCATCTGGGCGACGAGGTCAGCCACAAAGCGGGGCTCAACGACAAGCGCTGCATGATGGAGGCGCGGCTCGAGGGCCGGCAGCCGATCGCCGTCACAGATCATGCGGACACGATCGACCAGGCGATCCGGGGCGCGGCCGACAAGCTCCATAGAGTGCTCGAGAGCACTCTCGCTCGTGTGCGCGCCAAGCAGAGCTGAGGCGCGACGATTCACCAGCGACACGCGCGCGAACGCCTTCTGCGGGACGACGTCGTGCACGCAGCGCGAGCACGCGGCCGCGCGCCGTCGCGCGTGAAGGTGGCGAGCGTCCTCGTCAAGCGCGTTGGCCAGCGCGGCTCTGGAAACAGAGGCCGCGACCGATAGGCAACTAGTGTCAAAGGAGAAATGCCATGAAACTCGCTCGATCGTTCGTCGCTGTCGCGTGCTTCGCACTGACAGCTTGCCACACCCAAGAGCCAACGAGTCCGACCGCGGGCCTGACCCGCCCGATCGATCCGCCGCAACCGCCCGACCTGGGGCGCGGCGCATCGCGCGTCGAAGTGCATCCTCTCTACGGCATCCACTGGGTCGAGGCTGCTCGTGCGACGTGCGGCGGGCCCGACCCGTTCTTCTCGTTCGATTCGTCGAAACCCGACGCCGATGACCAGGCGACGATGCAGACGCTCGTCGCCTGTATGACGACGGGGCCGCTCCGCGGAAAGAACATCACATTGGTCGGGCGGACAGATCCGCGGGGTAGTCAGGCCTACAACGAGAAGCTGGGCCTGGAACGCGCGGAACGCGTGAAGCGGTATCTGGTGACGAAGGGGATCGATCCGGCGCGCATCCAGACGAAGTCGCTCGGAGAGCACGACGCAGACCCGTTGCCGAAGGACTGGCCCACCGATCGGCGCGTCGAGGTTCACGTGACGCATTCACCCTGACGTCGATCGCGCGGCAGGATCGACTTTCGTCGTCCTTCTCGCGGCGGCGGTCGGCGGGTGCGAGCGCGCGAAATGTCGTCATCAGTCGGTTCCGTGCACCACGAGCACATTGCAATGGGACCGATTCGCGACTTTGCCCGCCGTAGTTCCGAGCACGCGATCGAGCCCGTGGTATCCGTGACTGCCGACGATCGTCAGGTCGGCGCCGACCTCGTCGGCGACGCGGAGGATTTCTCTCCAGGGTTGGCCCGTGCGGACGAGAGTCGCCTCGACGGAGACACGCGCGTCGGTCTGCGCGATGGCCTGGAGCCGGGCGAGGGCCTGCGCGGTGAGCAGCTCTGGGAGCTCGTCACGCGGGCTTCCCGCGGCGGCCGCTGGGAACTCCGGCGGGACGTCGATGACGCTCAGCATGACAATCGGCGCGGCGAACCGGCACGCGATCTCGGCAGCTGCGTCGAACACGCGTTCCGCACGTGGCGAGTCATCGAGCGCGACGAGGATCTTCCGAATCACCATCTCCACTCCTCTCTTCACACGTCGCGTCCGGTCCTCGAGTAGCCACGATGGATCTGGCGCGAGAAGTCAGTGCATCCGGCGCGCCATCCGTTTCTGGCGGTACCGTCCTCGCGATGCGATTCGTTGATGGAATGCACGCGACACCGCGGCACGACGAGTGCTCTGGGAGGCAGCAAAGGAGCAAACCAATGTTCGATCCGCCGCGCCGGACCTCCTCGTCGTTCCATACCGTCGCCGCGCGCGAGCAGCAAGTGGTGCGCTCGCCGCCCCGCGTCTTGGTCGCGGAGGACGACGCCGAGATGCGTCGTCTCGTGGTCGAAGCGCTCACCATGGACGGCTACGCGGTAGAAGAAGCGCCCGACGGCGGTCGGTTGCTCGTGCGCGCGGCGGCGCACTACAGTGATCGTCACCGCATCGCCGACCTCGACCTCATCGTGTCGGACATTCGGATGCCGATTTGCAGCGGGCTGCAAATTCTCCAAGGGCTGCGCGACAGCCATTGGCAAGTGCCGGTCATCCTGATGACGGCGTTTGGCGACGAAGGTACCCGCGCGCGCGCCGAGAGGCTCGGCGCGATCCTATTCGACAAGCCGTTCGACATCGACGACCTGCGCACCGCCGTGCGCGCGCTCGTTCCCATCGACGGATGAGCACGCCCTTTCGGCGGACGGGTCATTTCGGGTCGGCGGGTCGCTTCGGGTCGTGCAGCTCGCCGCGCCGCGTTCGCGACCTTGCGTTTGGAGCGGGCGCGCGGGTCGCGCTGGTGGCGGCGACGTTCGCGACCATCTTCGCAGCCGACTACGTGACGGGCGTCGACCTGGCTCTCCGCGCGTTCTACGTCCTCCCGGTGGGCCTCGCGGCGTGGCTGCTCGGGCGCAGCACGGGCATGGCCGTGGCGGTTCTAGGCGCGGCCGCGTGCGTCGCGTTCGACTACCGCGAGGGGCTCGTCGAGGCTCGCCGGACCTTCCTCTACTCCGACGCGATCGCGCGGGTGCTCACGTACGTCGGCGTCGTCCTCGTGCTCGATCGCTTGCGGTCCGCCCATGCGCAGCTCGACGAGCTCGCCCACACCGACCTGCTCACCGGCATCGCGAACCTGCGCGGATTTCGCAATCTCGCGCAGCGCGAGATCGACCGCGCGCAGCGTCTGGGCGCACCGCTCACGCTCGTGCAGATCGACGTCGACGGTTTCAAAGCAGTGAACGACACGCGTGGTCACGCCGAGGGCGACCGCGTGCTCGCGGCCGTCGCCGAGGTCCTCGCCTCGGGGCGCGCGCTCGACATCGCGGCACGCGTCGGGGGCGACGAGTTCGCGCTGCTGTTGCCGGAAACCGCGCGCGCCGCCGCGGAGGTTGCGGTCGCACGCATCCGCGCGCAGCTGGGGGAATCGATGCGCGAGCACGGCTGGTCCGTCACCTTCAGCATGGGTGCGGCGACGTTCCTCGTCGCGCCCCGGTCGCTCGACCACGCGCTCCGAATCGCGGACGCGCTGATGTACGACGTGAAACGCGGGACGAAGGACGCGGTTCGGTTTGCGCTGATCTCGGAGGCAGAGTCGCTGACGATTCCTCCTGACGCTCCGCCTCGCGAGCCGTCCGAGGTTGGAACGACGTGTCCGCCGTGATGCATGACGAGGCCGCCCCGAAGCAAAGCCCATCACTCGTCACGCACGGAGGCCGCGACGAGCGCGGAGAGGTCTTTCATCTCGAACGGCTTCTCCAAGAGCGCGATCGCGCCGAGCGACTGCGCGATCATGTAGGTGGCGTGATCAGGAAACGCCGTCATCACGACGACCTGGACGCGCGCTCTCTGGAGCCTTAGCCGCGCGAGCACTTGAAGCCCGCTGATTCCCGGCATTCGAACGTCGAGAACCAAGACGATTCGATCGACGTCCGCGTTTTCCGTCGCCGCGATCGCGCGAAGCGCGTCATCTCCGCTCTTGGCGTCGATGACGTCGTGTCCATCCTTGCGCAGCGCGTCCGCGATCACCCGACGCATCTCGTCGTCGTCGTCGACGACCAGCACGCGTCGCTTGTCTCGCATGAGATGGACGAAGCATAGACCATGCCTCGCACCGCGCGGGTCAGAAGCTCGTCCCGACGTTGCCGATCGAGATGCTCGGGCCGAACACGAAGCCGATGGCGTTCCCGGGGACGTCGCCCGTGCGCGAGACCTCGTATTCGAGCCAGGCGTGGAGGTTGATCGACGTCTCGGTCGCGAGCGAGCGGTTCGCGATGGGCACGCTGAGACCGATGCCTGCGACGGTGGCGAGCTGGGTGAGCGAATGTCCGGAGCGGCTCACGTCGTTCGCGAGCCCGACGCCCATCACGCCCGCCTCGAGGCCGAGGAATCCTTCGTGGCCTTGGTCGTCGAGCCACGTCCCGCGCATCACGACGCCGAAGTTGAGCGCGAGGATCCCGCTGTGGTCCGCGTCGCTCACGCGGTAGAGACCGGTCGGGATCGCCGTCGTCGCGTAGATGCGCGCGTGGCCGGTGCCGAACACCACCGACCACTGCGCCGACGGCGCGCCGTTTCGCAGCTCGGCGCCGCCGACGTAGTGCGACTCGTCGCCGACGTGCGAGATGCGTACGACGGCGCGATCGAACGCGCCGACGATGCCCTTGAGCCAGGCGTACCTCGGCTCGGCGCCGGCGCGGAGGACGATCGACTGGGAGATGTGCGCCTCGGGGCGCGCGGCGCCGTCCACACGCGCGACATCGATGTCGAGGCTCAAGTACTGCGCGCCGTCCTCCGGCGAGAGGCGGTCGCGGTGAAAGACGACGCGGCAGCTGTCGCGCGCGGAGAACGGGATGTGCGTGACGTCGCCGGGAGCGATCGTCTTCGGCGCGCGCCCGTCGGCGCTGCAGACGAGCTCGACGATGGGCTTCGGTCCGAGCGCGGATGCGCCGAGCGCAACCGGGATGTTCGCCTCGTGCAGCGGACGCTCGATCGCCTCGACGAGCGTCGCGAGGGCCGTGGTCGCGAGCGAGCCGGGCAAGGACGGCACGCGGTAGGCGAAGCGGAGCGCGACGAAGCCCGCGGAGGCACGCTCGCCGCGGATCGTCGTCGCACCGTCATGCTCGTTCGCTTCGTAGACCCCTTCGACCGGTGAGAGCGCGAAGCGACCGCCCTCGGCCGGCTGCGCGAACCGGACGTTCGCGGTGCGGTTCGTCGGGATGAAGTCGAGCGTGACGCCCGACGCGAGCGCGAGGACCGCGCGCGGCGCAGCGAGAGCGCGCGTGCGGGCGCGCGCCTGCCCGATCGTCGAGCCGTCGGCGCCGCTGCGCGTGGCCGTCACGACGAGCTCGTCGCCTTCGACGCGGCCGACGCGAAGAAGAACGAACCCGGCTCCTCCGGATTCTTCGACCGCGACGACGTCTGCCGCGCGACCGCCCGCGAAAAAGCGCATCGCGCGCGCTTCGCCGGCGCAGCGCGCATCGACCCGAACGACGATCCGCGAGTCGTCGATCGCGCGAGGCGCGTCGCCCGACGCGATGCTCATCCCGCACGGCAGCACGGGGACGGAGAGGGTCGGCGCCGCATCGAGCGCATCGCCGCGTTGGAGGAAGACGCGGGGCAGCAAGCGGAGGCGGAGCGAGAGCGCGGTCCCGATGCTCTTGATGTCGTGGACGACGACGGCGCCGCCGGAAATCTCGCACGCCGCGGCGCCGCATTCGGCCGACGCGACGGCCTCGGGATGGACGAGCGGAATGCGCCCGACGCCGCCGCTGGCGAGATCGATCGCGGTCCCCGCAGGCACGAGCGAGCTCACGACGACGCGCGCCGGCCGCAGCACCAGCTCCTCGCGCGCGACTTTGCGCGCCGCCGCGTCGAAGGTCACGACGTCGGCTCCCACCCGCGCGCCCGCCGGGAACCACGCGAGCGTCACCGCCGTGGGATCCGCCGTGAGCCCTCGCCCGACGCCGAGCGCGCACTTCTCCACCGCACCCTCGGACTGCGGCTGCGCGCAGCGATCCTCGCCGGAACGATCGCCCGCGCGCCACTGCACGATGACGCCGCGGAGTCCGCGCCCGCGGAGCTCCACCCGCGCGTCGTCGGGCGAAAGCGTCGTCGCGGCCGTATCGATCGTCGGCCAGCGCCCCGTCGCGACGAGCGTCACCGTCGTCGCAGTGGTCGCGCACGCTGCCGCTGTCGGTGCGATGCGCAGCTCCGTCGATCGCCCGACGGCGTCCTCCGTCACGGGCGGTCGGACGGCCGCGCCCGCGGCTTCGATCGTCCAATCGCCGGACGCGACGGAGCACGCGACGCGCCCTTCTGCCAGTGCGATCGCGCGCCCACCCACCGGCGCCTGCCACGTCTCGGCGCGAGCGCGCGTCGTCACCAAGAGTGTGGATAGGATCACGAACGCGATCGCGAGACTGCCCCGCGGTCGGTGGTCGACGATACGCATGGGACCGTGAGAATAGCCGTCTCGGCGCGACACGGAGTACCTTGCGCTCCCGTTTCGTGGCGAGGCGAGCCAGGCGCCGCGCTTCGACGAGCTCGAAAATAGAGCGCCTCACGACGACGCCGCGCGCCCGAGCCGGATCCCGAATCGCCTCTCGCCCGTACATCGACGACAATGGGCGCCGATTTGGCGGAAGCGCCAAATCCCCGTACAATTCGAGACAGTGGTGCGGTTTGCGAGACGACGACGTTCGGGCTTGATCGCTCTCGTCGCGCTCGGACTTATTCCGACCTGGGCCTGCCTTCGTACGGCTCACGGCGCGGGCGATTGGCGGCCGCCGCCGTGCGCGCCTCTCGTTCCGACGGTGGTGTTGCCGCCGTGGACCGAAGAGAGTCTGCCGTCACGCGCCGATCGTCCGACCTTCGGCGCGCGCGACGTGCTGCGCGATGCGGCGCTCGTGCGCGGCGTTCGCGCGACGCCGTCGGATGGCGCGTACACGGCGACGGGAGCCGTCGATGGGAGAGACGCGACCGCGTGGCGTGGCGCGCCTGCGGCGACGCATTGGGAGTGGCGCGCGACGTTTCGCAAACCGGTGCACCTCGCCGTGATACGCGCGGTGTTCGGAGCGTCCCCGACGTCCGGCGTTCCCGTCGGCTACCGCTGGGAGGCGCGCGCACCACGCGACGACGGATCGTGCTCCGACGACGAGCACGCTTTCGACGGAGTCCTCGGCGCGCAGCAAGCATCTCCCGCGCGAGGCGCGAGCCTGAACACCGCCCTCCCTACGCGACGCTCGTGGTTCGTCGACGTCGACGCGTGCGCCTTGCGCCTCATCGTCGATCGAACGAACGGCGGGCCCCCGGTGATGCGTGAGCTCGCGGCCTTCGAGGGCGCGCGTGACGTGCTCCGCGATGCGACCGCGACCGACGACGGCGCGTTCACGGGCTTCGCTGCCGGCGGCGCGATCGACGGCACGTACGAGGGGCGCTGGGTCGGCGCGCCCGGTCGCGATCGATGGTCGCTCGTCATCCAACTCCGCGAGCCGATGCCGATCGACCGGGTGCGCCTCGTCTTGGGACACGACGGCACGGGGCACACGCGCGCGACGGGAGTCGGTCGCACGTACGGAATCGCGTGGGGACCGATTCGCTACGAGCTCGAAGCTAGTGAGGACGGAACCCACTTCTCGGCGATCGCGAGCACGCCGACGCGGGAAGATGGAACGATCGTCCCGCTTCGGCGACGCATCGTTCGCCTCGCGAGCGGAAGATCCATCCGCGCGCTTCGGCTCGTCATGCACGGCGCGACGGGGCCGATGGGGTTGCCGCAGCGATGGGGCGCGCCCGTCGTGCGGGAGATCGCGGCGTACCGTGCCGATGATCGACGCGCGGTCATTGCGCCGCCGTGGATCCTCTCGGTCAACGCGAACCCGACGGTCGCCGTTCACGGGCCACCCGGCAGCGAGCTGACGAATGACATCTACCACGCGAGGTTTCTGCAGCAGCGCCTCGCGTCGATCTTTCCTGCGCTCCGTCGCGATGACCACTTCGCGCGATCGCTCGACGAGCGAGGCATCCTCGTCGGTGCGGCGCCCCGCGACGCCGACGGCGAGATCCTCGAAGCCATCGAGGGCGACGACGAGCAGCTCGATCGCGCCCTTCTCGAGGGGAGCAGCCCGCCTCCGATCACGGTGCTCTCCGGATCGAACGATTGGGACTACGCGTCGATCACGTATTCGGACATAACGGCCGGACGCAGGCGCTGGTACTGGGACCCGTTGCCGGACGCGCGCTCCGGCGGAATGGGCGGCCTGCGCGGAGCGGTGAGGGATCGGGTCGCGCCTCTGATCGGATTCTGCGGCGGCGCGCAGATCCTCGCTTTGCTCGAGGCGAAGCGGACGAATGCGGAAGGAGACACCGACGCGGACACGATCGATCGCGTGCTGCGTCGAACGACCGGCGGTCCCATCCGCGGCTACGCACCGCCGGAAGCGGTGTCGCGATCGTGGCCGGGCGACGCGCGTGATCGCGCCGAGATCCATTTCGATCCGAGCGACCGCCTCTTCTGGGACATCGCGGGGCCGTCGCGACGCGCCGTGACGCGCGAGTTCCTCGAGTCGCACGTCGACGTGGTGCGTCCCGATGCGTTCTTGGCCGGCGGCCCGCTCGAACGCCTCGCCCTCGTCGCGACGAGCGACTTCTGCGACAACAGCGTCGTCGACGCCGGACCGCGCGACCTCGCGCACTTCGACGCGCTCTGGCGGCGGTGCTCCACCATCACCGAGGTCTTCCGCGCGAAGGACGGCGCGTGGCCGCTCATCGGCGTGCAATCCCACGCGGAGCGTCTCCGCGAGTTTCCTGTCCCAGGTCCGGGCGATCCCCCGGAAGCTCCGGCGGACCCAAACCTCTTCGTGGCAGCGACCATCGAGGAGATCGTCGACGCCTATCTTCGCAACGGAAGCTGAGCGCGCGACGGAGCCCTCCGAGCCCTCTCTTAATCCGTTGGCTGCCGGCCGCCTACGGCTTCGATGGCCGAGGGCTCGGTGAGGACGTGTTTCTTCCGAGTCATCGCGAAGCGCATTCATGCCGCTGGCGTCAGCGCATGTCCTGTCGGCTCAGCGGAGACACCGGATAGCCGCCGGCCGACGCGACGGAGAAGTGCACGCCGCTCCAGACGATGACGTCCGACTTCGCGTCGCCGTCGAAGCGCTATTCTCGCAACCAAGCTCCCCGCCATGCCGACAAGATCGGCATGCACTACGAGCAGGTTCACGCGCTCGCGCTTGCGTTGCTCATGGGCCGCTCGTTCGTGTTCGAAGACCTTCGCGGCCTTCGGTACCGCGCGACGCGTGACGTGCTGCTCATCGAGGAGATCGGCGTCGCGGTCGCGGCCGGCGACGCTTACGAGGTCGCCTACGAGATGGTGCGGATCGGCGTGAGGGATCTGCGCGGGAGGATCTTGGTTCGGAGTTGACTGACGTGGTGAAGACACGCGCGGAGCGGGCGGGTGACGCGTACATTGCGCACGGGATGGACTTCGACGATCTCGTCATCGGCGCAGGAATGGCGGGACTCGCGGTCGCGTCGCTGCTCGCGAAGAGCGGCCGGCGCGTGCTCGTGCTCGAAGCCCACGACGTCCCTGGCGGCTACGCGCACACGTTCACGCTGAAGGGCTTCCGCTTTTGCGCGCAGGTTCATTACATCTTTGGATGCGGTGAAGGCGAGACGGTCGATCGCCTCCTCGGACGACTCGGGCTCCGCGACGACGTCCCGTTCGTGCGCCTCGATCCCGAAGGGTTCGATCACATCGTCGTCGGCGGCGATCGCGTGCACGTGCCGAACGGGCTCGCGAAATACCGCGAGCGCTTGCTTCGTCGCTACCCGGAGTGGCGCGCGCCGATCCTCGGATATTTCGAGGCGGTCATCGCGGTCGGCGAGGAGCTCGATCGCTCCGACGACTTGCCAAAGGAGCTCACGGTGCTCGCGGCCGTTCGCTCCGCATACCGCTTCCGCCATCTTCTTCGCTACGCGCGCTCGACGCTACAAGACGTCTACGACACGCTCCGCATGCCGGCGCACCTCGGCGCGATCCTCGCCGGCCAATCGGGCGACTACCTCCTCCCGCCGCGCGACGTCTCGTTCCTTCTGCACGTCGCGCTCGTCTGCGGCTACGACCGCGGCGCGTATTACCCGCGCGACCACTACGCATCGTTCGTCGACGCGATCGCAGATTCGATCCGCGCTCGTCCCGGCTGCGCGCTCCTCCTCGAGCACGAGGTCGAGCGCATCCACGCCGAAAGCGGGCGCGTCGTCGGCGTCACCACGAAGAACGGCCGCCGCTTCACGGCGCGCCGCTACGTCTCCAACGTCGATCCCAAACGCACCGCCGAGCTCGTCGGCGCCGCGCACCTCGCGCGCGACGCCAAGCGCCTCCGTTACGAGTATTCGTGCGGAACGATCACGATGTACCTCGCGGTGAAGGGCATCGACCTGAAAGATCACGGCTTTGGATCGTTCAACGTTTGGCACTACCCGCACGACGACATCAATCGGATGTACGACGATCAATTGAAGCGCCACGACCTCGACGATCCTTGGCTCTTCATGTCGACGCCGACGCTCCACTCCGACGCGCCGGGGCTCTGCCCGCCTGGCCATCAGATCCTCGAGGTCGCGACGTGCGCAGACCACGCGCACTTCGACGAGCTGCGGCGCCGCGATCGTCGCGCGTACAACGTCGAGAAGAAACGAATCCGCGAGCGGCTCCTCGACGTCATCGAGGCGCGCTACGTGCCGCGCCTTCGCGACCACCTCGCGCTTCGCGTCGTCGGCACGCCCGCTACGAACGAGCGCTTCTGCCGCGCGCCGGCCGGCAACTCGTACGGCGCCGCGCTCTCCCCTGCGCATGTGACGCTCGCGCGACGTCCGTTTCGGACGCAGCTCGACAATTTGTGGATGGCCAACGCGACCGCGGGCCTCCCGAGCGTTGCCGGCGCGATTGGCGCGGGGATGCGGCTCTACGGGGAGCTGAGCGGCGACGTCGTCTGAGGAAATGGTCGAGTAGGGTCCCCGACGAGCTAGTACCGCGCGCCTGAAGCTCGTACCGGATTGAATGGTCGTCGCTCGTCGGACTGGACTCGCCAGCCAGTCACCTTGCTCAGGCGATCCGCGCGCGAAGCCTGGCGATCGATTCGCGCCAGTCCGCCCCGGCCGCGGCATCGTCCCATAGCGAGCGCAGCTCCGACGTCGGCGCGACCACCGCGTCGAGCGCAGCGACCGCGCGCGCGCGCAACGCGGCGTCCGCGCGCACTGTGCGGGCAAGCTCGCGCGCCGGCTCGTCGAGATCGGCTGCGTCACCGTCGACCGCCAGCGCGAGCACGGCCGCCGCCGCGACTGCACTCGATCCCTCGTCGACCTCGAGGTACGGCGCGTCGCACGCCTCCTCGAACGCGGCCGCGAGCGCGGCTGGGTTCGCGCGCACGCGCGCCAGCCAGTCGAGCGCGGCATCGTTCGCGAACGGACCTCGTCCCCAAGCACCCACGGCTACGCGACCTCGACCCAAGGGCATGGCTCACCGCGCAGAAAGAGCGCGAGCCGTTGCACCAGCCAGCGTGAGTCCCAGATGGTGGCCTTCTCGAGCCCCACGATCTCCTGCGCGCTCGCGGGTCGGTCGACGGTCCCCGTCTCGGGACGCCACTCGGAGATCTCGGCGTAGGCGCCGCCGCCCCGCCAGAGCCGGAGCGGCTCGATCATCGACGCCGGTGGCGCCGCGTTACCAATGATGGGCCAGCGTCCCTCCTTTATCGCGTCCATCATGCAGGGGACGCGAAACGCCACCGCGCTCGTCACCACCTCGTCGAGCGCAACGCGCTGGTCGCTCTCCAGCGCGTAGAAGCCGACGACGACCGAGCCGAGCACGTGGCCGTATCCGACCTTGCCGTTCTCCAGCGGGACCTCGACGACGTCCCACGTCTTTGGCTTGATGGCTCGGCGTGTCATGTCAGCTTCTTCTCACGGGCTACCCTTGGGCGCCACCACCGGCCCGAACTTACCGCTCGACGCAGCGTCGAAGAAGCGCCCGAGAGGATTGTCTTTCGCGACGCCGCGGATCGAGTTGCCGGACGTGCCGCGGTTGCCGGAGGCATCGACGTCACTCTGGGAGCGGCCGTTGGCGTCGATGAGCTGCTGCTCGCGTCCGCGCACGGCCGCGTAGTCGAAGGCGAGCTTGAGGAGCTCCGCCGGGCTCGGCTTCGCGCTGATCTTGCCGGCTGCATACTTGTCGAGCGTGGGCGACGCACCCGGCGCCGCCAGCGCGCGCATGTGGTGTGCTTCCCAGCGTTCGGCGACGACTCGGTTCGCGGCGTCGCCGTCGGCCTCTCCTGCGTTCGCGGTCCCAGAGGTTCGGCCCGAATACACCGACCCGTCGGCCAGGCGCACGGTGTACGTCGCGAAGACGTACCGCGTGTCCGTGCCGAAGCGCGCGGTGAGCGCCGCCGCCTTCATCGCCAGGTACGCGCTCGTGGCGGACGTGACGGCGTTCATGACGTCGCTGCCGAGCTTCCTCGCGTCGTCGAGCGCGTCGCCGGCGGCGCGGCTGCCGGCCGCGATCGCTACCGAGAGGCTGCGTTGCGTCGACGGCGCGGAGAGGTAGGTCGCGCCGGCGGCGGCGATGAACGCGTACCCGAGGTACACCCCGACGCCGACCGCGGCCGCGCCTTCGCCGATGCAGAGATCCTCGGCGCACGTGCCGGTGGGATCCGTGAAGATGTGCGGGCGGTTCTTCGCGTACCCGTAGAGGTTGCATTCGGACGGGCTGCCGACGCACTTGTCAGGGTGCTCGAGGAAGAGCGGATCGGGCGTGGTGAAGCGCGCGATGGCGGGGTCGTAGTCCCGCACGCCCATGCGAACGAGCCCGAGATCGGCGTCGTAGCCCTTCGCCGCGTAGTCCAACGCGAACGCGATGGCGGGCTGCACGTCGCGATCGCCGAACGGCGAAGCGATGCGCGACGTACCGTCGGCGTCGGAGAGGACCGTCCCTTGGGCGTCGACGCCGACCATCTGGAACGTCGGAGCGGAGAGCGCGCCGCCGGTGCCGTAGCGCAGAACGCCGACGACGACGCCGTCGATCTTCACCGCCTCCACCAAGCCGCCCGCGACGTCGACGAACGCGCCGTCCGACGGGTACATCGCGCTGACGGCGGCGCCGGCGAGCTTGGCAATGCGACGGCCAGCCTCGTCGTAGAGATAGCTCCACGTCCGCGCGCCGTTCGTCGCCGTCGCAATCTGCCCGTCCGGGCCGTACGTCATGGTCACGCCGTCGCGCTCGATCGCGCGACCCTGCGTGTCGAGCTTGTGATGATGCGGCCCCACCGTGAGCACGGCGCCGCTTTTCACTGCGTCGGCGGACTCGACGACGACCCCGCCCTTGGTGTGACCGATGTGAGTCGGCAAGCCGGCGACGTCGAACCCATAGCCGTACTGCTCGACCGCGTCGGACGAGCCCAGCAAGTAGCCCTGCGCGCCGTACTGATACAGGCGATGGCGTTTATCGACACCGGCCTGAAGATCGTCGTAGTCGGCCATGGCGCGGTTGTTCAGTCGCCGCGTGAAGGCCGTCGTCCACGTCGCCGTCTTCTGGGTGAGCCCGGTGCGCGCGCGCGTGAGCGGATCGCGCGGCAGGGTCACGCTCTCGCCGTGCCCGTAAGGCGCCAGGAGCTGCGCGGACGCGACGAAGCCGTTGGCGTCGTACGCGTACGTCGCGAACGGGTGCCCGTTCATGGTGGTGCCGCTCGGCCGTCCGTAGGCGTCGCGCTGCGTCGCCTCGACGCTCTGCGAGACCAGCGCGCCCGTCGCGTCCTTCAACGCGAGCATGCGCGACGCCACCGCGCCGTCCTCGTCGTAGGTCAACGTCTCGTCGAGCGTGCGGAAGCCGGTGAGCGTCAGCTGTCGATGGACGATCTGCCCGTCGGCCCGGTGGTCGAACGTCTTCGTGAAGCCGTTTCCGGCAACGCCGGTCAGAAGACCGCGGCGCGTCGTCGTCACCGCCGGATTCGCCGGCGTCGCACCGTCGAAGTAGAAGGTGAACGCCTGCGTCGCCGCACTCACCAGGTCTGTGTGCGTCTCTTTGACGACGCGACCGACCGCGTCGTAGGCGTAGTCGAGACGCCGCCCCGACGTGCCGTCGGTCCCCTTCAGCGTGCGCCGCGTGAGGAGCCCGGTGGTCGCATCGTAGGCGTAGTCGACGGTGCCGACGCCGTCGCGCGCGATGTGCGTGACGCGCGCGAAGTCGTCGAACGCGACCTTGTGGGCAGCGCCGTCGGGCAAGGTCACCGTGCGCACGCGGCCGAGCGCGTCGTAGGCGTAGCGCCACGACGCGCCCGCGGGATCGGTGATCTGCACGGCGTGGCCCGCCGCGTCCTCGAGCGTGACCGTCTTGTATTGGTTGTTCTCGGTCGAGGTCTTGCGGAGGTACCCGGGAAGGTCCAGCGTCTCGGCGACGTCGCGTTCGACGTCGGCGTGCATCTTCGTCGCCGACCGCGCCGTCCCGCCGAACAGCGACGCCTGCGCATAGCCGGTGGCCGAGTCGCCGGTCAGGAGCGCGGCCACGCTGAGCATCCCGACGTCCACCGTCGACGTCGCGCGCTGCATCGCCGTCGTCGTCCGCGTGGTGCGGCTGCGCGAAGTCACGCCGCCGAACGTCCATCCCTCGGGGATGAGGGTCGCCGAAGCGAGCGCCTCTCCGGCCGCCGTCGCGAGCTCGCGCTTGTGTCGGTACGTCGCCTGCGCGCCGGTCGCGTTCGCGGGGGCGGTGGCGAGCTCGTCGATCCCGACCAGCCCCGGCATCGTCCCGGAGGCGTACCGGTACGTGTAGCGAGCGTTCGGGATCGTCGCAGAGGCGTGCCCGAGATCCGTCCACGTGGCGGCGAGTCGCTCTTGAGCGTCGAATTGGAAGTCGCGGCGGTACGCGAGATCGCCGTGATGAACGACGAGCGCGCGCAGCGCGTCGGTGAGCGGGTTCACGTCGACGGCCGCGGTGACGGTGCCGTCGGCCGCAGTCACGCTCGTGAGGAGGCGGGTGACCGGATCGTAGTTGAAGGTCGACGTCCCGCGCCCCGGCGTCGACATCGTCGCCAGCCGTTCGTCGGCCGTGTACGTGTTGCTCTGCAGCACCACCGCCTTCGCGCTGCGATCGAAGCTCGACACTTTGAGCACTTGGCCGGCGCCGTCACGATCGACGGACCACTCGTGGCGGAAGTCGAGCGAGGCGTCAGCGTGCGTGCCCGTGACGACGACGCGCTGATCGAGACACGCGAGCGAGCCGGTGAAGCCGGCGACGGTCGCAAGCGTCGTCTGGCGCAAGAGCACGCCGGCCGACGAAGTCGCGCGCACCTGGATGGGGCAGACGTCGGCGTTGTACGCGAGGTACTCGGTCGTAGCGACGAAGCTGGCGGGGTGCCCAGCGTCCGTGCTGCGCCACCCTTTCGCTTCGGTGCGCAGGCGCTTCCAGGGGACACCCGCGAGGGCGGCGTCGTCGTAGGTGTCGAACGCGACTTTCTCCACTCCCGGCGTGAGCTCGTCGTGCTCGACCGACGTGAGGCGCACGCCCGACACGTGGTCGTCGTTGAAGAACGTCATGGTGGCCGAGTCGACCGGCGCGTGCCGAATGACGCTGCCGTAGCCGACGAGGAACTTGCCGGCCGAGTGCAGGACGGCGCCGTCGTAGAAGTACCCGTACGTGACGGTGTCGTAGCCCGTCGACTGGACGCTGAGCGTGCTCAAGAGCGCCGAGCGCTGGTGAACGCCGGGCGCGGCGGGCGCGCGACCGTAGCCGAACGTGAGCACGCTCCCCTTGCCGTCGTCGGCGGAGATCATCAGCGCCGCAGCGGCGTCGGACAGCGCGACCGAGTAGCCGTGGCCGTCGCCGCCCACGTACGCGAGCTCGATGTTGCCGGAGCCGGGGACGTCGAGCGGCACCGGGCGCCGCGTGATCTGCTGCAGCGCTGGGACGTCGACCGACGTGAACGCGGTGCCCGAGTTGACGAACAGGGTCACGCCGGTGTCGTCGCCGAGGAGGACGTCGGTCAGACCGTCCTTGTTCATGTCGAGGAACGTGACCTCGAACGGCGCAAGATCGCCGAGCTGCCCGCTCGACGTGAAGAACGCGAGCACGACGCCGTTCGGCTCGTATTGGTAGTTGCCCTTGCCGTACCAGAACACGAGCTCCGAGCTGCTGCGCGCGACCAGATCGGCGATGCCGTCGCCGTTCATGTCGTGCAGCCAGGTCGCCGACGGCGTGAACACCGGCGTGAGCTGTCCTGTCTTCGCGCCCGCGAAGACGAAGCCGTTCGCCGTCGACGCGTTCGGCAGAATCGCGAAGCTTCCTTGATCGACGCGAACGAAGTCGGGCTGGTGATCGCGATTGAGGTCGACGAGCTTGGCGCCGTTCTCTTTCGACCACGCGCCGGCGATCCACTCGGAGTGGATGGCGTGCCCCGCGCGATCGCAGATGACGACCTGCGTCCGCAGGTTGTCGCTCGACGCCTGAGTGGCGACGACGTGGTACGCGGGCTCGGTCGTGCGCATGCGCGCGAGCGTGCGCGGCGCGTTGGTGTCGGCGACGCTCGGACGGCAAAGCGGATTGATGGTGGGGTCAGGCGGCGCCAGCGGCTGCACCGCGAACGACGAGTCGCTCTGGACGAAGAGCGCCATGTCCGTGGCGCGCTCGAGATCGGGGCGGCCGTCGTCGTCGGAGTCGAGCGACGCCGCGCGGTGGGCCTGGACGAAGTCGATGTCCCCGGTGGCGACGAGCTGCTCCAGCTTGGGGCTGGGGCGCGCGACCGCGCCTGACAGGGCGTCGCCGGTCAGCCGATACGTGTAGTGGAACGCGGGCGCGAGCTCGCCGGAGGGGAAGCGCTTGCGGACGTGCGAAAGGTAGAACGCCGGGCCGTAGGTGTCGCTCTGGTAGTCGAGCAGGTGCGCATAGCGCTCGGTCCACGTGATGGACGACGCCGGGCTGCGCACCAGCGCGTGCACGGCGACGACGCGCCGATCGAGCGACAGCGGAGCGCCCGACTTGTACTCGACGAGCGTCGTGCTCACCCCCTCGTAGTCGAAGGTGAGCTGGTACTGCGGCGCGCCGGCCCGACCGCCGTAGCTCACCGTCGCCACGAACAGGCGACCCGAGGCGTTGCCGACGTAGTCGTAGTGCGCCGCCTGCCCGGTCACGGTGACGACGTCGGTCAGGTACCAGGCGTAGGTCCCGCGCGCGTTCGCCGTCACCTTGGTGCCGCCGAACGTCCAGCGCGCGCCGTCGGGCGTCCGCGCAACCAGCGTTGCGCCGACGACCTGGACGCGCACGTGCTCGCGCAGCCCAACTGGGTAGTACGCGCCGTCGGTGCCGCGCACCATGCGCCCCCACGGCCCGAGCAGATCGTCCGTCGCGTAGTCGATGTCGCCGGCGACGCGACCGCGCGTGATCACGATCTGCGTTTGCCACCCGAGCCCCCACTCCGACGCGCCGTTCTCCGGCGAGTACGTCGGCAGCGGCGATGCGGGGAGCGCGCCGCGCTCGCCCGGCGCTCCCATCGGCGACGGCAGCGAGAAGCCGCCGCGGCTCACGTCCGCAGGCCCGAAGGCGACGGACGCCAGCTGCCCGGCGAGCGATCCGCGCTCGGGAGCGCCGAGCTGCGGAGCCTGCACTTGGGCGTCGGAGAAGACGCTCTGCGCGCTCGCGCGCGACGCGAACAAGAAGATGAAAAGGAAGAGGAAGACGAACCACGCGCGCACGGTGGACCTCCGAATCGAATGACGAAGATGGGGGACCGGGCGCCGCTCCACGGCGACGCCCGAACGGTTCACTGGATGGGGACGCAGGTCGGCGCGACGGCGACGGTGCCCAGCGTCGTCTTGCTGTCGATCTGCATGACCACGATGAGCTCGATGGCCTTGCTGACCGGATCGCCGGAGAGCGAGTGCACGTTGTTGAAGTTCGCGTTGATGGTCGTGAAGGGCGAGAGGCCCGCGAAGGTGCGAATCGGATCGTTGCTCCCGATGAACGCCGAACCGGCCTTCGAGGCGGGGCCGAACATCACGCGCGTCGTTCCCGAGCGCACGGCGGGGTTGAGGAAGCTGAAGCTCGCCAAGCCGCTCGCGGTCGGGTAGGTCATCACGTCGCTCGTGTACGCGCTCGTGTAGACCGGGTTGTTGTTGAGCGACTGCGCGTCGGTGTCCGAGATGCCGCTCATGTAGAGCGACATCCAGTTGACGACCGGCGACACAGCGTTGCACGGGATGGTCGCCGTGCCGATGCCCGCGTTGTAGAGGTCGGTGGGGAGGATCTCGAAGCGCACGTCGCCGGCGCCGGTCAGCAGCGCGTCCCAGACCTTCTGCGCTCGCGCCAACGGCGCCTTGCGAAAGGACGACAGCCGCGGATCGGTCGAGGCCACGCTCGGCTTCACGAAGCTCAGCGCCGCGATGGTCGAGTACTGCCCGTTGTTCGTCGAAGCGAGCACCGCGTTCTGGAAATCCTGACTGAGGAGAGTGGTCAGCTTGACGACGTCCTGAGCCACGTCGACGACCGGATTCGTCCACATCTCATTCATTAGCTTCTGCATGTACGTCTGTACGTTCGGGTCGTGCTTGATGGTGTCGATGGCCTGCGGATACCGGAGGAGCGCCATCGGGTAGAGGTCGTAGTTCACGTTGTCGATGAGGTTGCCCATCTGCGCGCCTAGCCAGTCGTTGTCCATGTTGCGCAGCGCCCAGAGTGGAATCTGTTCGAGCAGGCGACCCGCCGATTGATTGGCCTGCAGCTCGTCGTTCGCGAGCTCCGCGATCTCCATGTTCAGCTGACGCATCTGCAGCTCCGCCTTGCGCAGCGCCACCGTCCGTTCGAGCCGAACGATCTCGGCATCGATCCAGGTCTGATAAAAGCCGTAGAAGTCGGGCGGCAGCTGCGCGGGGTTGGCCGGGTCGCAGTTGCAGAGCTGGCGCAAATCGTTGAGCGACTTGCTGCGAATGAGCGCCGACTGATCGGGGAGGACGTCGCCCTGCTGCTCGAGCGCCGCGCGCCACGTCTGCAGGTTCGCAATGGTGATGGCCATCGACTTGCCGATCTGTTTCGCGATCGGCGCGGCCGGGATCAAGATCGACGAGCCCAGCGAGAGCGTCGCCATGGACGTGTTGACGCACGACGGATCGGAGAGATCGTTGACCACCAAGTAGAAGGTCTGGTCGACATCGACGGGCAACGCGGTCGACGGCGACTGCAAGACGCGCAGCGTGTGCACCTCGGGGCCGGAGCTGGACGTGTTGCTCACGCCGACCAGCACGAGCGCGCCGGCGGGGAGCTGCGGGAACGGGGTGTTGTCGAGACGAAGGCCGGCCGCGAACTGCGCCGCTTGCCGCGACTCGTTGCCGTTGACGTTGGTGCTCGTGGCACTGGTCTTGGTGTCCGAGCCCTCTTCCGACTGCTTGCACTTCTCCGACGACAGGTGCGCCGACGGACCACCGACGTACGGGATGTTGCCGCCGATGCTCAGCGTCACCCCCGCGCACTTCCGGAGCGACGTCGTCGTCGAGCTGAACTGGTCGCTCTCGTTCGCCTTGGCCAGCGTCGTCACGTTGTACGAGTCGGCCGTCTGCACGAGCAAAAAGCCCTCCGGTCCGACCTGCGCGTTCGCGATGTTCGGTACCTTGGCGGCGTACGAGCTCTTCTGCAGAGCACAGGTCGGCGTCCAGAAGCCGTGCTCGACGTCGATGCGCAGGAGGGCGCCCGCCGTGGCCGGAACCGTCCACCCTGAC
>JBBQXV010000041.1:0-44191 GCA_038209335.1 Polyangiales bacterium | reverse complement strand
TTCGCGACGCACTACGGGTATGCGTGGCTCGCTCCGACGTGCACGGGCGGCGCGTGCGGCACGGCGAAGTTCTCGACGACGGGCATGTGGAACGTCGACAACTACGACGTCGCGGATCCGCTCCCGGCGATCATCGACATGTCGTTCCCGAAGGGGATCGCGTTCGCGGCGTGGCTGAAGAACGTCGGCGCGTCGACGACGATCGGCAACATCGATCTGCACGAGTCGCGTCACGATCTCGACAAGGAGAACTTGCCGACGCAAAAGTGGATGGTCGCGCATACGACCGCGAACGGACCGTCGATTCAGCACATCACGTTCAACACGCCGATCGGCGTGCCGGACGATCAGCAGTGCGGGCGCGTCGTCTTCAGCGACTTCCACGTGTCGGCGGCCGAGCGCTCGGGCAACACGTTCCCGGCGTCGTGCGTGCAAGGGCCGCTGACTCCGCAAGAGAAGGCGCTCGAGTTCATGCTGTTCGATCTCTCGTCGTGCATCCAGAAGGACACCGACCCGCCGCGTCCGCCGCCGAAGTAGTAGAGTGAACGCCGCGCGATATGCGACGGCGAATAGCGAGCAGTCTCTACGGCATCGCGCGTCCCGCGCGCGCGGCAGTCGAGGCGATCCCGTTTGCAACCGGGCTCCGTCGCACGCTGAAGAACGGGTACACAGCCGGCGATTTTCGCGCGGACCTCCTCGCAGGGATCGTCGTCGGCATCGTCGCGCTTCCGCTGTCGATGGCGCTCGCGATCGCGGTCGGCGTGCCGCCACAGCACGGGCTCTATACCGCGATCATCGGAGGCGCGGTCATCGCGCTGGCGGGCGGATCGAAGTTTCAGATCTCGGGACCGACCGCCGCGTTCGTCGTCATCCTCGCGCCGATCGTCGCGAAGCACGGGCTCTTCGGCCTGCTCACGGCCGGGCTCATGGCGGGCGTGATGCTCGTCGCCATGGGAGTGGCGCGCCTCGGAAAGCTCATTCAGTACATCCCGTACCCGGTGACCACGGGCTTCACCGCTGGGATCGCCGTCGTCATCGCGACGCTTCAAGTGAAGGACGTGCTCGGGCTTTCGATCGCGACGATGCCGGAGCACTACACCGAGAAGCTCGCGGCGATGTGGGACGCGCGCGCGGGGGCTTCGCTCGCGGAGCTCGGCGTGGCAGCGGCGACGTTCGCGCTGCTCCTCGTCTTTCCGAAGTTGTTGCCGAAGGTGCCGGCGCCGCTGCTCGCGATCGGCGCGGCGACGATCGGCGTGACGATCGCGACGCGCGTCTCGCCCGGGTTTCACGTCGCGACGATCGGCAGCCGTTTTCACACCGTCATCGACGGCATCACGATCGCCGGCATCCCGCCGGTCGCGCCGCACCCGATGCTGCCGTGGGGCGACGCGCTCTCTTTCGGGTACCTGCGCGATCTCCTCCCCGCGGCCTTCACGATCGCGATGCTCGGCGCGATCGAGTCGCTCCTCTCGGCGGTGATCGCCGACGGCCTCACCGGCAAGCGCTACGATCCGAACGCCGAGCTCGTCGGCGCCGGCATCGGCAACATCATCGTCCCGTTCTTCGGCGGCATCGCGGCCACGGGCGCGCTCGCGCGCACAGCGACGAACATCCGCGCGGGGGGGCGTTCGCCGTTCTCGGCCGTCGTGCACTCGCTGTTCGTGCTGCTCACGATCGTCCTCTTCGCGCGCTGGGTGTCGTATGTCCCGATGGCGTCGCTCGCGGCGCTGATGCTTGTCGTCGCGTGGAACATGTCCGAAGCACGCCACTTCGTGCACATGATGCGGCTCGCGCCGAAGAGCGACGTCACCGTCCTCCTCGTCTGCTTCGGGCTCACGGTCGCGTTCGACATGGTCGTCTCGGTGACGGCGGGAATCGTCCTCGCCGCGCTCCTCTTCATGCGTCGCATGGCCGAGCTCACGCAGACGCGCGCGGTGTCCGTTCTCGACGGCGGGCTCGGCGAGTCGTCGCACACGCTGCCGAAGTCGGTCGTCCTCTACGAGATCGCCGGGCCGCTCTTCTTCGGCGCCGCGCAGAACGCGATGGGCGCGTTCGAGACAGCGGGCGGCGACGCGCAGATCGTCATCCTCGATCTCGCGCGCGTCCCGACCATCGATGCCACCGGACTCGTCGCGCTCGAGAGCGCCATCGGCCGCATCCGCCGCGCGAAGAAGCGCGTCGTCATCGCAGGCCCGCTCCCCGAGCCGCGCCGCATCTTCGAGCGCTCCGAGCTGAGGAGCCTGTGCTACCTCGCGCCGACGCTCGAGCGCGCGATCACGCTCGCGTCCGGCCTCGTCGGCCTCGCAGAGACGCCCGACCCGCCCGATTCGCGCCCGTCGGTCACGTGGCAAGGCGACGCGACGAAGTAAGCGATACGCTGGTGAGTGGACACAGGAGATGCGCGAGCAGGCCTACGTTTCGTTCGACGTGCTTCGCGAGAAGATCTCGCCGTCGACGCACGTCCGCAGCACGCTCCTTTGCTCGTCGATCCAAGCGCTCCGCGCGCGCGGCCATCAGGATGCGTATCTGCGCGGCCTCCCGGCGACGCAGCACGAGGCGATGCTCGGGATCACGCCGGGGCACTGGCTTCCGATCGATCTCGCCGTCGCCCACTACGCGGCGTGCGACGCGCTGCATCTCGAGCCAGCTGCCGTGGAAGAGATCGGCGCGGAGGTCGCCGAGCGCATTCATCACTCCGTTCTCGGCGTCATCGTGAAGCTCTCGCGCGAGCTCGGCACGAGCCCGTGGACCGCGCTCGGTTTGGCAAAGAGGCTTCGCGATCTCACGTGGAAGGGGAGCGACGTCGCGGTGTGGAAGCTCGGCCCGAAAGAGGCGCGCTTCGAGTGGGTCGGTATTCCGTGCGCGAAATCGAATTACTACCGCAGCGCGTTCGCCGGCTTCTTGCGCGCGCACATGGGGCTCTTCGCGCGAAAGACGTACGCGGTGCAGATTCCGTCGCTGTGCACCGAAGCGATGCTCGGGTACCGCGTCTCGTGGGTGTGAGCGGCGAGCGAGACTAGAGCGCGCCCTCGAGCTGCTCGCAGATCGCGCGCAGCACCTTCACGCGCGCGAACCGTTTGTCGTTCGCCTCGACGAGGTGCCACGGCGCGACGTCGGTGCTCGTGCGATCGACCATGTCGCATACCGCGCGCTCGTAGGCGTCCCACTTCTTTCGATTGCGCCAGTCCTCGGGCGTGATCTTGAAGCGCTTGAACGCCGTCTCTTGCCGCTCCTTGAAGCGTGCGAGCTGCTCCTTCTGGCTGATCGAGAGCCACAGCTTCACGACGACGACGCCGTGCGCTTCGAGCTGCTCTTCGAAGTCGTTGATCTCGCCGTACGCGCGCATCCAATCGGCCTCGGAGCAGAACCCCTCGACGCGCTCGACGAGCACACGCCCGTACCACGAGCGATCGTAAATCGACAGATGCCCGAGCCGCGGCACCTGACGCCAGAAGCGCCAAAGATAAGGCTGCGCGCGCTCTTCTTCGGTCGGCGCCGCGATCGGAACGACGTGGTACATGCGCGCGTCGAGCGCCGCGGTGACGCGACGGATCGCGCCGCCTTTCCCCGCCGCGTCGTTGCCTTCGAAGACGACCATGACCGACAGGTTCTTGAACTTCGCCGCGCGGGACAGCTCGTTCAAGTGCGCTTGGTACTTCGAGAGCTTCTTGTTGTAGTCGTCCTTTTCGAGCGCCTGGGTGAGGTCGAGCGAGCGGAGCACGTCGCGGCGATCGATCGCGACGAGCGACGGCGCCGCGCGCGTGGGAACGGCGACGTCGGGCGTTCGAAGGCGCGTCTTGATCGCGTCGCGGAGCACGCGCCCCACGGTGAGGTTTCGGTAGCGCGCGTCCATTCCCTCGACGACGATCCACGGCGCGTGCGCGGTGCTGGTGAGCCGCACGACGCGCTCGCACACCGAGCGAAAGTCGTCGTAGCGCGTGTGGTTCTTCCAGTCGGCCTCGGTCACGCGCCAGCGTGTCATCGGATCCTTCTCGAGATCGCGCAGGCGCTTCTTCTGCTTCTTCTTCGAGAGGTGAAACCAGAATTTGACGACGAGCGCGCCCTCGTCCGTGAGCATTCGTTCGAAGCGGACGATCTCTTCGATGCTGCGTTCGAGCTCGGCCGCGCGCGTCTTTCCGTGGACGCGATCGGTGATCGGCTGCGAGTACCAGGAGCCGAAGAAGATGCCTATTTTCCCTTTGGGCGGTAGGCCGCGCCAGAAGCGCCACATCGGCGGGCGCTGCCGCTCCTCGTCGGTCGCGTCGCCCATCGCATGCGTGACGAGGTGCCGAGGGTCCATCCACGTCGAGAGGACGTTGACGGTGTCGCCCTTCCCGGAACCGTCGACGCCGCCGATGAGGACGACGACGGGGAACTTCTTTTGTTCGACGAGCTCGAGCTCGGCGTCGAGGAGCGCCTGCCTCAACGCGGGAACCTCCTTGTCGTAGGTGTCCTTGTCGATTTCGTGACCCAGCTCGGCGGATTCGAACATTCGGAGGCCGATGGTACCTTAGCCAGCCATGTTCGAGATCACGCTTGCAGGCCCAGGGAAAAACGCGCTCGGGACGGAGACGATGACGGCGCTCTTGGCAAAGCTCGCCGAGGCGAACGGGGCGCCGGTGCTGCTCACCGGGAGCGGCGACGCCTTCTCGGCGGGGTTGAACTTGAAAGAGGTCGCGCTGCTCGAAGCGCCGGCGATGCTGACGTTTCTCGATCTGCTCGAGCGCATGATGACCGCGCTCTACTTGTATCCTGCACCGACCGTGGCGGCGGTGAACGGACACGCCATCGCGGGGGGCTGCATCGTCGCGATGTGCTGCGATCGACGCGTCGTCTCGTCCAATCCGCGGATCAAGATCGGCGTGAACGAGGTCGCGCTCGGCGTCGAGTATCCGCCGCGGACGTTCGAGATCGTCAGGCGACGCGTCCCTTCGCAGCACCTCGAAGAGGTCGTCCTCGGCGCGGGCCTGTTCGATCCGACGAATGCGTTGCGCGTCGGGCTGGTCGACGAGATCGCGGAGGACGCGGTCGCCGTCGCGCGCGAACGCCTCGCGATGTTCGCCGCGCATCCGACGACGGCGTACATGGCGGCGAAGCGCGCGATCCGCGGATCGAAGCCGAGCGATTTGGTTGCAGAAGCGACGCAAGCCGACCTATTGCGCGCCGCCGTCCCGACGTGGACCTCCCAGGTCGTGAAAGAAAAGCTCGCGAAAATCCTCGCGCGGTAGAGCCGGCTTCACACTTCTTCACAGTCGCCCGAGCACGCGCTTCACACGCGCGCTCCATCTTCTCGTGTGTGGTCGGGCCCAATGCTCGACGCACGGAGGATGAATCGATGATTGGGTTCCTGATCGGTACGGTGTGCCTCATCGGGTTGGTGAAGGTCCTTCGCGGCGGCCATGGTTGGCGCGGCCGGCGATGGGGTGGGTACGGTCGCGGCGGCTTCGGTCCGCGCGCGGGGCTGCGGTTCTTGTTCGAGCGGCTCGACACGAGCCCCGGGCAAGAGAAAGTGATCCTCGGCGTCGTCGAAGATCTCTGGAAGACGAAGCGCGAGGTCGGCGAGGAGCTGATTCAATCGCGGCACGACGTCGCGCGCGCGATGCGCGGCGAGCGGTTCGACGAGGGCGCGCTCGAAGCGGCGTTCGGACGGCAAGACGCGCTCATCGCCAAGCTTCGCGCGAGCATGAAGACGGCGCTGACCACGGTGCACGAAGCGCTCGACGATCGCCAGCGCAAGGTCGCGGGCGACATGCTCGAAGGGCAGATCCTCGCGTTCGGCGGCGGCGGACGTTGCGGCAGCCGCGGACACTGGGGTCATCACCACGGCCACGACCACGGCGGCGAAGGCCCCTACCGCAGCGCATCGGTTTGAAAGGAGAACGACCATGAAACGCAAGATCGTCATCGCGCTGCTCGCCCTCGGCACCCTCGGTGGCTTCGCGGGCGGCGTCGCCAGCCTCGCCTGCCACCGTCGCAACCACCACGCCGCGTTCGAACGCCACGTCGCGAAGCTGTGCGCCGACGCGGCGCGTGCGGAGAGCCCGCAGCCCGCGTCGCGCTGAAGTAGTCTCATCGCTGCACCACCTCCATGGCCTTTCGCATTCTGCTCATCGACGACGACGCCCGGCTGTTCGATTTGCTCGCGACGTACTTGCGGCAGAACGGCATGGACGTCGTCGGCGCGCACGACGGCGCGCGCGGGCTCGCGGCGCTCGAGGCAGGGACGTTCGACGCGGTGCTGCTCGACATCATGATGCCCGGGATGAACGGCCTCGAGACGTGCCGGCGCATTCGCGCGAAGAGCAACGTGCCACTCATCATGTTGACTGCGAAGGGCGACGAGACCGACCGGGTCGTCGGTCTCGAGATGGGCGCGGACGATTACGTCGCGAAGCCGTTCAGCCCACGCGAGCTCCTCGCGCGTCTGCGAGCCGTGTTGCGACGAGCGAAGCCCGATGCGTTCGCGGAGCGGATCACGGTGGGCGACATTTCGATCGACGTCGCGGGTCGTGAGGCGCAAGTCGCCGGCAAGCCCATCGAGCTCACCGGGCTGGAGCTGGATCTCCTCGTCGCGCTCGCGCGTCGCGCCGGAAAGGTGATCTCGCGCGAGACGCTCCTCGCGGAGGCCGGGCGATCCGACGTGAACGTGAGCGAGCGCACGGTCGACGTGCACATCTCGCATCTGCGGCAGAAAATAGGCGACGATCCGCGCTCACCGACGCGCATTCGCACGGTGCGTGGCGTCGGCTACGTCCTCGCGAAGGACGCGCCGTGAACCCGCTCGGGACGTTCGTTCGCGCGCGCCTTCACCGACGCATCTTCATCTGGTTCGGCGCGACGATCTTCCTCACGGCGATCGCCGTCGGCGCGATCATGATGGCGTTCGGCGGCAACGAGCAGGGCGGCTGGCGACGAGAGACGGAGCGCGCGGCGGCGTTCACCTCCGGGCGCTTCGCGAAGGTGTGGGACGTGCGCGCCGAGCGCGAGGAGCTCGCGCGCGCGATGGGGCGTGAATTGGATCTCGACGTGCGCGTCCTCGACGCTGGCGGCGCGACGCTCTCGCTCGAAGGGGCGCTGTCGTGCCGGCATCCGTGGCGCGTGCCGGTCACGCGCGATGGAGCCGCGCTCGGGAGCGTCGAGGTGTGCGCCGACCGTCATCACGCGTTCGCGTTCGGACCGCGCGTGCTCCTCGTGCTCGTCGTGGTCGGCGCGCTCATGTGGCTCGCGTCGGGAAAGATCGCGCGACGCCTCTCGAAGCCGATCGCGGAGGTTGCGCGCGTGGCCGGCGAGATCGGCGGCGGGAACTTCGCCGCGCGCGTCGCGCTCGGCGGGCGGCGTGGTCGCCATCACTACGGCGAGGTCGCGGCGCTCGCGACGGCGATCGACACGATGGCGGAGCGGATCGAAAAGCAGTTCAAGGATCAGCGCGAGCTCTTGGCGACGGTGTCGCACGAGATCCGGACGCCGCTCGCGCGCATTCGTTTGGTCCTCGAGCTCGCGCGCGAACGCGGCACCGACGATCCGGGGCTCGCAGAGATCGATCGCGAGGTCGTCGAGATGGATACGCTGGTCGCCGAGCTCCTCGCGAGCTCGCGCGTCGAGTTCTCGGCGCTGACGCGTACGAAGCTCGAGGTCGCGGAGGTCGCGCGGCGCGCGCTCGAACGCGCGGCGCTTCCGGCGTCGCTCCTCTCGCTCGACGACGGCGCGAAGCGCGCGATGTTCGCCGCCGACGCGACGCTCATGGCGCGCGCGCTCGCGAACCTGCTCGAGAACGCGAAGGCGCACGGCGGCGGCCCAACCGCGCTCCGGGTGCGCGTGCGCGACGACCGCGTCACGTTCGAAGTGGAAGACGCCGGCCCCGGCTTCGCGCCCGGCGAAGAGACGCAAGTGTTCGAGCCGTTCTTCCGCGGCGCCACGTCGAACGGCGAACGCCCGTCGTTGGGACTCGGGCTCGCGCTCGTGCGAAGGATCGCAGAAGCGCACGGCGGACGCGCTTACGCCGAAGCGCGTGAGACCGGCGGTGCGCGCGTGGGGATCGAGCTTCCGGGCACTCCGGAGTGAACGAATCCTCCGCGACTCACAGCTTGCGAGTCATGAAGACGCTGAACGGATCCTCGACGTAGCCATCGAACGGCCCGCAGCGCGTGAACTCGGCGCTCTCGTAGAGACGGAGCGCCGGGAGGAAGGCTTCGGCCGATCCCGTCTCGAGCCAGAGGCTTTGCATGCCGCGCGCGCGCGCCTCGGCGACGATGTGATCGAGCATCGCGCGGCCGACGCCGCGGCCGAGGAACGCGTCGACCACGCGCATCGATTTGATCTCGCCGCGCGCGTCGTCGATCTGCTTCAGCGCGCCGCAGCCGGCGAGCTCCTCTCCGATCCACGCCGACCAGAACGTCACGCCGCGCGCGCGAAGCGCATCGATGTCGAACGCGTGCACGCTCTCGGGCGGCGAGTGCTCGTGCATGCCCGTGAGATGCCTCGCGACGAGCGCGCGGACCGGAGGGCTGGAGAGATCGTCGATGCGAAAGGTCGGGCGCGACATCGGGCTGGAGCTTCCATTAGCGCGGGTCAGCGAAGCGAGTCACGGATTTGCGCGAGCGCGGCCTCGATGCGCTCTTCGGGCTCCGTCCCGATGCCGATGCGCACGTAGCGATTCGTGCTCTCGCCGTAGTATTTTCCCGGAACGACGGCGATCGCCCTCTCGCGCAAGAGGCGCTCCGCGTACTCCTCGGAACCTTGCCCGGACGCCTTGATGTCGATGAAGAAGTAAAACGTCGACGTCCCGCTCATGGTTTCGAGCCCGAGGCGATCCATCACGGCGCGCATTCGTTCGCGTTTGTTCACGACGTCGACGATCTGCGGAGCGACGCAGCGCCGGATCTCCTCGAAGTACTTCTCGCAATAGAGCTGCAGCACCGTCGGCGCGCAGGTGATCAAATGCTGATTCAGCTTCAACGCGTCGGCGAGGAGCTTCTCGTTCGTGATCATGTACCCGAGCCGCCAGCCCGACATGCCCATGTTCTTCGAGAGCGAATTGACGACGACGAGATTTCGAAACGACGGATCCAAGAGCCCGCTCGACGAGAACTCGCCGTCGACGCAAAACTCGCTGTACGCCTCGTCGACGAGCAACGTCGCGCCGTGCGCCTGGCACAAATCGTAGATGTGTCGGAGCGCGTCCGCGCTGTAGACGCTCCCGGCCGGGTTGTTGGGGTTGTTCAACACGACCAACTTCGTGCGCGGCGTGAAATACTCTTTGAAGCCCGACGCGAGCGTCCAGTGCGGAACCGCGACGGGCACACCTCCCGCCAAACGCACCTGCTCTGGATAACTCAGCCAGTACGGCTCTTGGACGAGAACCTCGTCGCCCGGCTCGAGGAGCGCCAAGAGCGTGAGGTAGATGCAGATCTTCGATCCGGTGGAGACGAGGATGTTGGTCTCGGGGTTCGCGCGGACTCCATAGTTCTCGAGGTAGTAGTCGGCGATGCGACTGCGCAAAGCGGGGACGCCGCGGCTGTCGGAGTAGTGATACCCCTGCGTGAAATTCAGGCTGCCGAAGTCGAACGTCGGAATGTCGAAGAACGCCTCGCCGAGCGACAAGACTGTGATGTCGCGACCCGCGAGTCTGCCTTCGGCAACGAGCTGGTTTATCCGGATCGAGCCCGCCTGAGAGAGGGTATCTACGATTCGACGTGTCATTGCGGTTTGCTCCGTGGCGGTCGTACGAGAAACGAAACAGCGGAGGCGGCGAGGAGGATCGACGCCCCTCGAAAGGAGATCTCCATCCCGCGCGATTCGGCGATCTCTCCCCAGATCGAGCTGCTGAGGGCGAGGACCCCGTAGAAACAAATGAAGTACATCGAGATCGCGCGCGCCCGCATCTCCGGAGGGAACATCGACTGCGCGGTCGCGTTGAAGAGCGAAACGATCATCGCGTACGAGACGCCGAGCCCGAGCGCGACGACGATCGGTGCGATCGTGCCCGAGACGAAGGTCATCGCGAACTGACAGACGCTGAAGAGCAGCGCGGCGACGAAGATGAGCCGATCGAGCGACCAGCGCCTCTTCAAGTCGGGCAGCGACAGCGCCGCGAGAACAGCGCCGCAGCCGACGGCTCCCATCAAGAGACCGAACCCCGCGGAGCTCGTGTGAAGCACGCGCCGGGCGAAGATCGGAAAGAGGCACCAGAAGGCGTTGGTGCAAAAGTAGACGACGGCGCATCGAAGCAAGAGGCCGCGAAACGGCGCGCTCGACAGACAGCGAGAGAAGGCCTCTCGCATGTTTCCCCAGATGTTCAATGGAGCCTTGGCGCGTGGGGCGGGCGCGCTCTCCTTGTGCCATCGGTAGTAGACGACCGCGAGGCCGGCGGCCGACGCTGCGTTCACGAAGAACACCGGAAACGCGCCGGCGCGGCCGATCAAGAAGCCGGCGAGCGCAGGACCGAGCGCGCGACCGAGGTTGAAGCTGAGGTTGTTGAGGCTCGCGACGACCGGGATGTCGTCATTGTCGACGACGGTCGAGAGCGCCGCCTGTGACGCCGGGAGATCGATCGCGTTCGTGACGCCCAAGAGAAAGACCGCGGCGAGCAACGTGAACGGGTCGAGCCACGGCGACACCGAGAGCAGCGCCATGCCGAGCGCGAAGACGGCGCGCGCCGACTGAACCCAATAGAGGAGCTTCGGGCGTTCCATCGCGTCGGCCATCGCGCCCGAGGGCAGCGCGAGGAGGAACATCGGCAACGTGCTCGCCGCTTGAATCAGCGTGTTCAAGAGCGGCGAAACGGACAGCTCGGTCATCGTCCACGACGCGCCGACCGAATTCATCCAATAGCCAAAATCGGACGCCAGATTGGCGAGCCACAACGCACGAAAGAGCCGGTTGTCGAACAGCGGCCCCCAATTGCGCGCGAGCGCACGCCCGACTCTAGTCGACATGGCCCGGTGCTGCCTTTGCCACCCAGCGCGTGTTCGCGTCGAACCACTCGTGGAGCCCGAGGATGCGCGCGCGGAGCTCTGCTTCGTTGGGAGCGACGAGAAGGAAGTTGGCAATGTCGTCGTCGCTCATCGTCATGACCGAGTAGTCGTTCCCCGGCTTGCCGCGAGCTTGGTAGTCGAGGACGAAGCTCTCGGTGCACGACGCGGGGATCGACTCGAGCCGTCCGTTACGCGGCGAGATGAGGAGACGCCCGGCGAGCTGGCCTCCGAGTCCCTTGGGCGCCGTGCGAACGTTGCACGCGCCGATACCCAGGAACTGAGACCGCAAGTACTCGAGCTTCATGTTCACGTCGTACGAGAGGCGCACTTCTTCGTTGATGCCATTGCCTCCCAAGCGACAGGCCACTTCGCACAGGACGATTTCGCCGTCGTCCTTCAAAAAGCACTCGAGGTGAAACATGCATTCGCGCGGCGTCGGGAATGCCTCGAGCAGCACGCGCGACGCAAAGGCCGCGAGACGCTCGCGATCGGGACCCTCGGCGCCCATCACGTAGCTTCCCAAGAAGCTTTGGTCTCGTACGTACTCGAGCGCCGTGTGGATGAATCGCGACGGGCTCACCACCTGGAGGCGCCCGTCCAAGATCAAGCCGTTGACGTGACAAAGCGCGCCGTCGACGAACTTCTCGGCGAGCAAGTGCGGCAGACCGAGGTTGCTGCCAAAGGGGCGCCGTTCGGCCAGCGCGCTCAGATCGGCATCGGAGCGAATGACGTGCGTCTCGGCCGATCCCATACCGCGCAGAGGCTTGACGACGATCGGGTAGCCGACGTCGCGGACGAACGCGACGATGTCGGTCATCGTTTGAACTTGGGAATGGCGCGCGACGGGGATCCCCCCCGCGGTCGCAACCTTCTTCATCAGCAGCTTGTCGCGAAAGACGAGCACGTCGGCCGAGGACGGCCCCTCGATGCCGAGGAGCTCTCTCAATCTGGCGGCGCGGAACAGATCGTCCTCGGACGTCGCCACGATTCGCGTGAACGGAGACCGCGCGTGCAGCGCGATCGCTTCGAGCTCGGCGCGATCGTTCGTGCCGAGGTCCGCGAAGAAATGAATCGACTGAAAGACGTCGCCGAGATCGCGCTCGGTTCGGGCGCGGTGCGCTTCGCTCCCCTCCGACGTGAACAGCACCGCCGGCTCGCGAACGAGATCTCGCCACTCTTGCCTCGAGATCGAGCCGAGGAGCTTAGGTGGAATGAGGAGTAGCGTCGACATGCGGTGGGCAGTCCTTTGCGTTTCGTCGAAGGAGCTCGGACACGATCTGCCCGGCGACCCTCTCTGCCTTATCGACGTTGAGCTCGAGGGTGCTCGTGAAGAGGTGCGTGCCCGAGGTGAGATTCCCTAGCGCGAACAGGCTGGGATCGAAGACGCCACTTCGGCCGACGACGCGGAGCGATTCGAAGTCGACCTCGAGGCCGCCGAATTCGTGCGGAGCGATGATTCCCTGGCGAAGAAGAGAGTGCACCAGCGGTGAGTCGCAATCCGAGAGATGACGCTGGGTGCCGGTGGCGTTGACGACATAGTCGAACGTCGTCGTGCGGGAATCCGAGGAGTAGAGCCGGAAGCAGCGCGCCTCGTCGTCGAACGTCACACGCGCGAGGTTTGCGTCGACCGTCAGCTGGCGCGCTTGCAAGAGCGACAAGATGCGCTCTCCGTTCACGATGGGTATGGGAACCCAGTGGCTCATGAACCGGCTGTAGAACTGATCGACGAACAGTCGTTTGTCGGCGGCGGCGAGGTGGTGCCAGATGACCTCGACGATTGGATTCAGCGCTTCGCCGATCGACTGCCACACTCGCGCTCCGCCTCGTGCCGCCGCCAACTGCGACGTGTAGTGCTCGATGGGATCGACCCACGACGGGAAATCGCGGTCCCACGACAGAGAGAGATCGTGGCGTTCGATCTCCATGCGCAGCCATTGAAGAACGTCCGACCATCGCAGCGCGCGGCGGCCGTGATCGGTCGCGCGCGCGATGTTGGCGCGCGTCAGGTAGTGGAGCGGCTGCACGGGCAGGGGCCCGCGAATGGCGGGCAAGAGGCCGCTCGGCGACGCCATCGTGACCGCCGACTCGTGCCCCGAAGCGAAGAGCGCCAGGACCGCGTCGATCGCGCTCAAGCCACTTCCGAGAATCGCGACGCGCGCATTCGGGGGGATGCGCGAGCGCATCGCACTGCTCGGGTAGGGCGACGCGATGAAGTTGGGATGCACTTCGAGGTCGCGAAACTTGGTGCTCGGAAGATTGCCCACGGCGAGCACGGCGACGTCCGCGTCGATCGGAGGCTGTCCGCTCGTCGCGATTCGGTATCCGCCCGATCGCCGCGACGCGAACGTCGAGACTTCGTCGCGGACCGTGGATACCGAGAGCCCGGCGCGGCACGCCTTGTCCCGCGCACGCGCGAGCTGATCTTCGACGTAGTCTCCGAACAACTGCCGCTCGCAGTAGACGTCCTCGTCCTTCTGCGCGCGAAAGAGGCCGCGTTGATCGAGCCACTCGCAAAAGTGCGCCCGGTGACCCGGGACGAGCGACATCGTCTGCGCGCTCTGGTTGAGAAGGTACGGCGACTCGTCTTTCGCGTAGGCGAGCCCCGGCCCCACACGCTCGGATTTCTCGACGAGGACAAGTCGTGTCTTGGCGCGGAGAGAATTTTCTACCGAGAGTCGGTCGACCAGAATCCCGAACAGCGCGGTGCCGATGGCTCCGCCGCCAACGATGGCTACGGTGGGTCCTTCGTGCGGGGTTCCCAAGGAGGGCTCGCTATAGCGCCAGTCGGCAGTCGCGTCGAAGGTGATTTGGTGTACAAACTCCGTACAAACGCGGGGATAGCGTCAAAGTACGACGAGGGAGGATCGTCACCCGCGTCGGTGTCGAATCAACGCATCACGCGGGCTGCGCTTCGTCCTTGGATGATCTCGCGCGCTTCGCGCGGTGACAGCTCGAGTCGCTCGACGTCCGCGAGGATCGACGCGAGCGCCGCACGGAGGCGCCGCGCCGAGACGTCGAGCTCTTCGGCCGTCGCGCGGACCGCGTCGTCGAAGAGCGCGCGCGCGGCGTCCGGCGTGATCTTCGGCGAGGCGGGTGGAGACGGCGGCGGCGGGGGCACCAGCTTCGCGCCCTGCGACGGGACCCGCGCGAGCGCAGCGTCGAGCGACAAGCCGAGCTCGCCGACGATCGCGCGCCACGTCTCGCCGTCGACGTTGCCGAGCGTGATCGCGATGAGCTCGCGCCACGCGCGCGCCGGCCGTGTCTCGCCGCTCTCCCAGCGCCGCAGCGTGCGCGCGTCGGTTTTGTACGCCTTCGCCATGAGCTCTTGTCGGAGCCCCAGCTCTTTGCGTGCGCGCCGCAGCAGCGTCCCGAGTCGGAGGCGATTCTCGCGTGCCGTCGTCGTCATGCGCTGAAAACTGTCCCATTTTCAGCGTGAAGCGGACAGAAATACCGATGTTTCGGACAAATCATCGGATCCTCTGCCCGATGTATCCGTTTCTTCGGGCAGATAACGGAGTGTGCGGTCCGGATACACGCTTGTTCCGGACTGCGCATCCGTTGCTCTGTCCGGATCAAGCGTGCCTTCGGGCAGTGCAACGGATCATCTGCCCGGTGGAGGCATTTCTCCGGACAGCGCGCCCATGTCCTCGGCCGGTGAGACGCGGCTGTTGGGCAGCGGTCCGCCGGCAAGTCGTGATCGTTTCGTCCCGCGGGCTATCCTCGCCGACGTGAATCGCGTGGACATGCTCGTGGTGTGCGGCGTCGCCGTCGCCGCGCTCGCGACGCGGCTCGATCTCGTTGCGGGCGAGGCGATCGCGTCGCCGCCGCCCGTCGCGTCCGCGGCGACGAAGCGGATCGTGTCCGCGCCGGCGCCGATCCCGCCGCGCGCCTGCACCACGCTCACCGCGCCCGCGCTCCCCGAGCTCATCTCCGTCAAAGAGCTCGACGGCGCCCCCATCCCGCCCATCGAAGACGGCGATCGCCTCGCGCCGTTCTACGATCGCCTCGCGCGCACGCTCCGCGGCACCGCGCGCGATCACCTCCGCATCGGCGTCTACGGCGACTCGAACGGATGCAAAGATTTTCTCACGGGCGAGATGCGCCGGTGGCTCCAGACGAAGCACGGCGACGCGGGCCACGGCTACCTCGCGCTCGGCAAACCTTGGGACTGGTACCTCCATCGCGACGTCCGCCACGGCGTGCAGCGCGATCTCTGGACGTCGTACGTCGTCAGCAGCCGCCCCGCGCCCGATCCGTACTACGGGCACGGGCTCATCGCGGCGGAGTCGAACCTGCGCGGCGCGATCACGTGGTTCGCGACCGCCGAGGCCGACGCGCCGATCGGTCGCACGCTCAGCCGCGTCGAGCTCTGGTACCTGAAGCGCCCGCGCGGGGGCGCGTTCGACGTGATCATCGATGGCGCGCACCACCAGACGATCGACACGCGCGCCGACACGATCGCGGCGGGCTTCGCGACGATCGATCTCCCCGACGCTCCGCACAAAGTGCAAATCACGCCGCGCGGCGGGGCGCCGGTTCGTCTTCTCGGCGCGACGCTCGAGCGCGGCGGCGCGAGCTTCGTCCTCGACGCGCTCTCCGTCGGCGCCGCGAGCTGGCGCACGATGCTGCGCGAAGATCCCGAGCTCGATCGTACGACGCTCCGCCATCGCGACTACGGTCTCCTCGTCTTGCACATGGGGACGAACACCTGGATGAACGAGCCGAAGCGCGCCGAGTCGATGCGCGCCGTGCTCGCGCGGCTTCGCGACGCGATCCCCGAGGTGCCGCTCCTCGTGATGAGCTCGCCCGATCACGCGACCGACGGCGAGCTGATGGCACGCATCCTCGCGCCGGAGCAGCGCGCGCTCGCGCACGAAGGGGGCGCGGCGTTCTTCGATTTTCACGCGGCGATGGGCGGACAGGGGGCGATGCAGTCCTTCTACCGGAACAACATGGCGATGAACGACGTGATCCATTTCAACGACGCGGGCGGCGCGTTCATGGCGCGTCGCGTGCTGTACGCGCTGTGGCAGGACTTCGCGCGATGGCTCGCGGCGCATCCGGACGCGGGGTGTTGACGATGCAGGTCGAGCTTCCGATTCGGTACCGCAAGGCGCGCGCGTGGATCGCGTCGTTCCCCTGCCCGGTCGCGCCGTTGTCGCGCCTCTTGCCGGACAAGTCGCTGCGCGCGGTGAGCGTGCTTCCGGGGATCGCGCCGCTGACGATTGCGGTGTTCCAGTGCGAGGACACGTCGATCGGCGCGCACGCGGAGGTCGTCCTCGGATTTCCGGTTCGTCATCGCAAGTCGACGGCGATGCCGCTCGTGCCGCTCCTCGCGGAGCGTTGGCTGATCGATCTCGGCGTCTGGGTGCATCTGCTCGCGGTCGACTCGGCGGACGCGGGCGAGGCGGCGCGCGAGACGTGGGGGTTGCCGGCGCTCGCGACGAAGATCGACATCGACGTTCGCGTCGATCGCGCGACGTGCACGGTCGCCGACGGCGATGGGATGATCTTCGCGGTTGAATTCGAGCGCCCGACCGCGCCCGCGGAGCCGATGCACTTTCCGCTTCGTCTCTGGTCGAAGCGCGCGTCGGAGCTCCTTCGCACGGACCTGGACGTCGACGCGGTCGGCTCGCTCCGCCGTGTCGGATCGCGCGCGAAGCTCACGTTCGAGGAGCACCCGCGCGTCGCGCCGTTCCAGGGGCTGGGCCTCGCGCGCGCGAGCGCCTTCGAAGTGCGCTGGCTGGACGCGTACCGCACCGCCCTCGACGTGCCCGCCGCGCGCTTCCTTACTGAGACGTAAAAGAGAAACCGTCAGGTCGGCTTGGAAACCATACTGCGCCCCATGAAGCGCGGAGTGCGTTGGGCGGGGGCTCTCGGGGTCGTGGTTCTTTTCGCGGCGTGCTCGTCGAAGTCGTCGGCGCCCGCGGGGCCACCGCCGACGGCGATCTACACAGCGGCGTCGCAGTCGCGCCTCTCGCCGTATCCGTCGAACCGGTACGCGAAGGCGGATCCGGCGTCGGCGACGGGGATCCGCGTGGCGATCGGTCCGGACAACACGAACGATCGTCTGCTCACGGTCTTTCCGGAGACGGTCGCGTCGCTGAACGAGCTCGACGGGTTCTCGACGCTCGGCGGCGTATCGGTCAGCTTCTCGGACGATCTCGATCCGGCGTCGATGGATCGCAAGACGGACGCGTTCAACACGGTGGACGCGCCGTTCGCGATCGTCGACGTCGATCCGTCGTCGCCGGAGAAGGGGCGCGCGCGCGGGCTCGTGCCGCGGTACTACACGACGACGGGCGACGACGCGGCGGCGACGGTCGACTTCACGCTCGTGGTCGAGCCCGCGGTGCCGCTGCGGCCGAAGACGCGGTACGCGTTCGTGCTCACCGACGCGGTGAAGTCGACCAGCGGCGCCGCGCTCACGCCGAGCAAGGAGACGCACGATCTCCTCTTCGGAACGTTCGAGGGGAGCTACGGCGATTCGGTTCGTGACGCGATGCCGATCGTCGAAGCAGCGACGGGGATCAAAAAGGATCACGTCGTCGTCGCCACGGTGTTCACGACGATGACGGTGCACGACGTCACGCTCGCGTCGGCGACCGAGCGACGTGCGGCGCCCGCGCCGAAGCAGACCGACACCTTCGTCGTGCAGCAGATGGGCACCGACACCGACAAGCGCGTTCGCTTCGCCGCGCACTTCGACGCGCCGGAGTACCGCTCCGCGAAGCCCGCGTCGCGATGGACGATCGTCGACGGAAAGCCGAGCGTCGTCTCCACGGCGAGCATCGAGGTGTACGCCGTCTTTCCGGACAAGACTGCGGCCGCGAAGCATCCCATAGCGATCTTTCAGCACGGCCTCGGCGGCGACAAAGACGGGACGTGGGGGACGATGGAGCGGCTCGCGTCGCTCGGCGTAGCCGTCTTCGGCATCGACGCGCCGGAGCATGGCGCGCGCGGCGATCCCCCCTTCCCGCTCGGCAAGACGGATCTTCTGCAAGCCGTCACGCATTTCTTCGGCGTGAACATCGACACGAAGCAGTTCGACCTGCGGATCGCGCGCGACAACTTTCGGCAAGTCGCGGCCGATCAGCTCGAGCTCTTGCGCTTCATCCAGTCGCTGTCGACGCTCGATCTGCTTCCGCTCGGCGCGCCCGACGGCGTTCCGGATCTCGACGTGACGCGCGTCATCTACCTCGGCCACTCGTTCGGCTCGGTGATGGCGGCGACGTTCAACGCGCTCGCACCGGAGATCTCGGCGTCGGTGTGGAACGTCGGCGGCGCGGGGCTCACGGGGCTCTTCCACGACTCGGGGCTCTTCAGTCTCCTCACGAAATCGCTCGAGCCGGCGGACACGCCGAAGAGCGAGGTCGCGCGCTTCTTCTCGCTCACGCAGGCGATCATGGATCCGGGCGATCCGGCGAACTACGCGCCGTTCGTCGCGCTGTCGGCGTTGCCGGGCGTGGTGAATTGGAAAGCGAAGGACGTGCTTCTGCAAGAGGTGCGGCACGACAACATCGTTCCGAACACGTCGTCGGAGCGGCTCGCGCGCGCGGCGGGGCTCGCGCAGATTTCGCCGGTGCTCGATCCGATCGGCGGCCTCGCGTCGGGGCAGCCCGGTGTCTCGGGAAATCTGCCGAGCGGCGCGACCGGTGGGATCTTTCAATTCGAGATCGCCGACGGCAAAGCCGTTGACCACGGATCGCTCATCTTCACGAGCGAAGGGATCAAACAGTACGTCGAGTTCTTCCGCGGCTCGCTCGCGGGGAAGCACGCGACCATCGTCAATCCGTACCTCCAGTAGTAGATCGGTCGCGGTGAAGATCGCGATCATCGGTGCGGGCGTCATGGGGTGCGCGACGGCGCGCGCGCTGGCGAAGCGCGGCGCGGACGTCGTGCTCCTCGAGCGCGCGATCCCGGGTGCGGAGGCGTCGAGCGCTGCGGCCGGGATCCTCGGCGCGCAGATCGAGATGCACGAGAAGGGGGAGATGCTCGCGTCGTTCGTGCGCGCGCGGAGCGAGTACGCGGCGTTCGCGTCCGAGCTGCGCGACGAGACGGGGATCGACATCGGGTACCGCGTGAGCGGCGCGCTGTGGACCGGGCGCACCGAGGACGAGCGCGCGTCGATCGCGAAGGCGGTCGCGTGGCAGCGCGACGCGGGGTTGAAGGCGGAGCTCCTCGACGGCGCACGCGCGAGAGAGATCGAGCCGTCGCTCGCCGACGACATCGTGACGGCGGCGCACTACCCGGACGAATCGCAGATCGATCCGCCGTCGCTCCTGCGCGCGCTCGTCGCGTCGCTCGCGCGGCCGTGTCATGCGCGTGTCGAGCTTCGATCGGGCGCGACGGTGCAGCGGCTCCTCGTCGAGAACGATCGCTGCGTTGGCGTCCGCCTCGACGACGGCGATCTCCGCGCCGACGCGACGGTGCTCGCGGCCGGGAGCTGGGCGTCGCTCGTCCCCGGCTTGCCCTCGTCGATCCCGTCGGTGCGCCCCGCGCGCGGACAGATCGTCCTGCTCGAAGAGCGACCGCCGCGCTTGCGAGCGATCGTCCTCGGCGCCGGGACGTACGCGGTGCCGCGCGGCGACGGGCGCGTCCTCTGCGGATCGACGCTCGAGATGGTCGGCTTCAAGAAGGAGGTCACCGCGGGCGGCGTGCACGCGATCTTGAGCGGGACGCTCGCGACCGTCCCGTCCCTCGCGTCGGCTGCGCTGACCGCGACGTGGAGCAACTTCCGACCGCACACCGCCGACCATCACGCGCTCGTCGGCGCGTCGCCGCTCGCGGGGCTGTTCCTCGCGACCGGCCATTTCCGAAACGGAATTCTTCTCGCGAACGAGACGGCGCGCACGGTCGCCGACGCGATCGTCGGGTGACTCAAGGCGCGCCGAGTCGCGCCGCCACCTTCTTCAAGATCGCGACGTCGGCGGGCGGGAAGCGCGACGGCTCGAGCTCGTCCGCGCCGGCCCACGCGAACGCCGCGACGTCGATCGCCCGCGGATCGGCCGACGCCGCGGTACGCGTCGCTTCGAAGAAGAGGAGGAGCACCGCTTTGTCGTCGTCGTCGTAGCGATGGAACGTCACGTCGACGATCTCACCGACGTCGGTCGCGATCCCGAGCTCCTCTTCGAGCTCGCGCGTCAGCGCCACGCGCGGATCTTCGCCCGATTCGACCTTGCCGCCGGGGACCTCCCACTTGCCCGCGAGGTGCGCCCCCGCTTTTCGCTGCGTGAGGAGGACGCGGCCGCGTTCGATGATGACCGCAGCGGAGACGACGACGGTCTTCATGGGCGGCCGGTACATACCGAGTGAGCACGGATTTCGCAAAGGGTCCGCGCATGATTGAAACCGAACTGGGCGACGACACGTCCTCCGACTCCGAGGTGCGCGCGCGCGAGGCGCCGTTGCGCTACCGTGTGTCTGTGGGTGTCGACAGCACCGAACGAACGAGCTCCGTCAACCGTCGCAGCGACGGCACGGGGTTGCATCCGTTGCTCTTCCTCGTCTTGGAGTGCGGTCGACCGCTCGCAGGCGGCGTCCGGCTCACGCTCGCGGGCGTCGACGAGATCATCGTCGGGCGCGGCGACGAGCGCAAAATCGAGCGCAAACGCGACGGGGACCGCACGATCCTCCGCGTCAGCGTCCCCGATCGACGCATGTCGGGTGATCACGCGCGCATCGTGCGCGGCGAAGGGGGCGTCTTCCTCGAAGACCTCGGATCGACGAATGGATCGCTCGTCGACGGCACGCGAATCGAACGCGGAAGCCACGTTTCGCTCGCCAGCGGCGCGGTCGTCGAGCTCGGGCAGACGCTCTTCGTCTACGCCGAGATCGTCGAGCGCGCGACGTGGCGGGCGACGGATCTCGATTGCGAGCGGATGGCCGCGAGCGAGCCCGGTCTGTCCACGCTCGATCCGCTCCTCGCGGCACGCCTCTCGCGCCTCGAGCGCGTCGCGGCTTCGGGCGTGTCGGTGATGCTCTTCGGCGAGACCGGCACCGGCAAAGAAGTCCTCGCGAACGCCGTGCACTCGCTCTCGAAGCGCCCCGGACCGTTCGTCGCGATCAACTGCGGCGCGATCCCGCCGACGCTGATGGAGAGCCAGATCTTCGGGCACGTCAAAGGCGCGTTCTCGGGCGCCATGCGCGACGAGCCGGGGCTCGTGCGCACCGCGCATTTCGGCACGTTGTTCCTCGACGAAATCGGCGATCTTCCCGCGGCGTCGCAGGCGGCGCTCTTGCGTGTTCTGCAAGAGGGCGAGGTCATGCCGGTCGGTGCGACGCGCGCCTCGAAGGTCGACATCCGCGTCGTCTGCGCGACGCACAAGCCGCTCGACGATCTGATGGAGAAGGGCGAGTTTCGCCGCGATCTCTACGCGCGCCTCGCCGGCTTCGCGTTCACCGTGCCGCCGCTCCGCGATCGCCGCGTCGACATCGGTCTGCTCATAGCGGCGCTCCTCCGGTCGTCGAAGGTCCGCGGCGGCGAGGCGCTCCGCTTCCGCGCCGACGCCGCACGCGCGCTCCTTCGCCACGATTGGCCGCTCAACGTGCGCGAGCTCGAGCAGTGCCTCTCGACGAGCAGCGTCCTCGCCGACGAAGGGGTCGTGCGACTCGAAGATCTTCCGCCCGCGATCGTCGAGGGGCCCGGCCCCGCCTCCGCCGCCGCATCGCCTGCCAGCGCCGAGCGCGACGAAGCGCTGCGCCGCGAGCTCCTCCTGCGCCTCGCTGAGACGCGCGGCAATATGAGCGAGGTCGCGCGCGCGATGGGCAAGGCACGGCAGCAAGTGCAGCGCTGGGTTCGACGCTTCGGAATCGATCCCGAGGCCTTCCGCGAACGCAACGAGTAGCGCGCGCTGTCAATCGCGTGCGGGTTGCATGCAACGCGGCGCGCGTTGCACCCGGGCCGCGTGGTGCCACTCGCCGCGTTGCGTTCGTTGCGTTTCCTCGGTCGTTGAATCGACGACGCACATGGACCGTCTGTTGCTCAACGCTGCGCCGGGACCGGACGATGCAACGTCATCCAAACGAAGCGTTGCGCGCCGATGCCCCCGTGTTAACAGACGTTCGCTTTTCGGGAGGTCATCGATGGCTGGTGGATTTCGTCGTGGAGTGGTTGCGGTCATGACCGTCACGGGAGCGCTCGCGCTCACCTTGCTCGCGGGTTGCAGCGCAGCTCCGGAGACGACGGGAGAGACCGACGAAGCGCTCCCCCGAAACATCGGCGGAGGCACCGGCACGGGTGGCGGCGGCCGCATCGTCGTCGATCCGCCGCCCCCGCCGCCTCCGCCCTATTGCCCGGCGCACGGCGAGAACGGCTACACGCCGCCGAAGCCGATCGCACAGGGCACGTTGTGCCTCGCCTCCGGCGCCGAGCAGCAGCTCGGGTTCACGCGCGGCTTGGATTCCTCCTACGCGTTCGAGGCGGCGCTCATCAACGCCGGCTGCTCGGGCACGGTCCGCGCGCTCGGGCAAGGGCCGGCGATCCCGCCCGGCGGCAAAGGCTGGAGCTGGACGACCTGCGCCGACAGCTGCTTGGTGCGACGCGCCGTGCGTCAGTACCATTCGCAGAACCCGTTCGTCTCGATGACGTCCGACGTGCGCGTCAACGGATGCAGCGGCGTTCCCGCGAGCGGCGAGGTGTTCGTTCTTTGGGATCCGTACTGCCCGTCCGGCTGCAACCCCATCGAGGCGTTCCAGTGATCGCGCGAAAGACAGTGCTCGCGGTCATGACCGTCGCCGGAGCGATCGCGCTCGCGGGGTGCAGTGCCGCGCCGGAGGCGACGGGTGAGACCGACGAGGCGCTCCCGAGAAGGATCGACAACGGCAACGGCAACGGCGGCGGCGGTCGAATCGTCGTCGACCCGCCGCCCTATTGCCCGGCGCACGGCGAGAACGGCTACACGCCGCGGTCCCCCATTGCGCCAGGCAACTGGTGCTCGGCCGCCACCGAGAGCATTTTGGACTCGCGTCCACTCGAGCACTCCGCCGCGTTCGAGGACGCTCTCATCGCCGCCGGGTGCACAGGCCGGGTCCGCGCGCTCGGAAGCGGTCCGCCCGTCCCGCCCGGCGGCATCGGCTGGAGTTGGACGGCGTGCGCCGACTCGTGCGCGGTCCGTCGCGCCGTACGGCAGTACCACACGCAGAATCCGTTCGTTGCGATGACGTCCGACGTGCGCGTCACCGGATGCAGCGGCGTCCCGGCGGCGGGCGAGGTGTTCGTGCTCTGGGATCCGTACTGCCCGTCCGGCTGCGCGCCGGTGGCGTACTGAGCAGCACCCGTGGCCACGGAAGCTCGCTTTGTCGTGCGAGATCGATCAACGGCTCGTGCAAGTCGTCGCGCAGTGGTTGCGGGCAATCCTCCGCCGCCGGTTTGCCCGCCGCGTGCACCAGTCCTGAGCCCCGGCAACTGATCACGACGCCGGGCGCGGCGTCGGCGAAGTCGCGAGGCGTGCTATGGGACTGTCGATGTCGGGCGATCCTCCGTCGCCGCCGCCCGCGGACGATCCTTTTCGCCTGGTCGGGACCATTCTCGAGCGTAAATACCGCGTCGATCGTGTCGTCGCGCACGGAGGTTACGGCGTCGTCTATGCGGGACGCCACCTCGGGCTCGACGTGCCCGTCGCGGTCAAGGTCCTCAAGCCGGCGGAAGGGATCGCGCCGGACGCATGGTTCGATCTGCTCGCGCAGTTCCTCGACGAGGCGAAGACGATCGCGAGGCTCAAGCACCCGCACGTCGTCGGTGTGCTCGACGCGGGCGTCGCACCGCTCGAACGCTTCGCGGGCGGCGTGCCGTGGATGGTTCTCGAGTGGCTCGACGGGAAGACGCTGCGCGACGATCTCGCGGCGCGACGCGGGCGCGGCGGACGGACACCTGCAGAGTGCATGGATCTCGTGCGCCCGGTGCTCGAAGCGATCGCCGACGCGCACGAAGCGGGGATCGTCCACCGCGATCTGAAGCCGAGCAACATCATGCTCGTCCCGTCGCGGCGCGGAGTCGGCGCGCGCGTCCTCGATTTCGGGATCGCGAAGCTGATGCTCCCGGACGGCGAGGACGGCACGACGAGCGGCGACACCGCGACCGACTCGCGCGTCTCGTCGTTCACCGCAGCGTCCGCCGCGCCCGAGCAGCTCTCCGGCTCGCGCACCGGCCCCTGGACCGACGTCTTCGCGCTCGGCCTCCTCGTGACCGAGCTGCTCACCGATCGCGCTCCGCTTCCGGCCGACGACAAGAACGAGCACTACCGCGTGATTTTCGATCCCGTGCGGCCGACGCCGCGCGCGCTCGGTGTGGACGTCGGCGCGTGGGAGCCCGTCCTCGCGCGCGCGCTCGCCGTTCGTCCGTCGGATCGTCAGGCCAACGCGCGCGAGATGCTCGCCGAGCTGGAGCTCGCTCTCGCGGGCGCGATATCGCAGCGCATCGGGCCGTCGCCACTCGAGACCTCGGGCGAGAGCATTCCCGAGAGCGGGTACGCGGCAACCGATCGGCGCGCCAAGGAGGAGCTGGCGCGTCAGGCGTCGGGGCAGACCGCGCCGAGCGCGGGCACGCGCACGACGCGCCGCCTGCGGTGGATCGTTGGAGCGGCGCTCGTCGGCGCGGTCGCGACCGGCGCCGTCTTGTTTGGGGGATCCGCGCGCCGCGACGCGGTCGCGCCGAGCGTCTCGCACGCGCCGACCGCGACGTGCGTGTCGAACAGAGCGTGCACGGGATCGCTACACGAGCCCGCGGTCTGCCGGCGCGATCTCGGCACGTGCGTGGCGCTCGCCTCCGAGGACTGCACCGTTTCCTCCGAGCCGCGCGATCTCGAGAGCGACGACACGATCTGGATCGGCGCGATGTTCCCGAAGACCGGACCGGGCGCAGCGGAGTACGGCACGATCAACCACAACGCCGTGGAGCTCGCGCGTCGTGACTTCGCACAAGTCATGGCGGGACTGCCGGGCGAGCGCGCGCGTCCGCTGGCCGTCCTCTCGTGCGACGACGCCGTCGACGCGAAGCGCGCGGCGTTGCATCTGGTCGATCGGGTCGGTGCGGCTGCCGTCATCGGCTTTCGTAACAGCATCGAGGCGATCGAGCTCGCAAACTCGGTGTTCGTGCCGCGCGGCACCGTCGCGCTCGCCGCCATCAACACGAACCCGCTCGTCACGACCGTCCCGCAGCCACATCGGGGACCACGCCTCGTCTGGCGCACGACGTACAGCACCGCGGATGCCGCATCGGCGATCGGACGACTCGTCGAAGACGTGCTCGAACCGTCGGTGCGATCCGAGGGACGCGCCGGTCCCAACCAGACGATCCGCGTCGCGTCGCTCCGTCCGAAGCAGGCCGCGGGCGCCGCGCTCGCGGACGCGCTCTTCGCCAAGCTTCGCTACAACGGCAAGGGCGCGCTCGAAAACGGCGCCGACTTCCACGAGATCGCGTTCGACGCCGACGCGGCCGAAGGGAGCGCCGAGCTGACACGCGCGACCGAGCAGCTCCTCGCGTTCAAGCCGAACGTCATCATCTTCGCGGGCGGCCGCGCGATCGTCCGAAGCGTCTTCGAGCCGCTCGAGACACGCTGGCCTGCCGGCGCGCCGAAACCGCGGTACATCAGCATCGCCGCGATTTACCCGGACGTCCTCGAGCTGATCGGGCGCGACGCCGGCCGGCGACGTCGCTTTTTCGGTGTGACGCCCGTCGCCGACACGCCGGCGAACGCGCGCCTCGTCATGCACTACAGCGAAACCTTCCCCGAGAAGATCACCCGCACCGCGTCGCCCAACTCGACGTACGACGCGTTCTACCTGCTCGCGTTCGCGAGCTTCGCGCTTCGCAGCGACGAGGCGGCGACGGGCGAACGCCTCGCCGACGCGTTCGGCCGCCTCCTCCCGCCGGGCCGTCCCGTCGACGTCGGCATCGCCGGGATCTTCGACGCCTACAAGACGCTCCAAAGCGGCGAGAACGTCGACCTCACCGGCGCGACCGGCAAGCTCGACTTCGACGTCGCGCGCGGCGAGGCGGCGTTCGATCACTCGATCCTCTGCGTCGGCATCGATCAAGCCGGTCGCGCCGTCGACGGCATCCCGTCGGGCCTCACGTACCTCGCCGCGACCCACAAGCTCGACGGGCAGCTTCGCTGTCCGTGACAAATCGTGCTCCTATGAATTTCGTCGATGCCGCTCAAAGGAGGAGACCGAGTCGATCGCTACGAGATCCTCGGCCTTCTCGGCGAAGGAGGCATGGGCGACGTCTACCGTGCGCACGACACGCGACTTCGACGCAGCGTCGCGCTGAAGCTGCTGCGGCCGCTGCCGCCATCCGACGAGTCGAGCACGGCGACCGGTGGCGCAGTACGCATCCTCCGCGAGGCGCGCGTCGTCGCGAGCCTCGAGCATCCGAACATCGTCGCGATCTACGACGTCGGCGAGGTGACGGAGCCAGCGGACTTGAACGGGACCGCGTTCATCGCGATGGAGCTCGTGCGCGGACAATCGCTGCGCGCCTACGTAGGCGACGAGTCGATCCCGGTGAACGAGCGCGTGCGGTGGCTCGCCGACACGGCGCGCGCGCTAGGCGCCGCTCACGACAAGGGGCTCGTCCATCGCGACGTGAAGCCCGAAAACGTGATGGTGCGCGACGACGGTGCCGTGAAGGTGCTCGACTTCGGCGTCGCGAAGCGGACACACGTCCCTATGGGCGAGGACTCGTCGAACGAGGCGCACTTGTTCACGACGGTGTCGGCGGGCGGTGTCGTCGGAACGCTCTACTACATGGCGCCGGAGCAGCTCCGAAACGAGACGCTCGATGGGCGCACGGACGAGTTCGCGTGGGGCGTGATGGCGTACGAGCTACTCACCGGGCGTGGTCCGTGGACCATCGAAGGCGGCGTGCTTCAGGTCGTCTCCGAGATCCTGTCCAAGACACCGGCCGCTCCGGCGATCGTGCGACCCGAGGTCTCGCCCGAGCTCTCCGCCATCGTGATGCGCGCGCTCGAGCGATCGCCCGCAGATCGCTTCGCATCGATGAGCGACGTCATCGCCGCGCTCGACGAGGTGCCAGGCACGTTCGCTCGAGCCGCGACCGTGATTCGCGTGTCGAGTCGTGCCCCCTCCGGCGAGGCGTCTTCCGACCATGTCTCGCCGAACGCCGTGACGTTGTCCGCTCCGCCGTCGCTCGGGGCGCCGCGCGCCGCAATCCGCGAGCAGTCGTCGCGAGGGCATGCGGCCGCTCCGCCAAGGACAAAGCGCCGATTGCTTCGGATCGCAGGGATCGTCGTGGTCGCCGCGATCGGCGCGATCTACGTCGCCCGCGCGATCGGTCGTCGAGACGTGGCCATCGCAGTACCGGCGGACGCGCGCCCGCCGAGCGCGTGCGTATCGAACAAGGCGTGCACCGAATCGCTCGGGCAACCGGCGGTGTGCAGGCGCGACCTGGGATCATGCGCCCTTCTCGCGTCCGAGGACTGCACGGTGTCCGCCGAGCCGCGAGATCTCGAGAGCGATGACACGATTTGGATCGGTGCGATGTTCCCGAAGACGGGACCGGAAGCCGAGGAGCACGGCATCGTCAACCACAACGCGGTCGAACTCGCGCGCCGCGACTTCGCGCAGGTCATGGCCGGGCTTCCGGGCGATCGAGTCCGGCCGCTCGCGGTCTTGTCGTGCGACGACACTTCGAACCCGAAGCGCGTCGCTTCGCACCTCGTCGACGGCGTCGGAGTCGCTGCGACGATCGGCTTTCGAACCAGCGTCGAGGCGATCGAGCTCGCGAATTCGGTCTTCGTGCCGCGCGGCACGCTGGCGATCTCCGCGATCAACGCGAACCCGCTCGTGACGAGCGTCCCCCAGCCGCCTCGGGGACCACGGCTCGTCTGGCGCACGACGTACAGCACCGCGGATGCCGCGTCGGCGATCGGACGACTCGTCGAAGACGTGCTCGAACCGTCGGTGCGATCCGAAGGGCGCGTCGGTCCCAACCAGACGATCCGCGTCGCGTCGCTCCGTCCGAAGCAGGCCGCGGGCGCCGCACTCGCGGACGCGCTCTTCGCCAAGCTTCGTTACAACGGCAAGGGCGCGCTCGAAAACGGCGCCGACTTCCACGAGATCGCGTTCGACGCCGACGCGCCCGAAGGCAGCCCCGAGCTCACGCGCGCGACCGAGCAGCTTCTCGCGTACAAGCCGAACGTCATCATCTTCGCCGGCGGCCGCGCGATCGTCCGAAGTGTCTTCGACCCGCTCGAGACGCGTTGGCCCGTCGGCCCGCCGAGGCCCCGCTACGTCAGCATGGCCGCGATCTACCCGGACGTCCTCGAGCTCATCGGACGCGACGCCGGCCGGCGACGACGCTTCTTCGGCGTCACGCCGGTCGCCGACACGCCCGCGAACGCGCGCCTCGTGATGTACTACAGCGAGACCTTCCCCGAGAAGATCACCCGTACGACTTCCCCGAACTCGACCTACGACGCGTTCTACTTCATCGCCTTCGCGAGCTTCGCGGTCCGCCGCGACGAACCGGTCAGCGGCGAGCGACTCGCCGACGCTTTCGGCCGCCTCCTCCCGCCGGGCCGACCGGTCGACGTCGGCATCGCCGGGATCCTCGACGCCTACAAGACGCTCCAGAGCGGCGAGAACGTCGACGTCACCGGCGCGACCGGTAAGCTCGACTTCGATCTCGCACTCGGCGAGGCCGCGTTCGATCACTCGATCCTCTGTGTCGGCATCGAGCCGTCCGGTCGCGCGATCGACGGCGTCCCCTCGGGCCTCACGTACATTACGGCGACGCACAAGCTCGAAGGACAACTCCGCTGCCCGTGACCCTGCAACGCCGCAGGCGTTGCAGGGGACGCCACGCCCGTTGACGCTGCAGGCGCGCCGGGAGAGAGACTGCACGATCTCCCGTGTTTTTCCCTGCGAACGCAGGCGGCACAACGGTTGCTGAAGGACCTCTCGTCACAAAGAGAGGTTCTCGGAATGCTCCGTTCTTCCCACATCACGCCGCGGCTCTTCGCGCTCACGCTCGCTGCGTTGGGCGTCACGTCGATCGCGTCGTCGTCGTTCGCGCAGTCGGCGCAGCGGTCGACGAAGAAGGAGCAGCGGAGCGTCGGCGGCGTGCCGATGTGGGGCGTCGCCGGCGAGCGCGAGTTCTTCACGCGCGGACGCTTGACGATCGACGCCGATGGCGCGCCGAACGCGTATCACCCGGGCTTCGCTTGCGATGCGCCCGGGCAACAAAATTGGAAGCTCCCCGTCAACGTCGACTGCGCATCGAAGACGGCGGAGTCGTCGTGCCGCGGGTTCGGTTTCACGACGACGGTCGCGTACGGCGCCGTCGACAACGTCGTTCAATGCAAATGGAAGGCGGGCGCGTGCGCAGCCGAAGCGCCCAAGCCGAACGCGAAGCGAACGCAAGGCGGCTGCTGGCCGCAGGAAGCGACGAAGCTCGGCCTCGACGATCTCGAGAACGCCGGTCACCCGGGGAGCTGGGCGGGGATCGTCCTCGACAAGAAGACCGGCGCGCCGTTCGTTCAGAAGGCGGGCGATCCGTTCCCGGGATTCTACGTCTCGGGCACGAAGCTCCAAGACGGCGCGTACCCCGATTGGGACTCTCGTCGGTACGTCGACTCGACGAAGCTGAACTACGTGGCGTTGCCGCCGCACACCGGCGCGGAGCTCGGCGACGTGGTCGTGGCCGTGAATTGGCGAACGAAGAAGATCGCGTATGCGGTCTTCGGCGATCTCGGCTCGGCCGGGCACTTCGAAGGAGAAGGATCGATCGCGCTCGCCGCGGCGCTCGGGCTGGCCTCGAACCCGCGCGCGGGCGGAACCGACCAGAACGAGATCGTCTACGTCGCGTTCCCCGGCAAGCACCTGATGCCGAGGTTTCCACGCACACAAGGAAACATCGACGCGGTGGCGAGCGCGACGTTCGCCGCATGGGGTGGTCTCGCGCGACTCGAAGCTTTGAATCCGTAATCGAAACGACAACCAAACAATGAAACGCGAGCGCATGGAGCGCATCGCGATGAAGGAGGAGTGCGTCATGAGTGCGAATCGTAAATTGGGGATCATCGGCGGTGCGTTGTTGCTCGGCGTCGTGGCGTATGGAGGCGACGCGGGAGCACAGTCGGCGCCCTCGATCATGCGTGTCGTACCGATGCAGGCGGCCGCCGCGTGCACCCCGGACCTCCGCGAGGGCGTTCCGTTCGAAGACCATCACCAGCATCCGGACGCGGCCTGCAAGCTGAAGATCGCGACCCACAACAAGATGACGTGGATGAAGAAGCTGACGAGCGCCATCGGCATCGACAAGGCGCAGGCCGAGTCGCAAGTGCGCGCATGGGAGCACGCGGTCGGCGTTGCGACCGTCGCCACGGCCGAGCGCGACTACCACGACTTCCGCGCAGCGGCAGCCAAGGCCGTCGGCGGAGCGAAGGCGGCGGCAGAGGCCGCGGTCACCGGCGCAGAGAAGCGACTGCACGACGCAATCGACGCGCACGAGAAGGATATCGAGAAGCACGCGGCGGAAGTGCGGGCGAAGCTCGCTCAGCTCTCGGCGGACGCGAAGAAGCACGTCGACGAGATGAAGCAAAAGTTCCAGACGGCCGTGGGCGACGCGAAGCACCAGTTCGAGCACGGCCTGCTCATGGCCGAGCACGCGGAGAAGCGCATCGAGGAGGTCCTCGCGACCAACGATCTCGTGCATGCCGAGCGCAAGCTCGCCGCAGCCAGCAAGCGCGTCCACGCACAGGCCGCCGCGGTCAGGGCGAAATTCCAGGCCGAGTACGACCACGTGAGGGCGCGCGTCGAGGGGATCCACAAGCGCCTGCGCGCAGAGATGGATCACATCAAGTCGAAGATCGCCGCCGTCTCGAGCAAGGTGAAGAACATCGCGCACACGGTGCAGAAGGTGCACGACGAGATCTCCCACGTCGAGAGCTCGGTGAAGAACATCTACAACAAGCTCTTCGGTTGATGGTTGGCGCGCCGTCGCCGCAAATCAGGATTCGATGAATAGGAGATATCGGTCATGAAGATCATCAAACGCGTGCTCGCCGTATGTCCCGTAGTCCTGATTTCGTCGATTGCGCTCGCGCAACACGCGCCTGCGCAAGTCCCCTCGCCGCTGCCGCCCGTGATCGTGAACACCTACAAAGGGCTCGCGATCACGGCGGCCGCGGAGGCGGCCAAATGCGCGCACACGAGCTGGCACTCGAACGAATGCGCCGCGAAGGCGCAGAACGTCTATCTCCAAGGAGCCGACGGCAAGCCCGTCGACTATTCGCTCTTCGGAAAGAACGACGCGAAGTGGTATCGGCGTGAGCTCAAGTCGATCACCAAAGTGGTAGTCCACAATGGCGGATACAACGCCAAGATGAACACCGATACTTGGCTGTCCGAAAAGTTCATCGCATCGCACTACACAATCGAAGAGAACGGCCACATCGTGCAGCACGCCGGCGAAGAGATGATCACCGGACACGCCATCACCTACAACAACGAGGCGATCGGCATCGAGCTCAACATCCGGAAGATCCCGGGCACGGGCCACTCGTGCAACGACGCGGACGGCGACTGGGACTCGGACGCGAAGAAGTGGAAGTTTCATCCGCTGCATCCGTCGAAGCCGCACGATCGCGATCTCGTGAAGGCGGCGTGCGCCCCGTCGAGCGAGCAGTACGAGTCGCTCCGGCGACTCATCCAAGCGATCACGCAGCGGACCAGCGTGGTCTGGTCGTCGGCGTCGCTCGTCGGGCACTGCGAAGGTCACAAGGACGATCACGGCGATCCGCGCGCGTTCGACTGGAGCCAGCTCGGGATTCCGAACACGCAGAAGCCGGCGGGGCGATGCCGCTGGTACGGCATGTATCCGTAAGAACGCGAGAGAAGGCGCGGGCGTCGCGGCGAGGGGCCTCGATTTTTGGCCCCCCTGCGCGGCGGAGGGCGTTATCGTCTCCGCCGCCAGAGGCCCCCCATGGACATCCGCCCGCCCCACTCGAATCCCTCCTCGCCGTCGGTCAACACGCCGCCGGTCCCCATCCTCCACGCCGCGAAATTCCCGCCCGACGACGCCGATTTGCCAGCCGGCCCTTCGTTCCCGAGCAGCGGCGGCATGGGCCCCGGCGACGACGGCAACTTCAAGCGCGGCGCGACCAAGCCGATCGCGATCGTAGTCGGCTTGATCCTCGTCGTAGGCGGCGCCGTCGCCATCTTCATGGGCGTCAAAACCGAGCAGGCGCGCGTCCCCAAGGAGCAGATCGCGAAGGAGATGAAAGATCTCGCGCTGCTTCCAATCTCGGAGCAGCTGCCGAAGTGGCGCCTCCTCGCCAAGCAGACCGACGATCCGCGCGCGCAGCAGGAAGCGTTCGAGCAGCTCGCGTACAAGAAGGATCCCGAGGGGCTGCAGTACATCATCGCGGGGCTCGCCTCGCCCGAGCACACGGTGCGCGGTCGCGCGGCGCAGGCGCTCCTCGAGTACGGATCGCCGGCGGCGGACGCGGCCAAGCCGGGGCTCATCAAGGCGCTCGCCGAGTCGACGACCGCGGACAAGCCGCAGATTTGCCTCGCGCTTACCGTGCTGCACGAGACGACGGTGTTCGACACCGTGCTTGCAGAATACAAGCTCGGCCACCTCTCCACGGCGACGCGCCTCGACGGCTTCAAGGCGTTCGATCCCGAAGAGATGGCGAAGATGATCTCGATCGACAAGCTCGCATCGCTCGCGGGCGATGAGAGCGAGTCGGTGCGGCAGCTCGTCGCGACGGTGCTGTCGCGCACGGGCGACGCAAAGTGGACCGACGTCCTCACGCGGCTCGTTCAGGACAAACAGATCGAGGTCGCGCGCGAAGCGGCCGTCGGTCTCGGCAAGATCGCGAACGAAGCTTCGATGAAGCCGCTCATCGACGCGCTGGGCAAGGCCGACAAGCCGAGCCGACAGAAATTCCTCGAAGCGCTCCGCGACGGCGTCGGCGGCAAGGGGCTCGTCCTCGCGATCCGCACGGTCTCGAAAGAGAAACCGGAGACCGAGAAATTTCAGATGAAGCAGCTCTTCGACATGATGCGCGAGCTCGAAGATCCGCGCATCGGCGACTCGCTCGTCGAGTGGGTCAACACGTCGAGCCCGAAGCCGCACTGGAAGACCGAGGCGGGCCTTCGCTTGGCCGAGGTCGGCGACGTGCGCGCGGCGCCGATCCTGGGATGGCGACTGAAGGAAGATCCGCTCAAGCTCTACAACGACGTCGACTGGCCCGAGCTCCGCCGCGACGACAACGAGCGCGTGTATTCCGCACGCATGTTGGCCGACCTCGCCGTCATTCATCCCGAGGCGAAGGCGGATCTTCGCAAGAACGCGGAAGACGCGACGCTCGCGTGGTGCAAAGACAAGCCGCAGCCGCACTCGAACGGTCTGCGCTTCCTCGTGAACGTCGACTCGAAGGCGGTCGTCGCGCCGCTCAAGGCGTGGGCCGATCCGGGAGAGAAGCTGCCGGGCGTCGGCGAGACGGGGAATTTCCCGCTCGCGTGGGTGACGGCGCAGAGCGCGCTTCGTTACCTCGGTCAGGCGAAAGAGGGTTGGGCCATTCTCGACAAGCAGCTCAATCGTCGTCCGGTGAAGATCGACGCGTCGTGGGAGTCGCTTTACCAGGGCGGCCTCACGATCATGGGGATGACCCTGCGCGGTCTCGGCTATGGCGCGTCGCACGGGTTCGCGGCGTGGGGCGATCCGAAGGCGTATCCGATCCTCACGAAGCACATCGACAGCCCGATGGAGAACGAGCAGTCGCGCAGCGAGGCGTGCTTCGCGCTCGCATGGGTGGCGACCGACGACCAGATGAAAGAGGTCGCGAACAAGGTCAAGACGAACGACAAGCCCGACACGAAATCGATCTTCATCCGCGGCTGCTACTTGGAGACGCTCCTTCGCCGCCCGGTCGGCGACGCGAACGCGGCGCTCCTCGAGATGCTCAAGCCCGAGGTCGACATCGAGCTCCGCCACCAGGCGGCGCGCGCGATCGGGATGGGCGGGATGCCGCGGTCGCTGATGCCGCAGCTCTACGAAAAGATGAAGGACAAGTCGCTCCGCACCGACGCGGCGCTGGCGCTCTTGCTCGGCGGCGACGCCGAGTGGGCGATGCGCGCGATCGCGTACTACAACGTCGACAACGACTCGGCGGTCATCGAAGAGCTCAAAGAGGCGTACAACAAGACGTTCGCCTACTGGAGCGACAAGAACTACGACAACGGCGACATCGCGCGCTGGGTCGAGAACGCGACCGCGGCGGCGCACGTCAAGGTGCGCGACGCCTTGCAAGATTGGCCGTCGGCGATCCTCGCGCGCAACTTGGTCGAGTCGATCGAGATCGACAACGGGCCGCACTCGATCACGCGCGTCGTGCTCCGCGGCAAGCTGTGGGCGGACGCGAAGGGGGCGAACGAGGTCAAGCGCAACAACGCGATCAACGTCCTCAAGTTCATGAAGGAGAAGGGCGTACTCATGGCGCTCCGCGGCGAGCAAGGCCCGGTCGGCGAGCTCGCACGGAAGGCCTTCTTCGAGGTCATGAACCCCAAGCCGGTCGTCGAGAAGATTCCCGAGTCGCCGAAGGCCGACAACAAAGACGCGGTCCCCGCGCCTGGTGTCAAAGCGATTCCGCGCTGATGCTTCGAGAGGTTTTGTGAATCCCCTCTCGTGTTGTGTCGCGACGGTCGTCGCGCTCGCGGCGTGCGGGCCGAGCGCGAAAACGGCGACGCCCGAGAGCGCGAAAATCACGCCGGCGCACGTTATGGGGCCGGCCGGGGTTTCGCTCGTCATGGCGTGCACGCCGACCGGACCCGAGCTGTGCTTCAACGCGATCGACGACAACTGCAACGGCGTGATCGACGAAGGGTGCGGCGTCGCGACGGGGTTGATCCAGTTCACCGTCGCTTGGGGCGACAGTCCAGCCGACATCGATCTCGTGATGAGCGGTCCGAACAAAGAGAAGATCTCCGACGCGATCCGTTCGACCGCGAACGGGTTTCACCTCGATCGCGATTGCCCGACCGACGGATGCGGCGGGCAGAACATCGAGAACGTGTACTTCGACGGGCTCGAGCCGCCGAAGGGGAAATACAGCATCGAGATCCGGCTGTCGGAGCTGCGCGGGGCCGACTCGCCGATCAAGGTCCGCTTCGGCGCGCGCGTCGGGTCGCGTACGTTCGGCGCGGACGTGCAGCTCTCGCGCGACGACGACAAGAAGACGTTCAGCTTCGAGCTCTAGAAGGAAAGAGGGGAATTGCCATGGCCAAGTCGACACCGCCCACGGTCTCAGAGCTCGAGAAGCACGCGGCATCGATCCGCGACGAGCTGAAGGTTCCGAAACAGAGCGAAGTGTTTCGCTGCGCGGTCGAGGCGGGGTACCTCGCGGCGCTCGCGGACGGCGACGTCGACGACACCGAGCTCGAGACGATCGTGAAGGCGGTCGAGGTGCTCTCGGTCGGCGCGGTCATCGAGTGGGAGGCGGACTCGCTCCTCGAAGAGTGCATCGAGCGCGCGAAGACCGAGGGCGCGAAGGCGCGCGCGGACGCCGTGGGCGCGGAGCTCAAGGCGCTCGGACATGCGGAGGCGGCGCTCCTCTTCGCGGCGACGGTCGCGCGCGCGACCAAGGGGATCGACAAGACGGAAGCGGCGGTGTTGAAGGCAATCGGCGCGGCCGCGGGCGTGAGCACGGACAAGGTGCGCGCCATCGTCAAACGCGCGGCCTTCGCGGGCTGACGCGCGCGACGCCGACGATCGGTCGAACGTAGTAGACTCGCCTCGTGGCGCGCGTACTCCTCGTCGACGACAGCGCGTCGGTGCGAACGCTCCTCGGGCAAAAGCTGCGCGCGGCGGGCTACGAGGTCGAAGAGTTTCCCGACGGTGCGAGCGCCGCCGAGCGCGCGCTCGTCGTGCCGCCTTCGGTCGTCGTGACCGATCTCCTGATGCCGGGGATGTCGGGCGTGCAGCTCTGCCGCCTGCTCCAGTCGGACGCAGCGACCGCAAGCGTTCCGGTCGTCTTGCTCACGGCGACGGGCGATCGGCGGTCGCGCTTCTGGGCGCGGTCGGCCGGCGCGGTCGCGTACGTGTCGAAGACGGAAGTGGACGCGCTGATCGACATTCTCCCGAGCGTCCTTCGCGCGTCGACGACCGCGCCGCCCGCGTCCGGCACCGTCACGTCGCGCGGCATGGTGCAGGAGCGCCTCTCGCAGCTCCTCGACAGCGCGCTGTTCGATGCCGTCATCGCGGGCGAGGTGCGATCGATCGCCGGCGCCGGCGACGAGGCGCGACTCTTCACGGATTTTTCGGCCGTCGCGTCGGAAGTGATCAGCTACCGCTGGCTCGCGCTCGTGACGGGGACCACCGAGCGCACGCTCTCGCTTCACGCGAACGCGGCGCAGAAGGACGACTCCGAGCAACAGGCGCGCCTCGCGCTCGGCATCGCGCTCGAGCGCCCCGCGTTCGTCATCAGCGACGATCGCGCGCTCGGCGGCGCGGGGCCAGCGCCCTTCCTCGTCCCGGTCTTCTTCGGCACCGAGAAGATGGGCGATCTCGCGATCGCGTTCGGTGGGCGCGGGATCGCGCGCGAGGACAAGAAGCTCGCGACGCTGCTCGCGCACGAGCTCGCCGGTCCGCTCCGCATGACCGCGCTGTTCGAAGAGACGCGCCGGCTCGCGGCCACCGACCCGCTGACCGGGCTCCTCAATCGGCGCGCGTTCCTCGACGCCGCGGCGCGCGAGCACGCGCGCGCGACGCGTCACGCGCTGCCGGTGTCGGTCTTGCTCGTCGACGTCGATCACTTCAAGAACGTGAATGACACGCACGGTCACGCGGCGGGCGACGCGGTGCTGCGCGGCGTCGCGACGCTCGTCCTGTCGATCGCGCGCAGGAGCGATCTCGTCGCGCGATGGGGCGGCGAAGAGTTCGTCATCGCGTTGCCGCAGACGACGGAGCCGGGCGCGCGCGTTGCGGCCGAGCGTCTGCGGCGATCGATCTCCGAGACGGCGCACACGACACCGAGCGGAAAGTCCGTCACCGTCACCGCGTCGATCGGCATCGCGAGCGCCGACGCGCCGTGGAAGCTCGAAGAGCTCTTGGGGCGCGCCGACCAGGCGATGTACGCGGCCAAAGGACGCGGGCGCAACCGCGTCGAGATCGCGAAGGGCATCGTGTGACCGCCGTGATCGTCGAAGAAATCCGCCCGATCGCGCGCGCGGAGGTGGAGGACGTCGGCGCCATGCTCGGTCGCGCGTTCGTCGACAACCCGGGCTACCGCGCGATCCTCTCGTTCTTGTCCGACGACGCGCGCCTCCGCGCCGTCGAGCGGGTCAAGCGCGGCTTCACGCGCGCCGCCGTCGATCATCAAGTCGCGGAAGCGATCCATCGCGACGGACGCATCGCCGGCGCGTCGCTCGTCTGCGATCCCGGTCAGTACCCACCGACGATCCGCGCGAAGCTCCGGCAAGCGTCGGGGTGCGCTCTGCTCGGCCCGCGCGCGATTCGCAATTTTCTCCTCGTCGATTCGCTCATGTCGCGACGTCATCTCGCCGAGCCGCACTTCTATCTCTTCGTGCTCGGCGTCGAGCCGGCGTGGCAGGGCCGCGGCCTCGGCAAGAGGCTGCTCCATCGCTTGAGCGCGCGCGCCGACGCGGCGGGGCTTCCGTGCTTCCTCGAGACCGACAAAGAGACGAGCGTGCGGCTCTACGAGAGCGTCGGCTACGAGATCGTCGGCGAGGAGAAGATCGCGAAGCTGAACGACGCGCGCTTCTGGTTCATGAAGCGCTCGCCTCGACCCGTCGCCTGATCGCGCGCGGCGCCGCGAGCGTCACGGGACGTTCGCGTCGCCCGGCGTCATGGTCCCAGAGAACTTCCAATCGGCGTTCGCGTTGTTCGTGTCGGTGCCGTTCGGAATTCGACAGAGCGATCCCGCCACGGTGTTCGAATCGGCGACCGACGACGCGAGCACCGTCCCTTCGACCAAGCTCACCGTCCCGAGCCCGGCGATCGTCGCCATCGTCATCGCGCCTTCGTACGAGAGCGCGTCGACGAGCGTGTTCGTCGTCGTGTTGATGAGCGCGACGCCGTCAGGCGCTCCATTTTGGATCGCGTTCGACACCGGACCGAGATCGATCTTCGCGACGCCCGCCTGCACGCTCATCACGACGCTGGTCGCGCCGACGACGAGGTACTGCCCTGGATCGAGCGTCCCGGCCGGACCGAGCGGGATCGTCGAGTAGACCGCGTTGCCCGACCCGTTGACGAGCACGAGCGAGTAGCCGGTGAGGTTGATCTGCGAGCCGGACGTGTTGAGGATCTCGACGTACTCCGCGGTGTCGTTCCCGACGTTGTCGTACTCGATCTCGTTGATCACGAGGCCGCCGGTCGATGCCGTGATCTGAATCGTCGCGCTCTTCATCGAGCTCCCGATCGACGCAGTCACCGTCGCCATCGAGACCATGCTCCCGTCGACGTAGTCGAACGTCGCGGTGAGCGCATTGGCCAGCACGGTGGTCGTCGCAGGCACCGTCCCCGCGGTACCCGGCGTCAGCGCGACGGTGACCACGGTCCCGCCTGTAGGCGCCGGGATGTCGAGCCCGACGGTGAACGTCCGCGTACCGCCCGGCGCGACCGTCGTCGTCGGCGGCGTGAGCGTCGCGACCAGCGGCACTTCGGCCGCACCGACCACGCGCACCGTCGCCGTCTGCATGACACCGCCGAGCGACGCCGTGAGCGTTACACTCGCCGACTGCAGGAGCCCGTTGACGAGAACGTTCGCGCTCGTCTGCCCCGTCAGCACAGTCGCGCCACCGCCGACGATCGTAAGGCTCGTCGGATCGCCCGACGTGATCGCGACGAACGTGTCGGCCGTCGCCGCGGACGTGAGCTGCACCGCGAGCGGCGTCGGAATCGTCGGCGCGTTCGCGTCGCCGACGCGCGTGAACGAAGATGGCACGTTGAACACGGTGAGGCGCGGCGGCCCGTCCACGACGTCGGTCGCGGAGCGCGGCTCGAGCTTCGAGTTGCCCGCGCGCATCTCGAGGACGCCCGTGAGCGAGTTGTATTGCGCCCCGACCGTCGGGAACGGCGTGACGAGATAGAAGAGATCGTTTACGCGGAGCGAGCCATCGACGACGAACTCGTTCGTCGGCGCGGTGTCCCCGGTACCCGGCGCCGGCGCGATGTCCGACACGAGCGCGTTGTTCACCTGAACGATGACCCCTTCGAGCGCAGCGGCTTTCGTTCCACCCGTCGCGACCTCGCTCGACATGACGACGACCGGCGTAGGCAGCGCCTCGCTCATCGACGTCACGACCATCGTCTGCGGGCCGGTGAGCTGGATCTGCCCGAGGTAATTCGCGATCGTCGTCGTCGTGATGGTGATGCGATCACCGACCTTGACGGTGTTCGCGCCGTCGAACACGTACACGCCCGAAAAGTCCGAGCCCATGTAGCCGGTGTCGGTCGACTTCACCTGAAGGAAATACCCGGTCGCGTTGCGCGCCGTGACGAGCGCGTTCGTCAGCGAGACCGACGCGCCGACGGCGATGGTCCCTTTCTTGATGTCGTAGATCGTCGCGGGGCAGCCTGCGTTCCCCGGGTTCGCCGCCATCGGGCACGAGTCGCAGGCGTCGCCCTTGCCGTCCATGTCGGCGTCGACTTGCGTCGGGTTCGCCTTGGTCGGGCAGTTGTCGGTCGTGTTCGGAATGCCGTCGCCGTCCGAGTCGTTCGCGTCGAACTTCTTGCACATCGTCGTGTTCGCATCGAGCGGGCACACGTCGCACGCATCGCCCACGCCGTCCGAGTCGGCGTCGGCCTGCTTCATCCCGTCCATTGGACGGATCGGGTTGAAGACCTTGGGGCAGTTGTCCATCGCGTCGGCGATGCCGTCGCCGTCGCCGTCGGTCGCGGACGCGACGCCGGTGTACACGGTCGATCCCATCACCGACGTCGGCCGCTTCGGCGTGCACGTCGGCTCGTTCATCGGCGCGCCGCAGAAGAACGCCGGATAGATCGTCGTGCCGACCGCCGTCTGAAGCGCCGCGAGGCTCTTCCCGAACTCGGCCTGGACGCAGACCTTCTTGGGCGTGCCGCACACGTCGAGCGCGTCGCACATGCCGGTGCTCGGCACCGTCGTCACGATCGTGTCGTCGCCGTAGAGGAGCGTGCCGCCGCGCATGACCATGACGATGTCCTGCGGATCGGCGTCGATGACGGCGCGGAAATCCTTGTGCGTCTTGCCGTCGAAGATCGCGACGTCGGCGACCTTGCCGCTCGCGAGCGTCCCGATCACGTCGTCGACCGCGGTCGCGCGCGCCGCGTCGACGGTGACCATGCGCCAGATCTGCTCGTCCGTGAAATAGTTGCCGAGGTACGTCCTGTTGAAGCTGTCGGCGCACTTCAGCTCGCGCTCGAGGTTCATCGATCCGGTCGCGATCCAATCGGTGCCGAGCGCGATGCGCACGCCGAGGCGCGCCGCTTCGGCGACGTTCGCCGTGTCGCCGTAGAGCGTGATGTTCGATCGCGGCGACCAGATGACCGTGCCGCCCTGCTTGCCGATGTCGGCGTAGTCGGCCGCCGTGAGGCCAATCGAGTGGATCATCGCCGTCTTGGCCTGAACGAGATCCTGCCCGCCACCCATCGTCGAGCTCATGCACGTGAACTCGTTGAGCGCGAATGCGTTGATGCCTTCGGCGACGTGCGGCAAGAACGCATCGTCCGCGGCAATCGACGCCGTCGTCTTGATCGCGGGGTACCCGCACCCGGACGCGAGCTGCGTCGAGTTCGAGTCGCCGAGAGGGAACGTATCGAAGTCGACCGGCGTCTGCGCGAGGCCGATCTCGTCGGGGGCCTTGTCGAGATTTCGCAAGAGTCCCGCGACGCTCCCCGATCCGACCGTCGACGCCGCGCCGCCGAGGAGAAATCGCAGCTCGGCCCAGCGAACCTGATCCGGCGTCGCGCTTCCGGGCGTCGTGATCTTCGTGTGGCCGTTCTTCCCCGAGCGCCAATCGTGGCGGTGCTCGTAGCGCTCGCCGGTGTCGTGGTACGGCGGGTTCTGCGCATACGTGATGTGGTCGTGCGTGTTGATGAGCGCCGGCGAGATGACGCCGGTCGGGCAGACGATCGTCGTCGCGCCCGCGCCCATCGCGTCGCACATGCAACCGACGCATGCGATCTTCCCCATGGCGTCGACGAGCACCGAGCCGCCGCGGAAGATCATCCCCGGCGTGAGGACGGTGCCGCTGATGAGCTTCGCCGCGCTCCCCGCGGTGACCGCGCACGTGCCCGACGCGATCGGCGGGATCGTCTTGCAAACGGTCTCCGCGGTCGGCGTCTTCTTGCAGTTCGCTTCGCACCCGTCGCCGTTCGTCTTGTTGCCGTCGTCGCACTCTTCGCCGGTGTCGAGCTTGCCGTTGCCGCAGTTCGGCCCGCCGCCTTCGGTCTTGCACGCGCTCGAGCAGCCGTCGCCGCTCGTCTTGTTTCCGTCGTCGCACTCTTCGCCCGGGTCGACCGCGCCGTTGCCGCAGTTGGGACCGCCCTCGTTCGTGCACGTGGCCGAGCATCCGTCGCCGGCCGTCGTGTTGCCGTCGTCGCACTCTTCGCCGGTCTCGACCGTCGCGTTTCCACACGTCGCCGCTCCCGCCGGAGCGTCGTTGCTGGACGCGCATGCAGCGACGAGCGCGGAAGAGAGGAGAAGAGGAAGGAGCGCGAGGAAGGCGTGGTGTTTTGACATTGAGGCCGACAACCTAGCTGCAGGCCCGGCGTCACGCACGCCAAGTCGCGTCATTGTCACTGAATCTTCAGCTCGTCGCGTAGGAAGCGGGTGACCCGCGTCAAGAACTCGACCCGGTTCTCCTTGCGATCGAGCGAGTGCCCCTCGTTGGCCGCGACCATGTATTCGACCGGGATTTTTCGGGTCCGCATGACACGCACGATGGCGTCGGACTCGGGGCGGGGCACGCGCGGATCGTTTTGCCCTTGGTAGACGAAGAGCGGCGCGACGATCTTGTCGACGTCGCGGCTCGGGCTGAACTCGGCGAGCAGCGCGGCGTCCTTGTCGAGATCGCCGAACTCGTCGACGAACGCGCTGCGGATGCTCTGATCGGTCGACTTCAAGAACGTCTTCAGATCCGAGATCCCGACGAGATCGATCCCCGCGCGCCACAGCGTCGGCTGTCGGGTGAGTCCCATCAAGACGAGGTAGCCGCCGTAGCTCCCGCCGAAGATGACGAGGCGATCCTTGTCGCACCAGGGCTGCGAGCGCGCCCATTGGTTCACCGCCTCGACGTCCTTCAGCGCGTCGACGCGCTTCTCCTTGTTGTCGGCCATCTCGTACGCACGGCCGAAGCCGGTCGAGCCGCGGATGTTCGGCTCGATGACCGCGAAGCCCTGCGACGTGAAGAAGCGGACGAAGTAGCTCCACGCGATCGACGAGCTGGCGGCCGGTCCGCCGTGGAACGACGCGATCGTCGGCAGCTTCTTCGACGGATCGATCCCCTTCGGCAGCGACACGTTCACCGGAATCTGAAGGCCGTCGAACGCCTTCACGTTCTCGATCGACGTGGTGACCGCCGGCAAGTCGGAGAGGCCCGCGCGTTTGTCGTCGCGAAGCGGTTTGGTCGCGCCCGTCGCTGCGTCGACGACGAACACGTCGGTCGGCGTGTCGGCGAGCGACTGGACCAACGTGAACCTCTTGCCGTCGTCGGTGAACGGTCCGAGCGTCATCGTCCCGAGCTGGGCCTTCACCGCGCTCTTCGGCGCGAGCGTCTTCGCGTCGAGGATGCGGACCTCTTTGTGGTTGCCGGCGTCGATGCCAACCGCGAGAAGGTCGCCGCGCGGCGAGACCTCGATGTTCTCGATCTGCGCGGTCGCCGGATCGGCCTGCTTGTACTGCGCCTTCACCGCGAGCGACGCACCGTCGAGCGCGAGGAGCGACGAGATCTCCGTCCCTTCGTCGGTCGCGACGAGGATGCGCTTGCCGTCGGAGGAGTAGCTCGCGGCGCTGACGACGGCGTGCTTCCCCTCGGCCGGATAGAGGCGACGAGCTTGCTGCTTCGCCTTCGGATCGAGATCGATCTCGAAGAGGACCTGATCGCTCAGCGACACGATGCGAAGCAAGAGCGCGCGCGACGCGTCCGGCGACGCGTCGACCGCGAACGACGGACCCGGATCGGTGAAGACGACCTTCGGCTCGCCGCCCCCGATGCTCTGCACGATGACCTGCGAGTCGGGCGCGCTCGTCTTCCGCGCGGAGTAGACGATGGTCGTGGGCTTGCCGCGCGGCAGGATCGGCGGGTCGCGGTGCGCCTTCTCGCCCGGCGTGAGGTTGACGACGTCGGTGCCGTCGAGCGACGCGCGGAAGATGCGGAAGTTCTCGTCGGCCCCTTCGTCCTTCTGGAAGAGGACGTGCTTGCCGTCGCGGGTAAAGGTTGCAAACTGCACGCGTTCCGGACCGCCGATGATCTTCGTGGGGGCATCGGCCGGCTTGCTCGGATCGGCGAGGTACGCCTCGGGGAGCCCGCCGCGGTTCGAGCGAAAGAGAAGCTTCTTCCCCCCCGGCGCGAGCACGGGATCGAAGTTGCCGTACGCATCGAGGATGGCGAGGGCCTTCGGAGCGAGCGCTTTGTCTCGCGTGCGCTGATCCTCGGTGAGCACCGTCGGATCCGACGTGACCGGCGTGCCCGGATCGGGCGGCGCGGTCGCCGTCGGCGCGCTCGACGCGACGGGTGCGACGGGGCGAGGCGCGACCGGGACGGGCGATTCGCCACCGCAAGCCACCGACAGCACGACCAAAGAGACGAGCGGAGCAATGGAATGGATTCGCACGACGTCCCTTCTACATTCAGCGTCTCTTTATTTCAGCAATCGACGCCATTTGACGCGCCGCGCCCCGACCCTATAAGAGACCCCCATGGGCCCCATTGCGATGCTCTCGATCTTGGTCGGCGCGCTCGCCATGTTCGCGTGGTCCGCGAGCCGGCGTTGGCAGCTCCTCGGCGTCGGTCGTCCCGGCGCGAACAGCGACCGCCTCGATCACCTGAAGCAGCGCCTCCTCGGCACGTGGCAGTACGCCTTTCGCCAGGAGAAAATGGACTACTACAACCCGGCCGGGATCGCTCACAAGCTGATCTTCACCGGGTTCATGGTGCTGCTCCTCAACACGCTCGTCCTCTGGGGGCGCGCGTTCTACCCGGCGTGGAACCTCATCGTGCTGTCACCGGCGACGCCGGTCGGGCAG